>CAZTCS010000031.1:23849-32376 GCA_964611995.1 uncultured Sediminibacterium sp. | reverse complement strand
AAAATTAATAACTTAGAAAACTCTAATTAACTCTGGCACTAAAATAAGGGGAGCCTACACTCGAAAGGTAAATCTATTGAATATCCGGCAAAATTACATTTAAGTGAATTAAATGGCTCAAGATGAAAAATGAATTAGTAGGAAAATGGAAAACTTTGCAATCTGATTACATTAGTAAACTCGAATATGGAGATGCTGAGATTGAATTTAAATCTAATGGTAATTTAATTTATACTATTAAGGATAGAAATAAGATTCAAAAAATATTAATGCGATACGAAATTCAGGCTAATAAACTTATTACAACACAAGGTTCTTCAAATAATCAAATAAAGACTGAAACGATTTTTCAATTAATTAATGATCTTTTGATTCTTGAGTATGATGGGTTCAAGTCTACTTATCTTAAACAGCCTCTAAAATGGTATGAGAAAATATTCTAAACACTTTAATCTAACTTTCCTAAAGTTTTACGTTGAGGCATTTTTATAAGATCATTGGTAAATATTATGCCCACAGCTCGCTCATAATTTAGATGAAGAAGACATATTTTTTGAGAACTTTACAGTAATCACGCAGTCGGGGCCAATACTTGAAGTAAACCATACCTATCCCTTCGGGTTAACAATAGATGGTATTAGTGGGCAGGCATCGGGTAGGTTGGAGAATAAGTATAGGTTTAATGGTAAGGAGTTACAGAATAAAGAGTTTAGCAACGGTAATGGGTTGGAGTGGTTTGATTATGGAGCGAGGATGTATGATCCGCAGATTGGGAGGTGGGGGGTTATTGATAATTCTTGTGAAAATTATTACCCATTCTCGCCATATAATTATGCTGTAAATAATCCAATAAATGTTATTGATCCTGATGGTAATGACATTTATGTACTTACATGGTATTCAAAAGATGGTGAAACTGGACATGCAGGAATAGCAGTAGATAATTACAAGACTGAAAAATATAAAGTTAAAGAAAAATATAAGGATGAATTTGGTAAAACTCGGACACGAGAAGTTGAAAAAGAAAGGCAGGTTAAAGATGGAACAATGACATACTATGATTTATGGCCAGAAAAGTCAGTCGGAAATTTTTCTTTACAATCTAATGTGAAAGAAGATTACAATAAAAAAATAATTAAGAGTTTTGATGAATTAAAAAATACTGACGTTAGTATAAGTGGTGAAAAAGGTAAAGTAAGTGAATTTGGAGAAGGTAGAGCAGCTGACGGGATCGTTCAAATTGGGACCTCTTTTGAGCAAGATAAGGCTGCGAAAATGAGGTTAGAAGGCATTCAAGCTGCTGGAAATAACTATAATGCATGTAGTAATAATTGTTCTTCGTTTGTACAAAATGGATTGAAGGCAGTATTTCCTTCCTTTGATGCCAGTCAAGTAGTAAGGCCTTCAGGTGTGTTGCGATTACGATATAATGATGCCAATGTTGTTGCTCCAAATAATCTTTACAATGGGGCGTTAAAAATAAAAGGCGCCACAAATGTTAAGGGCCCAGCAGGTGGGATTATAGCTAAGCCATATCTTGAATATTTTGGTAAACAAAACCGTAACTAATGAAAAAAATAGCAGGCACAATATTTTCCACTGTTTTTTTGATAATAAGCTGTGTTAATAGAGAAGGTATGAATCATAAAAACTCTCCATTAGCTATAGTTATCAAACTACAAACTGCAGAGTTTTTAATGGATTATAAAGAAGCAAAAAATTACATTGACATTAATAGTGTCTATAGCGGAAAAAATTCAATAGAGAACTTATCGCCGGAACAAGCTTGGGTGGAAATGGTATCATTTATGTCAAACTTTACTGACAAGAAGTTTACCAGGTATTTTAAGTACTATGATTACGATATAATAGAAAGTATTAATGGAGTTAAGGCAGAAGTGACTTTTAGGCCTAAAAATAATGGCAGTAAAGGTCTTACTTACAAGTTAGAGCTTCGCAAAGATGTTTGGATGGTTTACGATATTGACTATAAAGTTTAGGTATAAAAATCGCTTTCGTACTAAATAACAACTGTACATAGTATGGTAACAAGTGAGCCTGAAAAAGATGAGCGTTAACTTTCGGGAAGTTCCGATTTTTTTTTCTCCGCATTCTATCTTAAAAAGAAGTTCGTCGAAGATTCTCCGAGGTGCGAGGCCCAAAGGTTCATAGAACTCCAGTGGAGACTCCTATGGGGGACATTTTTGTGTTACACGTCTTGGGTGTTAGATCAAAACAAAACAATCATGCAAATAGTAATTCCCCCTCTTTGTGTTACACCGTCATTGCTGTTTATTTCCTTTTAGATTATCTGTAATCGCTAACGTAGATGCGAGAATAATTATTTAGTTCTTATTTTGTTTAAGTGTGTATACCCTACTGAGGAGAAAAGGCTTATATCCTGTGATTACGTATATGGAGTTGCAGGACATAGATTTGAGATGAACATAGGAGGTTTCCTTGTAATTGTAGACCCACAAAAGTGTAGCTCGCGGAGTCCTTCGTGCCTCAGAGACTCCGCGAAGAACCCTCAAGTATGAACACTCTACTTAGAAGGAAAAACTTTTGACAAGAATAGTGAACCAAATAGAAAATACTTCATGTATGATAATAAAGAAGAATACCGTGTTATTACTGGGTCTGAAACTTCTGCAGCAAGGAGATTAAAAGAAGCTACACGAACTAATCATTCTGGAATTCCTGTGACGACAAGTGGCCCAACATCTACTAAAATGATTGGTTACCCAAAAAAAGTTCAAGATATGTTTGATCGAAAGAAGATTTTAGATGGACTATTGAAAAAAAATTAAATCAATATTTATGAAAAAAATACCCTTTTTATTATTTATACTCATCTCTTTTTCATATTCAAAGCTTTTTAGTTCCCAGATGTCTGATAGCTTAGTTGTGTACGCTATTAGTACGACTCCTATCTATCATACACGAATAACTAAAGAGTCTATTGTTGGGGAAACAAAACCAATTGTGATAACAAAAGTGTCTACTATTGATTCGATCTATAATATTATTAATAGGTCAATCAAAGGGAAGTTTATTGAAGAGTTAGAAAATAACTTTATTGATATTAGGTTGTCTATTGAATTTTATCATGGAGGAAAGATTTTTCGAGAGATTGGGTTTGCATCAAATAAATTTTTCTTTATTGATAAAAATTTATTTGCATTCGATAAAAAAAAATTTAAATACTTAGATAAATGTATTCCAAAATTATCTAGTATCTTAAAAATAGACTAGAGTAATTTTTTTTCTCCGGGGGTACTTAATGAAAAAGAGTTCGCCGAAGAGTCTCCGAGGTACGAGGTCCAAAGTACTCCCATGGAGGACACACGTCTTGGGTGATAGATTAAAACACAACAATCATACAAATAGCATTTCCCTCTCTGTGTGTTACAAGGTCATTGCTATTTATTTCCATTTCGATTATCTGTAATCGCTAATGTAGATGTGAGAATAATTATTTAGTTCTTATCTTGTCAATCTGTGTGTATCCTACTGAGGAAAAAGGGCTTATATCCTGTGATTATGTACATGGAGTTGCAGGACATAGATTTGAGATGAACATAGCGAGTTTACTTGTAATTGTAGACCCACAAAAGTGTAGCACGCGGAGTCCTTCGTGCCTCAGAGACTCCGCGAAGAACCCTCAAGTACGAAGACCCTGCTGAGAAGGAAAATTTGACTTATGAAAAAAATATTTCTTATTATTTTTATTTTTGGAGCTATTTTGTTTTGGTTTGGAGAGAAAAGAAAATTTTACCAGTTTGGTAATGGGAAATATATAACAGTTTGGAAAACATATGGAGCAACTTGTTATATTATTTCGGGGAAATATTATGGAATAATAAAGCCATCTGACGGATATATTCAATCTCCAATAACTGATGGCATTGTTTTGTTCTCATCAAAACAATTGGGGGATACCATAGTTTATAATTCATTGTATAGGGTAGTTCCAGTTAATTCAAAAAATAAACACATATACTTTCTAGATCTGAATCTAGTAAAGGAACGGGTATATCCATATTTATATGAAACTACAGTAAAGCAAGCAGCAGAAGTAAAGCAGGGCGTAAAATATTTGCATGTGTTTATCCGTGATAATTATGCAATAGGAATAAATGGGAAGCGATTAAATTAGATTTTTTTCCTCAGAATGTCCTTGTTTCATTCTAAAATAAGACCGCTCCGAGCTACGAGGTCCATGGGACTCTTTTGAGCGTTAGCTTTTTGAAAGTTTCGGAACTTTCAAAAGTTTTGCATTAAGCCACCTCTTGGATATTAATACTGGATGCCAGTCTGCAACTCGCTCATAATTTTTTTCTCCTCAAGGTGTACGTAATAAAAAGAAGTTCTTCGAAGAGTCTCCAAGGTACGAGGGACTCTTCGTGTTACACGTCTTGGGTGTTAAATCAAAACACAACAATCATGCAAATAGTATTTCTCCCTCTTAGTCCTACACTGTCATTGCTGTTTATTTCCTTTTAGATTAACTGTAATCACTAATGTAGATATGAGAATAATTATTTAGTTCTTATCTTGTCTATGTGTGAATACACTACTGAGGAGAAGTGATTATAAATGGAATACGAGAGGAATGAAAGATTCAAAAGGTTTAATTAAACGAATGCCTTATAATAAGCAATATCTTCGAGGGTCACATATATCAAATGCAATACATTATGGAAATTGGTAAATTTTTCAATGTTAGTATTATTACTACAATACTTTTTTTATTTAGTTGTGTAGATAAAAAAAGTAAAGACAGACATTTTAGTACAAAAAAAATTAGTGAGAATTTATATAGAGAAAAGTATAGAGTATTTTCTGGAGGAGCTTATTCTGCAGAATTGTATGCTGATTATATAACAGATTCGGTTAGCTTTCGAAAGTATATTGGTACGCACGATCCATCAGAAGGGTATAGCTATAAATGCAATGGTGATAGCATTTTTGTTACAAAAGCGCATTTTAGTTCAGGTGATTCTAGGAAAATCATAGAGAAAAGTAGTTTTTCAATTACAGCACTTAAAAATGCCCATAAATTTGAATAATCTTTTTAATTCAAAATATGGCCTAACTTTTTTTCTCCTTAGAGTCTACTTAATGAATAGAAATTACTCGAAGAGTCTCCGCGGTACGAGGTCTAAACGTTCATAGAACTCCGTTGGAGACTCCCATGGAGGACACACGTATTGGGTGTTAGATCAAAACACAACAATCATGCAAATAGTAATTCCCCCTCTCTGTGTTACAAGGTCATTGCTATTTATTTCCATTTCGATTATCTGTAATCGCTAATGTAGATGTGAGAATAATTATTTAGTTCTTATCTTGTCTATGTGTGATCGTTCGCCGAGTCTTTAAGGGAGTCCATTGGACCTCTACGAGAGACAGAGGTGAGGAACCCTCGGAAAAAACACTTTGCGGAGTAAAAAAGGATTGAAATCTGGAAAAGTACCAACTACACTTTTTTGAAATTCTAATTATGAAACAATACTTGACCTTTTTTTTAATTTATTTTTCTTGTGGATGTTATTCGCAGAATGTTGATCCTATTTACTTAAAGGCATATAAATACATAGGTGTCATTTATAAAGAGCAATTTAATGTTTCACCTGTAATTAAATACATAGGAATTTCACCTTTTAATTCTCAATTTTACAGCATTGATTCGAATTTCATATCAGAAGAAATGCGAGATCCGAAATTGTTTTATCAAAAAAATTATTTCGAACCCTTCTTGAATAGTAGTATTGACTCTGCTTTTAAGAATGTGAAAGAATATAACATGTATTTAGTATTTTCAAAATCAAATAATAATCATTTGTTAGTAGAGATAAGGAAGGGAATGTATAGTGATAATAATCTCAAGCAACCTTATTTTGGTACTGCGGATAAGTTTCTTCTTTTTTTTGATGATAACGGTAATATTGTAAAGCATTTAAAAGAGACTATTAGGTATAATTAAAGTATTATATCAGAGTATATTCTTTTTCTCCGCTTGGTGTACTTAATGAAAAAATCTTCGAAGATTCTGAGATACGAGGCCCAAAAGACTCCTATAGAGGATTCTTCGTGTTACACGTCTTGGGTGTTAGATCAAAACAAAACAATCATGCAAATAGTAATTCGCCCTCTGTGTGTTACTAGGTCATTGCTGTTTATTTCCTTTTAGATTATCTGTAATCACTAACGTAGATATGAGAATAATTATTTAGTTCTTATCTTGTCAAAGTGTGAGTATTCGACGAGTCTCAAAGGGAGTCTCCACTGGAGTTCTATGTATCTTTGGACCTCTACGAGAGACAGAGGTGAGGACCCCTCGGAAAAAACACTCTGCGCAGTAAAAAAATGATTATGTTATTTGGAAAAAAGAAAAAGCATGTCACTAGCTCTTCAAAACAATGGAGAGAATTGGTTTATAATGCAATGCAAAATAATGGTAAGTTAAGTGATCTACTCACAGATGGATTGTTATCTATTACTAAGCTTTTAACAACAATAGACTCAGAAGATACAAGATTGAAAATTAGAGAATATATTCTTGCGTCTAATGAAAAAAAACTACAAGAATTAGTTAATAGAATACCTTTAGATTTTGATGAAGCTAACTATCCATTGATTAATTTATTTATATTAAAAAATCGATCAGATCAATACAATATTACAATTGCAGAAAGTGCCAACTTTTCTCAGTTTACGTTTGTTGATGTTATTAAGGGAGAATTTATTTCTGAAAATAAGTTTGAACCGCTTATGCGAGTTTTTCCCTTATAAGTTGTCTTTTTCTAAATCGAGTGTTCTTAAAGAAAAGAAGTTAGTCGAAGTCTCCGAGGTACGAGGTCTATAGGACTCCAATGGAGGACACACGTCTTGAGTGTTAGATTAAAACATAACAATCATGCAAATAGTATTTCCCCTCTTTGTGTTACACTATCATTGCTGTTTATTTCCTTTTAGATTATCTGTAATCACTAATGTAGATATGAGAATAATTATTTAGTTCTTATCTTGTCTATGTGTGAATACCCTGCTGAGAAGGAAGGGACAGCCTACGAATGTGTTTATGATTTAAGGTTCTGTAAGTCCGACTATTGTGCCAACGAATCCGGTATAGAAATAATTAAAACATGAAATATAACACACAATATCTGGATGTAAAATATGCATTAATTAAAACTTGTTTAATTAATGCTGATAAAGATTTGTTGGATGTGAGCTATGATTTAGTAAATGAAAACCTAAAAGTTCAAGTTGTACTAATTGAAGAGAGTAATTATAGCAATCAACTAACCAAAAGCATAAAAGAATACTTGACTGATTGGGATGTGGAGTTAATAGTCTTATATGTTTCGAAAGTAAAGTTTAATGAAAACAAAGGGGAATGGAATCCTAAAGCATATAACTGGTTAAGATATCTATTATTCTCAAAAGCGGAGGTGCTATGATAAATTACGAACTAAAATTACAATATTGTAATCTCGTCGATGCGCTACATCGTAATATTACTGACAATTTTGTTAGCATATCATTTGATATTGTAAAAGAAAATCTAATTCAGGTTCAAATTATTTTGAAAAAATTATCAGATTTTGATCTAGAGTATATAGATGACATAATCGCAGAATTTTCTTCGCTTCAAGAAAAAGATAAAGTATTGTCTCCAATAATTTTGGATAAAAATGGAAGTATTCCACTTAAACATATTGTTTTTCATCAGGAACATTAAGACTAACTTTTTGGAAATTCTTTCCCCGAAAAAAAAGATTGTACTTAGTCAATAAGAGTTTGACGAAGATGTTTTTTTCTCCGTAGGGTACACTTAATGAAAAGAAATTATTCGAAGAGTCTCTGAGGTACGAGGTCCAAAGGTTCATAGAACTTGCCCCCGTCCTATAATAAGTTTACCGTTCCTCATAAACGCTACAAACAACTTTCTTTGGTTGACATGCCTTGAAAAAAAGGACCTTAAAAACGAATGCCCTCGGAGAAAAAAAATACCGAATTGGGTGGGGGTTCCTCCTGCGTCGGAATGACAGGAGGCTAACCGTCATTCCGACGAAGGAGGAATCTAATGAATGTATATCAGTAACTATTTAGTTTTCATTGTCTCAACCGAAAATAAGTTTATCGTTCCTCATAAACGCTACAAACAACTTTCTTTGGTTGACATGCCTTGGTAAAAAACGGAACCTTCAAAACAAATACCCTCAGGGAAGTAAAAATACCGAATTGAGTAGGGGTTCCTCCTGCGTCGGAATGAGGTTGCGACGTAGGAGGTGGCATTACGGATATCAAGCCAAAATCCCTTCTAAAACTAACGTCTGTAAGTAAAACCGCCGGATTTAATATTCCTTTCATAAAAAAATATGCCACTATAACCCAAACTGTTATAATTTTACACCCTCAAAAACCATTTAGGTACACAAAGTGAAGCAGATCCTGATCAATTACCTTTATATCTTATTGAACACCCCTAAACAGGTGTTTTCAATGGAAGCTGCTT
>CAZTCS010000031.1:13689-23739 GCA_964611995.1 uncultured Sediminibacterium sp. | reverse complement strand
TGTCGTTCCCTTTACGTTATTTAATTTATTTAAGTTGGAACAAAATATCATTGTTCGTGTAGCCAATAGTGGCGACACCCGATATGCTCAAACCATTACCGATGAAATGGAATCATCGGCAAAAGCTCGTGGAACCGGTATTGCCAAACGCAGTCCCGAATACGTGGCTAAAAAAATGGAAGAAGGTAAAGCTGTCATCGCTTTATTACCCGATGGTACCTGGGTCGGCTTTTGCTATATTGAAGCCTGGGGACATGATTCCTTTGTGGCTAACAGCGGTCTGATAGTTGCACCACCCTTTAGAAAAAGTGGCGTGGCAAAACTTATTAAACAGACCATCTTCAACCTATCCAGACAAAAATATCCTACATCAAAGATTTTTGGTCTTACTACCGGCCTCGCTGTTATGAAAATCAATAGCGACCTGGGTTATGAGCCAGTTACCTATAGCGAACTTACCGATGATGAAGAATTCTGGGCTGGTTGCAAAAGCTGCGTGAACTATGATGTACTCATGAGTAAGGAAAGAAAAAATTGTTTCTGCACTGCCATGTTATACGATCCGGCTGACCATTATGAACCAGAGGAAACTTCATCTGCATTCAATAAGAAATCGAAGATATATGAGCGCTTTATGAAACTGAAGCAACACAAGCTGTTGCGTATGTTTCGTAAAAAAGACAATGGCGGCGCAGCCATCAAACCAAAATCATTTTTTCATCACCTGTTTAATCTCTGATTCTACAGGATCATTGTACCAGTAAAGCAAGCATCGTATGAGTAATCTTCCCACATCACTTCCCGCAGGCACCAAAGTAGTATTGGGTTTTAGTGGCGGACTCGACACCTCTTATTGTGTTAAATACCTCACCGATGAAAAGGGGTATGAAGTACATAGTGTTATCGTAAACACCGGAGGTTTTACACCTGCAGAACTTCAACAAATAGAAGCACACGCTTATAAACTCGGCGTAAAATCACATACTACCGTTGATGCCGTAAAAAGTTATTACGATAGTATCATCCGCTTCCTTATTTATGGAAACGTGCTTAAAAACAATACATACCCATTAAGCGTAAGCGCAGAAAGGTTAAGTCAGGCACTGCATATCGCCGAACACACCAAGAAACTAGGGGCAAAAGCAGTGGTACACGGAAGTACAGGGGCAGGTAACGACCAGGTTCGTTTCGATATGGTATTTCATATCATGATTCCCGGCGTAGAAATTATTACCCCTATCCGTGATATGAAACTCAGCAGAGAAGAAGAAATCAGTTACCTGAAATCGAAAGGGGTAGACATGAATTTTGAAAAAGCAGCTTACTCTATCAACAAAGGACTCTGGGGTACCAGCGTTGGTGGTAAAGAAACACTGCATTCAAAAGGTATGTTACCCGAAGAAGCATGGCCCACACAGGTAACCAAATCTGCCGCAGAAGAATTAAAACTTGGTTTCGATAAAGGTGAACTGCGACGCGTTAATGACCAGCATTTTGCCCATCCGGCAGAAGCTATTCAATATGTACAATCTATCGTTGGTCCATTCGGCATTGGTAGAGATATCCATGTGGGTGATACCATCATAGGTATCAAAGGTCGTGTGGGTTTTGAAGCAGCGGCACCAATGGTGATCTTAAAGGCACACCACGCACTCGAAAAACATGTACTCACCAAATGGCAACTTAGCTGGAAAGACCAGCTAGCACAATTCTATGGTAACTGGTTGCATGAAGGACAGATACTCGATCCGGTAATGCGCGATATAGAAGCCTTCCTGCAACACTCTCAGGAGCAGGTAACAGGAGATGTATATATTCAATTACAACCATATCGCTTTACCATCATCGGTATTGAATCGCCCAATGACCTTATGAGCAGCAAATTTGGTAAATATGGCGAAATGAACAGTGGTTGGACAGGCGAAGATGTAAGAGGATTCTCTAAAATATTCGGTAACCAAACTGCTATTTATCACAGTATCAAAAATGAACAGTCATGAAGCAGATCAGGGTCGCAATAACAGGCGCAGCAGGTTATACAGGTGGTGAGTTGATCAGACTTTTACTCCATCATCCGCAAACAACACTTGTAAATATACATAGCACCAGTAATGCAGGTAAACCCGTACATGCAGTTCATGCAGACCTGTTAGGAGAAACCGATCTTCTGTTCAGCAACGAACCAATAGCCGATGCCGATGTATTGTTTCTCTGTGTTGGACATGGAGATGCCAAAAAATTCCTCGACCAGCATTCGATACCCTCATCTGTAAAAATCATTGATCTTTCACAAGACTTTCGATTAAAAGCCACTTCAAAGCACCAGGATAAATCATTTGTCTATGGTCTGCCTGAATTAAACAGAGAAGCGATACAGCAAGCGCAGTATATCGCCAATCCAGGTTGTTTTGCAACCGCCATTCAACTTGCATTACTCCCTCTGGCAAAAGCCGGCATATTAGGAGATGTACATACTACCGGCATAACAGGCTCCACAGGTGCGGGGCAGTCATTAAGCAATACCTCACATTTTAGCTGGCGCGCCAATAATATACAGGCATATAAATCTTTGAGTCACCAGCACATCAAAGAAATAACCGAATCGCTGAACCAGTTACAGTCTAATGACCCATTAACCATAAATGGTGAAGGCAAAGGCGTACATTTTGTACCATGGCGGGGAGATTTTACCAGGGGTATCTATACCAGCTCTGTAATAGACTGTAGTTTATCACTTGAGACATTGAAATCATTATACCAGGAATACTATGCAACTGCTGCATTTACACACTACAGCGAGCAAATGATAGACCTGAAACAAGTGGTGAATACCAATAAATGTTTAGTACATATAGAAAAACAGGGAAACAAACTGGTGGTGCACAGTGCCATCGATAACCTGTTGAAAGGTGCTAGCGGACAAGCAGTACAAAACATGAACCTGCTATTTGGTCTGGATGAAAAAACCGGACTCGGCTTAAAAGCAAACTATTTCTAATTCGCTCAAAAGCGGCAACCTATTTGAACTATGAAACTTTTTGATGTATATCCGCTCAATAATATTACCATCGACAAAGCATTGGGTTCTACTGTTTGGGATAATAATGGAACCCAATACCTCGATATGTATGGCGGCCATGCTGTAATCAGTATTGGACATACCCATCCACACTGGGTTAAAAGAATAGAGGAACAACTCCATAAAATTGCTTTCTATTCTAATTCGGTAATCATACCACTTCAACAACAACTGGCCGATAAACTGGCTGCTTTAAGTGGTAAACAAGACTACCAGTTATTTCTATGTAACAGCGGTGCAGAAGCAAATGAAAATGCGCTCAAACTGGCATCGTTTCATACAGGGCGTAAAAAAATTATTGCATTTGAAAAATCATTTCATGGTCGTACCTCACTGGCTGTGGCTGCAACAGATAACCCATCTATTGTAGCACCCGTGAACGAAACCGACAATATCATTTTCCTTCCATTTAATGATGTAAACGCCCTGCACCAGTGTTTTGTAGAAGAAGGAACAAATATAGCAGCAGTTATTACAGAAGGCATACAAGGTGTTGGAGGTATTAATGTTGCAAGCCCACTATTCCTGCAAACCATTCGTTCTTTATGCGATCAGTATGATGCTTTATTTATTGCAGATAGCGTACAATGTGGCTATGGAAGAACCGGTAAATTCTTTGCCCACGACCACGCAGGGGTGAATGCCGATATTTATTCTATGGCCAAAGGAATGGGTAATGGGTTTCCTATTGGAGGCATTTTAATTGCACCTCATATTCAACCAAAGCATGGAATGCTTGGTACTACCTTCGGTGGCAACCACCTGGCATGTGCCGCAGCGCTGGCTGTATTGGAAGTAATGGAAAACGAATCATTGATCCAGGCTGCAGCAGAAAACGGCACTTATTTAATAGAAGCATTAAAAGCAATACCAGAGATAGAAAATGTTCGGGGTGCAGGTTTTATGATAGGATTTGATGTACCTGAAAATATCAAGAACCTGAAAAAAGTATTGCTACAGGAGTACAAAATTTTTACCGGAGAAGCAAAACCAAATGTAATCAGACTTTTGCCATCACTTGCATTGACAAAAACACAAATTGATGAATGTATAGCGTCCATCAAACAAGCAATAACCTTTTTAAATAAACCCTCTGCGTAAACTCCATTATCTCCTGTTCTCTGCGGTGAAAACAAAATCATCAGCGTGAACAAGTGAATACAGAACCAACCGCAGGGAACAAGTAAGCCATGAAACAATTTATTTCTGTAAATGATGTAGCTGATATAAATGCGATGATTCAAAAAGCAATCAGCTTAAAGGCAAACCCATTACAGTACCAACAACTGGGTGCCGGTAAGCGTATCGGATTATTGTTTCTGAATCCAAGTCTTAGAACAAGACTGAGTACACAGGTAGCAGCCCGTAACCTGGGTATGGAAGCCATTGTATTTAATGTTGACAAAGAAGGATGGGCATTGGAGTTTGAAGAAGGCGCCATCATGAGTGGTAATACAGTAGAACATGTAAAAGACGCAGCACCGGTATTGGGTCAATATTTTGATATTCTCTGTATCCGAACTTTTCCTTCCTTGAAAAACAGGGAAGATGATTATAGTGAAATGTTTATCCACCAGTTTATTAAATATGCTGGAGTACCGGTTGTAAGTCTCGAGAGTGCCACCTTGCACCCGCTTCAGTCATTAACCGATCTGCTGACTATCTCAGAAGAACTTGCGGCAAAACCATTACAGCGTAAACCCAAAATTGTATTGACCTGGGCACCGCATATCAAACCACTTCCACAATGTGTGGCCAATAGCTTTGCAGAATGGGTAAATGCATGGGGAGAAGCTGAATTTGTGATAACACATCCGCAAGACTATGAGCTTGCTGAACAATTTACCAAAGGCGCTACCATTACACATGACCAGGATGCAGCATTGGCCGGAGCTGATTTTGTTTATGTGAAGAACTGGAGCACTTATACCGACTACGGTAAAGTATATGAAAACGACCCGGCCTGGATGCTTACAGAAGAAAAAATGAAAGTAACCAATCAGGCAAAAGTGATGCATTGTTTACCCGTAAGAAGAAATGTTGAATTGAGCGATGAAATGCTTGATGGACCACATAGCCTTGTAACCAAACAGGCCGGAAACCGCGTATGGGCGGCACAGGCTGTATTACATGAAATGCTTACCTCGAAATAATGATGCAGGAACCACTATATATTATAAAGATCAGCGGTAACATCATTGATGATGAACAAAGGCTCGATACTTTTCTTAAACAGTTTGCACAACTGGAGGGAAAGAAGATACTGGTTCATGGTGGCGGAAAACTGGCTACCAAAATGGCCGAACAAATGGCTATCCCGCAACAAATGATCGACGGTCGTCGTATAACAGATGCCGATACCCTGCGTATAGTAACCATGGTTTATGCGGGTTATATAAACAAACAGATTGTAGCAAAATTACAGTCGATGGGTACCAATGCATTAGGTATTACAGGTGCAGACGGTAACGCCATACTAGCCCAAAAGCGGCAACATGCTACGATCGATTATGGTTTTGTTGGGGATATTGATAGGGTTAATGCAAACCTGTTTGATCAATTATTACAACAAAACACAACCGTTATAATTGCACCGATTACGCATGATGCTAAAGGACAATTATTAAACACCAATGCAGATACCATTGCACAGGAAATTGCCAAGGCATTAAGTGTACAATATCAAACAAACCTTGTTTATTCATTTGAGAAAAAAGGTGTTTTGACAGATGTAGATGATGATACTTCGGTAATAAATACATTAGATAGAAAGAATTACGAGCTCTTGAAATCAGCAGGCAAAATATTTGCAGGAATGATACCCAAACTTGATAATGCATTTGCTGCAATTGAAGCTGGAGTTAGTAAAGTGATTATTGGCCAGGCAGAAGAACTAACTTTACTGTTAAGCGCTAAAACAGGAACCACGATACAATAAAATGGGTACACCAGTAAACATATTATACGAAGAATCTGTCGGACTGTTGAAAGAGCTGATAGCCATACCTTCTTACAGCAAGGAAGAAAATGTTACGGCAGATCGCATCCAACAATTCCTGGAAACAAAAAACATACAGGTTAACCGACACCTGAATAATGTATGGGCAACGAACCTGCATTTCAATCCTGCAAAACCAACGATCTTATTAAACTCACACCACGATACCGTAAAACCCAATAAAGCATATACACTGGATCCCTTTTCTCCAATAGAAAAGGATGGGAAGTTGTTTGGGCTGGGAAGTAATGACGCCGGTGGGCCATTGGTAGCTTTGATGGCTGTTTTCCTGCATTATTATGCTGCTGAACAGTTGGCTTATAATTTCGTCTTTGCAGCAACGGCCGAAGAAGAAATTTCGGGTAAAAATGGTATTGAGGCATTGCTTCCTTTATTACCCGAAATCGCATTTGGTATTGTAGGTGAGCCAACGCTCATGCAAATGGCAGTGGCTGAAAGAGGATTGTTGGTATTGGATGCAGTTGCTTCAGGGAAACCCGGTCATGCAGCGAGAAACGAAGGTGAGAATGCCTTATACAAGGCAATGAAAGATATTCAGTGGATCGAAAATTACCAGTTCGAAAAAGTTTCAGCACTATTAGGTCCGGTGAAAATGACTGTGACGGTAATTGAAACAGAAAACAAAGCACATAATGTAGTGCCAGCTTCCTGCAATTTTGTAATTGATGTTCGCGTGAATGAGTGTTATGTATTTGAGGAAGTCATTGAAACCATTCAGGCCAATCTCCAGTCTGTCATTAAACCACGCAGCCTGAGGATGAAATCAAGTAGCATTCCGCTCGATCATCCTTTGATTATTGCCGGAAAAAAACTGGGCAGAAGCTGGTATGGCTCACCCACCACATCAGACAAAGCGCTGATGCCCTTTCTTACACTGAAAATGGGGCCAGGTGATTCAGCGAGAAGTCATAGTGCAGATGAATTTATTCACCTGCATGAAATATCAGCAGGTATTGAATTGTATATAGCATTGTTAGATGAACTAATGCAGCAGGGAAATTAAAAGGAACAGAGGTTTCCTTAACCGGGCAACAAAACCATTAAATGTAAACACATGAAACTCTGGCAAAAAAATAGTACTGTTTCAGAAGCGGTAGAACATTTTACAGTAGGGAAAGATCGTGAAATGGATCTCTTACTGGCGCCATTTGATGTGCTGGGTTCTATTGCCCATGTAACCATGCTGGCAGAAGTGGGTTTGTTGACAAAGGAAGAAGCTACACTGGTAAATAAGGAACTACGTAATATCTATAAAGAAATTCACCATTCACCATTCACCATTCACGAAAACATAGAAGACATTCACTCACAGATTGAGTTTATGCTTACGGAAAGAATAGGGGAGGCAGGTAAAAAAATACATAGTGCCAGAAGCAGGAACGATCAGGTATTGGTAGACATTAAATTATTCCTGCGTAATGAAATAAGGCTTTTGGCAGAAGAAGTGCAAAACCTTTTTCAATTATTGCAGGTTCAAAGTGAAAAGTTTAAGGAGCATTTATTACCAGGTTACACGCACCTGCAATTGGCCATGCCATCCTCATTTGGTTTGTGGTTTGGTGCATATGCGGAGAGTCTGGTAGACGATATCACTACCTTACAGGCTGCTTATAAAGTGGTTAATAAAAACCCATTGGGCTCTGCAGCCGGATATGGTTCTTCGTTCCCCATCAACAGAACACTTACAACCAAACTGCTTGGTTTTGATGACCTGAATTATAATGTTGTATATGCGCAAATGGGAAGGGGTAAAGCAGAACGTATTACAGCAATGGCGATGGCAAATATTGCTGATACGCTTAGTCGGATGAGCATGGATATGTGTTTGTACCTGAACCAGAATTTCGATTTTGTGCAATTTCCGGCAGAGCTTACAACCGGATCAAGCATTATGCCCCATAAGAAAAATCCCGATGTATTTGAACTCATCCGGTCGCATGCCAACAGAATAAAAGCATTGCCGAATGAAATAATGATGATGACCACCAACCTGCCTTCCGGATACCATCGCGATCTTCAATTACTGAAAGAGCATTTGTTCCCGGCATTTAATACCCTGAGGCAGTGTTTACAAATGGCTCACCTGATGCTTTCATCTATTGAGGTGAAAACAAATATCATGCAAGATGAAAAGTATTTGTACGCCTTTAGTGTAGAAGAAGTAAATAAGTTGGTGCTTCAGGGAGTGCCCTTCAGGGATGCCTATAAGCAGATCGGAATGTTGATCGAAGAAAACAAATTTGAAACCAATGCAACCCAGGTAAACCATACCCATGAAGGCAGTATTGGTAATCTTTGTAATGAAGCTATTCAATCCATGATGGAAAAAGCAATGGCCGGTTTTCAGTTTGAAAAAGCTGCAAACGCCGTTCAAATGTTGTTGGAAAACTAAAGTCGGTGGAATAGTGACCGCATTCTTGGCACAATCCCTAAAATATTGTTGTTTTGATGCTCTTAAACCAGAAATGATGCGAATAATTTTTTCATGCTTAGTTGCATTTGTAGTGGCAGGTACTACTTATGGCCAAACAAAAACAACTAAACCTGCTGTTACAAAAACGACCAAAGCCCCGGTTAAAACGGTGGTAAACCCATTGAAAAACAGTAAAGATTCAGCCAGTTATGCACTAGGTATCAGGATCGCTCAAAACCTCGAAAACCAGGGAATGGGTAACCTGAATGTGGCAATATTGCAAAGGGCATTGTCGGATCAATTGCAAAAGAAGAAAATCATTATCCCTGATATGGCACTCGATGGTTGTATACAGGATTTTATTTCGGAAGCAAATGAAGCGAAGATGGGAGAAATTAAAAAGCAGGCCAAAACCTTCCTTGATGCTAATGCCAAAAGACCAGGAGTAGTTACATTACCTAGTGGTTTGCAATATGAGGTTATAAAGAATAATCCGGATGGAGTAAAACCGGCAGCAACTGATCAGGTTAAATGTCATTACCATGGCACATTAATCGACGGAACCGTATTCGACAGTTCTGTTGAACGTGGTGAGCCAATTGTATTTTCAGTAGGTGGTGTTATCAAAGGCTGGCAGGAAGCATTACAATTGATGACGGTAGGTAGCAAGTGGAAATTATATGTACCTTCTGATTTAGCCTATGGTGATAATCAGGCCGGACCAAAAATTGGACCTGGATCTACCTTAATTTTTGAAGTAGAGCTTATTTCAATAGAAAAATAGTCAGACAATAAAAGATACTAAAAAGCCAATGTTATTACGACATTGGCTTTTTTCATGCTGTTCTGTGATCGGCTTTCCCATGGACTATGGTCTATCGTCCATGGTCCATAGCCCATAGTCCATAGGAGAGCCATTAACCTTTATTAACCTTTCCCCAAAGTTCATTAACCGCTTTTGGAAATACCCAACCCTACTTTTGGTTTATTAAAATCAAAACTAATGTTGAAGTACCTCGCTACACTGTTGATTATTGTTCTACTACCTGTCTTCTCAGAAGCACAAAATACCGGATCCGTAAAGGGTCATGTATTCGATACGGCCACCAATCGTGGTCTTGCTTATGCAACTGTTTCTATTGTAGACAGCAAAGATTCCACCCTTGTTACCTTTATTCGTGCCGATTCTACGGGCAAGTTTAATTTTAAAACCCTTGAAAAAGGTAAATATCTTATCTCGGCTTCTTATGTAGGTTACGTACCTGTCTGGAAACCAATTGAAGTAACTGCTGGTAATGTACTGGACCTTGGTCAACTGATACTAACCGATGTACTAAAAAGCAATGATGTAACGGTTACAGCAAGAAGGGCCCCAGTAACCATCAACAATGATACCGTTGAATTTAATACAGAAAATTTCAAAACACAGCCCAATGCAGTAGTGGAAGACCTGTTAAAACGATTGCCGGGGGTTACAGTAGATACCGATGGAACAGTAAGGGTTAATGGACAAAAGATTAACCGCGTTTTGGTAAACGG
>CAZTCS010000031.1:0-13657 GCA_964611995.1 uncultured Sediminibacterium sp. | reverse complement strand
AGATAAAGTGCAGGTATTTGATAAAAAAAGTGATCGAGCAGAATTCACCGGAATTGATGATGGTAATTCAGAAAAAGCCATCAACCTGAAACTCAAAAAAGACCGCAATAAATCAACTTTCGGAAGGGTAGCAGGTGGAGCAGGTGGCGACGATGGCCGATATGATGCCCAAACCAACATAAACAAATTTAATGGCGACCAGCAATTATCACTGCTTGGTATGGCTAACAACGTAAATAAGCAAGGATTCAGTTTAAATGATATCATGAATTTCTCTGGTGACCTCGCAAGAGGTATGCGTAACACCGGAGGAGGCATTAGTATTAGTATCAATAGCGGAGGGGGAGGTGATAATGGACTGCCAGTAACCGGACTTGGACAAAACCAGCAAGGCGTGGCTACAACCTATGCAGGTGGGGTAAATTATAATGATTTATGGAACAAGAAATCAAATGTAAATACCAGTGGTATGTTTAGCGATATAGACCTCGCTACCAATCGAACTACCAATCGCCAGAACCTGCTACCCGGTAACAGCTTTGATTATCTAAGCAATAGTAATTCGGCAAGAAGAATACAACAACAAAGATGGAACGGAGCTTTCGATCATAAATTCGATAGTTTGATTTCTTTGAAAGTAACACCTGTTGTTTCTGCACAACAAAATAATAGCCGTACTTATAGTAGTTATAGCTCAACCAATACAAGTGGACAAAAAATCAATGATGGTTTCAGCGACAGCAGAACAAATTCAGAGGCTTTGAATCTTTCAGCCACTGCATTGTACCGCCAGCGTCTGAAGAAAAAGGGTAGAACCATTTCAGGTAATTTCACCCTCAACTATAACGACAGTAAACAAACAGGAGACCTGTACACCCGTAATACCTTCTATGCGGCAGGAGTGCCATTGCGCGACTCTATTACCAATCAGAAGAACAGCAGGAATGCAATCACCCGAAATTTCGGAGCAACCATTACTTATACTGAACCTATAGGTGCAAAATCATTGTTGGAAATCACATCATTTTATAATACTAACAGTGGTCAGAGCGACAGAAAAACTTATGACTACAACAGTGGTTCAGGAAAATATGACCAATATAACACGGTATTGAGTAATGATTTTACCAGCAGTTATAATTATGGTGGAGGTACACTTAATTTCAGATCGAACATGAAGCAATTTTCATTAACTGTTGGTTCATCATTTCAGTCTGCTATTCTTAAGAGTACCAATAATACCAATGGTAATGTAATTGAACAACATTTCTCTGATTTCTTGCCTAGTGCCAACATACAATATAAGTTGGGATCGATGAAAACATTATCTCTTGGACTGAATACATCTACTACTCAGCCATCAACGGCACAGTTGCAGCCCATAGCTGATGTGAGCGATCCGCTGAATACGTATACAGGTAATCCAAACCTGAAAAGAAGTTATGTGCAATCACTTAACCTGAGCTTCTTTTCAACCAATATCTATACACAAAGAAATCTCTTTGCCTTTATTTCTGCTACCAAAACCAATAATGCCATCGTAAATTCCGATGTTATACAACCCAATGGTGCCAGGGTATCAATGCCTGTAAACGCTGATGGACAATATTTTGTATTTGGAAGTGTGAATGCGGGTTTCCCTATTAAGAAATTAAAATCAAGGGTCGATTTCGGAATCAATACGAATTATACCAGAAATATTGCATTCCTGAATGGTGCGAGAAACAATATTGCCAACCTGGGTATTGGTCCATCGCTTAATTACAGCTTTAATAAAGACGGCTTAATGGATATCAATGCATCAGCACGTTTGAATATCAGTAAGGCAACTTACAGTTTACAGCCCAGGCTGAATAGCAATTATCTGCAGCAGACATATAATATTGAAATGAATAATTATCTGCCGCTAGGATTAATAATGAACAATAGTTTCAATTATACCATAAACTCCGGTAGGGCAGATGGCTTTAACACCAAAATACCTTACTGGAATGCATCTCTTGCCAAGTCGTTCCTGAAGAACAAACGCGGGGAATTGAAATTAAGTGTATATGATCTGCTAAATAAAAACGTTGGAGTGAACAGGTCTGCGAACCAGAACTATATTGAAGATACCCGCTACAATGTGTTACAACGTTATTTCCTGCTGAGTTTTACGTTCAGGCTAAACAAAGCAGCTTCGAGTGGTGGTGCGCGTATTATCACCAGGAGCTTCTAATTTTTCTCATGCTCATATTTATCAGTACTCCCTTCCTGTTTAGGAAGGGATTTTTTTTATGCAATATTTTAATAACTCAATCGTCTTAAACGAATAGAAATATATGTTATGGTCCTATTTATAGGTGTATTATTATTGTTGGTGCTGGCTGTTTATGCGTTTGTTCGTACTGAACCATTTGGAAGTCTTTCGGCCGGAACTAGAAAGCAACGAATTGAACAATCACCTAATTACCGTGAAGGTAAATTTCAGAACCTGAGCCATACGCCCGATCTGGCCGAAGATGCCAGTTATTATAGTGTAATAATGGAATTCTTTTTCCGTAAAAAAGATAGACCCAGGCCAACAACTGAACTGCCTGCCTTGAAAACTTCCTTAAAACAACTCGACCCTCATGAGCAGGCCTTGGTATGGATGGGACATTCCTCCTATTTTATTCAGGCCGATGGCAAAAAAATATTGGTAGACCCTGTATTTAGCGGAGCCGCATCACCTATCTCATTTACTACCCGTGCATTTGCAGGGGCAGATAAATACACAACAGACGACCTGCCTAATATCGATTATCTTTTTATATCACACGATCACTGGGATCACCTGGATTTTACCACCATTCAAAAATTAAAGAACAAAGTATCAAAAGTTATTACCGGATTAGGAACCGGCGCACATTTCGAACGCTGGGGTTATAGTGCGGACCAGATCATGGAATTCGACTGGTATGAAGAGGCAAACTTAGACGAAGGCGTAAGTGTTACTGTATTACCTGCCCGTCATTTTTCAGGAAGGGGCTTTAAACGTAATCAAT
Source organism: uncultured Sediminibacterium sp. (assembly GCA_964611995.1). Taxonomy (GTDB): domain Bacteria; phylum Bacteroidota; class Bacteroidia; order Chitinophagales; family Chitinophagaceae; genus Sediminibacterium. Next base: position 10,631 of record CAZTCS010000031.1, on the reverse strand, counting down.
CGCTCTGGGTATCTTTCGCATTGCGTTTACCCTCAATGAATCTTTATTTAGGAGGTGATAGTGGTTATGATGATCATTTCAAAGCTATTGGAGATAGCTACGGGCCATTCGATCTTGCCATACTTGAATGTGGTCAGTACGATCAAAACTGGAGATACATCCACATGTTACCAGATCAGATAATACCCGCTAGCAGAGCGTTAAGGGCAGCAAAATTATTGCCGGTACATTGGTCAAAATTTACCCTTGCCAATCATGCATGGGATGAACCCATTGTTTCCCTTCTAAAAACAACAAAACCCGAAGATCCCCAAATACTCACGCCAATGATTGGTCAGAAAGTTGATTTGGTAAATCCTTCGGGTTTAACGAACTGGTGGGAAGGGGTTGCGTGAGTAGCGTTATAGCGTATGGCCTATAGCTTATTGCGTATAACTATAATGTCTGCATACCTACAAATATTTAACTCCACTCATACAAGTTTAGCGTAGGATGGAACACAGATATATCATGATTTTCAAGATCTATCATGATAAATCTTGAAAATCATGATAATCTGTGTTCTATTAATAACAGGTAGTGCATTAACAGCAACCAACTATTTCTTTAATAAGCTTATCTTAAAAAGCTAATTCGCCGGCTTAAATATTTATACCTCTAATAGCAGCATACCTAAAGCACCTGCGAATCAAGTCTTGCAGCTTGCAGCCAGCAGCTTGCAGATCTCCTCTTACCCTCCAATCCTAAAGCCACCGCCTCCATTTTGAATTTGTTGCTGTATCATATCCATACGCATTTTATTGAATTCAGCAGCAGTTACTGATTTACCTTTTTTAGGTTCTTTCAGCATTTTCTGGTCTACTTCTTTTTTTATTTCCAAAGCATTGTAAACAGTAGCTGCATTATCAATATCTAACTGCAAAATCACACCAGGCAACTGACCGTAGCTTTCGGGTCCAACAGGGCTAATAATATCCTGTGCATACCATGCAACTACTTCTATTTCACGGGCTGCAGGGGTTGTGGTGTCGCGTGTAGTATTTCCTCCCGGACCACCAATAACCATCATCCTGGTTTGTTGTGGCTGCGTGGTTACTTTTCTGGTTGCTTTTAAACAAGTATAACCAAGAATTTGTTTGGTTTCATTGATCAGTTTCCAGGGTTGTTGTTTAATAGAATCGCTGATCAGGTAATTCTTACCTGCCAGTTCTGAACTTAGGATAGACCTGGATTGAGCAAAGTTTTTATATAATTCACCAGCATCTGAGCCTGTACTGAAATTGAAACTCATCCTCATTCCACCACCGCCGCCTGCAAAGGGATCTGGTGCCTCATTTTCGGGAACCATTTTATACAAGGAGATACTGTCGCTGAAAATCAACAAGTGTTTACTGATACGAAATTCAGGGATCATGGCCTTCATCTGTTCACTGGTAATTGAACGATGCGCATTCACCTTTCGCTCATACATAATGGTGCCCTGTTTTACCTGGGCCTTGATTGCGCTAAAACTAACAACAGCAGCAATCAGGAATAATACTTTCTTCATGTAGGTTTATTTATATTGAAAACTTTAATATGGGCTTCTGCCCCTAATTTTAAACAACTCAAAACTAATACGGGGCTTTGTTAAGCATTCTTGCTTAAAGGTTAATTTAGGTTAATGGATATGCAATGCAGGACATAGAAGCCCCTACCTTTGTCAAGAGATTGAACAACATGAAAAAACTACAGCTATCCATGGTATTAATGACAGCCACCGTGCTGTTGCTGGCAGCCTTCGAAGGCTACTGGCTGCATAAGCTGTATAAAGATGAGCATGCAGGACTGAAGAAAGAAGTTGACATTAGTTTTCGTGAAACCATGAATAAACTTCAGTTATCACGATTTGAAAAAGATACTGCCCTTATTGCACAAAATATTGTAATGCCATCACCTAAAGTGATAGCTTATGGGACTACCGGAAAAAGACCAAAAAAAGACTCAGGAAAAGTAATCAGCGCATCCAATGTTTTATACAGAACTATTGGTAGCTCCATTGAATTAAATAATATACCAGCCGATTCAATTCAATCTGTTTCCGTATTCAAATCCGGATTTAGTTTTAAAGGCGCACCTAACCCAGCGCTGATAGAACTGATTATGAAACAGGCAAAATCAAATGCCCGTGATTCATTCGACCGCATCATTGTCCGATTCGATTCTACACTTAAGGAAGAACTAAATGGAAAAGTAAACCATCAATTCTCAAAAGGGTATACTATCAGCGTTGTTGCTAAAGACAGTAATTCATTAAAGCATTTACCTGACTCTTCTGGTAGGAAAGGGGTACAAAATATAGTAACAAAACCAGGTATACAGGTAATAAAGAAAACTTCCGCTGAGAGTGAACCTTCCGGCAGTGCAAAAAAGCTGGAAATGGTGCCTCGACAAACGATACATTTTACTGAAAGGGTAACACCTGGCGCTGGAACATCATCTCCTATCATTCGTTTTTTATCCAATAACAAAACCATTAACGACTCAATTCCCGTTAAACAGGTTGATTCAGCATATCGTGTTGCTTTAGGTAAAACAAATAAGAAATTACGTTTCAAAATATTGTTTGAATCCTTTAAAGACAGCATACCGAATAAATGGCAGTTTAAACGTGATACCACAGACGCTATTATAACCGATAAAGTATTTGTAGGGTATAATACACCTTATGCCTACCAGGCAAGTTTTGAAGGCACCGATATGTATGTTTTGGGTAAAATGCAAATGCAGATTGGCGGTTCATTGATTTTATTATTATTGGTAGCAGGTTCATTTATTATGCTGTACCGAAACCTATTGGCACAACAAAGACTGGCTGAAATAAAAAATGATTTCATTAGTAATATTACCCACGAGCTTAAAACCCCTATCGCAACGGTAGGTGTGGCAATTGAAGCCCTTAGAAATTTTAATGCGATTCAAAGTCCGGAAAGAACCAAGGAATACCTAGATATTTCTGCTGCTGAATTACAGCGCTTAAGTCTGCTGGTAGATAAAGTACTCAAACTATCTATGTTTGAAAAACAGCAGATTGAATTGAATAAAGAGCCCTTTGATTTAAAAGAACTGATCGAAGAGAATCTGCGCATCATGAAACTCCAGTTCGATAAACAAAAGGCCCAGGTTCATTTTACTGCCGGAAATCATAGTTATATGATTGAAGCAGATAAATTGCACCTTACCAGTGTTGTTTATAACCTGCTGGATAATGCACTGAAATACAGCCATTCAAAAGCTGAAATCAATATTGAAATGGATATGCCCGATAAGGATACTATTTCATTAAAAATTCAGGATAACGGAATTGGTATTGCACCACAGCACCAAACAAAAATATTTGATAAATTCTTCAGGGTACCCACAGGTAATAAGCATAATATTAAAGGTTATGGCCTGGGACTTAGCTATGTTGCCCAGGTAGTTAAAAGCCATAAAGGAACGATTCGTGTTGAAAGCGAGCCGGATAAAGGAAGTATATTTATCGTGACATTGCCCGTAAGGGATTTATAAAAGACTGTCTGTACCTATGCCAATAAAAGTATTATACGTAGAAGATGAATTGTTTCTCGGCAAAATCGTAAAAGAAACACTGGAAACAAGGGGCTTTGAAGTGATTATGGAATCTGATGGTGCAGATGTTATCCGGTCTTTTGAAGATGAACAGCCCGATATTTGTGTTCTTGATGTTATGCTGCCCAACCGTAGCGGTTTTGAACTGGCTGAAGATATCCGAAAGCTGAACGATGATATCCCGGTAATTTTCCTGACTGCAAAAACACAGACTGAAGATGTAGTGCATGGATTTAAAATTGGCGGCAACGATTATATCCGTAAACCATTTAGCATGGAAGAGCTGATTGTACGGATTGAAAATGCATTGCGTGTAAAAAAAGAAGATGTTCCAGCCGAAATGGGCGATGCAATTGTTATGGGTAAATATAATTTCCATCTCAATAAGCAATTACTCAGCAATGGTAGCTCCGAGAAAAAGCTGTCATACCGAGAAGCTGAACTACTTAAATACCTCTACCAAAACCGCAATGCGGTAATAGACCGCCGCGACCTCCTCAACCATATCTGGGGCAACGACTCCTTCTTCAACAGCCGCAACCTCGACGTCTACATCACCAAAATCCGCGGCTACCTAAAAGACGACCCAAGCCTGGAAATTATTACCATTAAAGGGGTAGGGTATAGATTTGTAGTTTAAACAGACGAATATCCAACAGAGGAACATCGAACTTCGAAGTTGGACATTCGACATTCTGCTGTTCGATATTCAAGCCCCCCGAGGCTGGAACATCCAACAGAAGAACAGATGAATATCGAACAGAAGAACATCGAACTTCGAAGTTGGACATTCGACATTCTGCTGTTCGATATTCAAGCCCCCGAGGCTGGAACATCCAACAGAAGAACATCCAACTTCGAAGTTGGACATTCGATATTCCTCTGTTCGATATTCTCCTATCTTTGCCCTCCATAAACGTACGCCATGAATGAAAAATTTGTTGCCCGGATAGGGGAAGAGCTTCGTGAAATCGAAACAGCAGGACTTTTTAAAAAAGAACGGGTAATTACCAGTGAGCAGGGACCAGAAATCGTTGTAAATGGTAAATCTGTCTTGAATTTTTGTGCCAATAACTACCTGGGACTTTCTTCCCACCCGAAAGTGATTGAAGCTGCCCATAAAGCCATTGATACCCATGGGTATGGTATGAGCAGTGTTCGTTTTATCTGTGGTACACAGGATATCCATAAAGAACTGGAAAAGAAAATAGCCGACTTCCTGGGTACGGAAGACACTATTCTATACGCAGCAGCTTTCGATGCGAATGGGGGTGTATTTGAACCTTTATTTAATGAACAGGATGCCATTATCAGTGATGCGTTAAACCACGCATCAATTATCGACGGTGTTCGTTTATGTAAGGCACAGCGATTCAGGTATGAACATAATAATATGGAAGACCTGGAAGCAAAGCTGAAAGAAAGTGCAGGATGTCGTAGCAGGATTATTGTGACCGATGGCTCATTCAGTATGGATGGTACCATTGCACAACTCGATAAAATCTGCGACCTGGCAGATCAGTACGATGCGATTGTAATGATCGATGAATGTCATTCATCCGGATTCCTGGGTAAAACAGGAAGGGGTACCCATGAATACCGCGGTGTAATGGGAAGAATAGATATCATTACCGGAACACTTGGTAAAGCATTAGGTGGAGCCAGCGGCGGATTTACCTCTGGTAGAAAAGAAATCATTGAAATGCTTCGCCAACGAAGCCGCCCTTATTTATTCTCGAATACAGTAGCGCCATCAATCGTAGGTGCGTCAATTGCTGTATTAGATATGCTTACCGAAACCACCCAGCTTCGCGATCAACTGGAATACAATACCAAATATTTCCGCTCAAAAATGACGGAAGCCGGATTTGATATCAAACCCGGTGATCACCCGATTGTTCCCATCATGTTATATGATGCGGTAGTGGCACAAAATTTTGCTGCCAAACTCTTGGAAGAAGGTGTGTATGTAATTGGCTTCTTCTATCCGGTAGTGGCAAAAGGATTGGCACGTATACGTGTACAGTTAAGTGCGGCCCACGAACAACACCACCTCGACAAAGCCATTGCAGCTTTCACTAAAGTTGGAAAAGAACTTGGGGTATTAAAGGGATGAGTATTATTTTGAAAAGTGTAAATTGAAACCTATGCGTTCTCTAAAAAGTTTTTTTGCAGTCTTTTTTACTTTAAGTGTATTACTGATAGCTTGTTCACCCAACAATGTGAAAGAAGATAGCAGTTTGAAGAAATATTTTGATGAAAATAAAGTAACAGGCACATTCGGAATTTTTGATAATGGTACCGGACAGTTTATCATTTATAATTTATCCCGTTTCAAGGATTCAGCATACCTGCCTGCTTCCACATTTAAAATTGTAAACTCCCTGATCGGTATTGAAACCGGACGGATTACCAACGAGAAAATGCCGATCAAATGGGATGGAGTAGTGCGCGTTTTCCCAGGTGGAGATACTGCCTACGACTGGAACCGCGATATGAATATGGAAGAGGCGTTTGCAGCATCAGCACTGCCTTATTTTCAGGAAGTAGCCAGACGAATTGGAAAAGACACTATGCAGCGCTGGATCGATAGCCTGCAGTATGGCAACAAACAAATAGGTAATGCAGTAGACTCTTTCTGGATCAACAATACATTGAAAGTTACACCAGATGAACAAATGGGCTTAGTAAAAAGACTCTACTTTGCACAATTGCCATTCCAGAAAAGAACACAGGAGATCGTGAAAAAACTGATGATACGCGAAACCAACGCAAATTATCAGTTGGCGTATAAAACTGGACTGGGATTCAGGGAAAATGGAAATCTGTTGGGATGGGTCGTGGGTTGGATTGAAGAAAATAAACACCCTTATTTCTTTGTACTTAATACGGAAGGTGTGAAAGATGCAAAAATGATCGAGGCCCGTATGAATGTATTAAAAGCAATATTGAAAGACCAGGGCTTTTTTGAAGGAAAGCGTTAATTGTTACACATGGGAAAAAGACAGGGCTATATTAGTTGGGATGAATATTTTATGGGTGTGGCATTATTATCGGCTAAACGCAGTAAAGATCCCAACACCCAGGTAGGCGCCTGTATTGTGAACGACAAGAACAAAATAGTTGGTGCAGGCTACAATGGACTTCCCATTGGTTGTCATGATGATGAATTTCCCTGGAGTAAAGAAGGTGACTTTCTCAATACCAAGTATCCTTTTGTATGTCATGCAGAATTGAATGCCATCCTGAATAACATAGGTATGGACCTGAAAGGCTGTAAAATTTATACGGCACTATTTCCCTGTAATGAATGTACCAAAGCCATTATACAGTCTGGGATAACAGAAGTAGTTTACCTCTCAGACAAATACGACGGTACCGATGCTTCAAAAGCATCAAAGCTTATGCTGGATAAAGCAGGCGTACAATATCGAAAAGTAAATACATCACTCTCCAATATCTTACTTTCATTTAAAGAAGAAGATGTATAATCTCCAATAGCTTAGGCAGACGTGCCGAGGGCCTTTCTGATAGCAGGAGCAATGCGGCTGCCAAAAATTTCGATCGATTTCATCAAGTCTGCATGCGAAGGTCCACCAACATCCATATGTGCAGCAAAGCGTGTGAAACCAAGTGTTTCATGTAGTTGTAATATTTTATCAATAGCCTCATTGGCTTCTCCGATAATTAATGCACCACTGGCACTTCTTCCAAATTCAAACTGCTCTCGCGTAAAAGGCGACCAACCACGCTGGCGGCCTATTCGATTCATTTGGCCGGCATACAGTGGGAAGTATTTATCTGCAACAGTTTTACTGTTCTCTCCAAAGAAAGCATGCATATGAACACCCATCTGCAGGTTTTCTTCTGGATGTTTGAAATGCGCATATACTTTCTGGTAATAGTCGAATAGGGGTTTGAACTGCGCCGGACTACCACCGATAATCGCAAAAATGATGGGGAGTCCATATTTGCCAGCCCGCAGAACAGATTCTGGTGTGCCGCCAACTGCAATCCACATATCCAGTAAATCGTTGAAAGCACGCGGGTAAACAGATTGGTTTACAACTGGAGACCTGAATTTACCTTTCCAACTGATGGTTGGCTGTTGGTTTACCTGAAACAACAGGTCAAGTTTTTCTTCGAATAAAGTATCATAGTCTGCAAGATCAAAACCAAATAGCGGAAATGACTCAGTAAAACTTCCCCTTCCCACAACCAGTTCGGCCCTGCCATTCGATAATTGATCGATACTGGCATATTGTTGGTATAAGCGAATGGGATCTGCAGAACTTAATACAGACACTGCGCTACCGAGCCGAATATTTTTGGTTACCGTGGCGGCTGCGGCAAGGATAATTTCAGGTGCAGAAACCGCATATTCGGGGCGATGGTGCTCTCCGATTCCAAAAAAGTCGACACCAAGCTCATCCATGAATTTGATTTCCTCAATCATTTCCCTCAGTCGCTCACCGGCAGGAACACTTTCTCCTGCTTCATTACTATGAACATCTCCAAACATGCCAATACCCAGTTCCATTCTTTTCATTTTATAAAATTACAACAAGTTGTCAGTAACAATTGCTCAATAAAAAAGGTGACCATAAAGGCCACCTTTTATTATATGGATTTGTTTATCATGCCAGATCAAAACGATCGAGGTTCATCACTTTAGTCCAGGCAGCAACAAAATCTTTTACGAATTTTTCTTTGCTGTCGGCACAAGCATAAACTTCTGCAATAGCGCGAAGTTCTGAGTTCGAACCAAAGATGAGGTCGGCACGGGTAGCTGTCCACTTAACAGCCCCTGTTTTGCGATCACGGCCTTCGAATTCCTGCTGATGGCTATCAGCTGTTGCTGACCATGCTGTGCTAAAATCAAGCAGGTTCACGAAGAAATCATTGGTAAGCACACCAGGTTTGCTGGTGAATACACCATGTTTCGAGTTATTATAATTGGTACCCAATACACGCATACCACCTAACAATACAGTAAGTTCAGGTGCAGTGAGGGTGAGCAATTGCGCTTTATCGATCAGCAGTGCTTCAGCGGTTGCCATTTGTTTTGGTTTCAGGTAGTTGCGGAAACCATCGGCCTGAGGCTCAAGTATAGCAAATGATTCAACATCTGTTTGATCTTGTGATGCATCTGCACGACCAGGTGTGAATGGAACTGTGATTGTATGACCAGCATCCTTCGCAGCTTTCTCAATTGCGGCAGCGCCACCCAGTACAATTAAATCGGCCAGCGACACTTGTTTGTTGCCACCAGTAGCATTGAAGCTAGACTGGATAGCAGTAAGGGTGTCTAGTACTTTTGATAATTGTTGTGGATTATTGACTTCCCAGAATTTCTGAGGCGCAAGGCGAACACGCGCACCATTTGCTCCGCCACGTTTATCTGATCCACGGAAAGTGGAGGCAGAAGCCCATGCTGTTGATACCAGCTCGCTAACGGATAATCCGGATGAAAGTATTTGTGATTTTAATGCAGCAATATCTGCTTCATTAATCAGTTCATGTGTTACTGCAGGAATCGGATCCATCCAGATCAATTCTTCTGCTGGTACTTCTTTACCAAGGTAACGAGCGCGTGGGCCCATATCTCTGTGTGTAAGTTTGAACCATGCACGGGCAAAAGCATCTGCAAACTGATCTGGGTTTTCATAAAACCTTCTGGAGATTTTTTCATAAGCCGGATCAAAACGCATAGACAAATCAGTAGTCAGCATAAATGGAGCATGACGTTTGCTAGCATCGTGTGCATCAGGCACTAAGCCTGCACCCGCACCATTTTTTGGTTGCCACTGATGGGCGCCTGCCGGACTCTTGGTTAATTCCCATTCGTATCCAAACAGGTTTTCAAAATAGTTATTGCTCCATTGCGTTGGCGTGGTGGTCCATGCGCCTTCCAGTCCACTGGTAATGGTATCAACACCTTTACCAGAACCGAAGCTGTTGGTCCAACCCATACCTTGTTCTTCAATACCTGCAGCAGCGGGCTCTTTACCCACATATTTACCCGGATCAGCAGCACCATGTGTTTTACCGAATGTATGTCCACCAGCAATTAAAGCCACAGTTTCTTCATCATTCATGGCCATACGACCAAATGTTTCGCGGATGGCTTTGGCGGCAAGAATCGGATCAGGATTGCGGTCCGGTCCTTCAGGGTTAACATAGATCAATCCCATTTCAGTTGCACCCAAAGGAGACTCCAGGCTTTCCGGATTTCTGTGGCTTGCAACGAATTCGTTTTCACTGCCCCAGTATACATCTTCATCTGGTTCCCAAACATCTGCGCGTCCACCGCCAAATCCAAATGTTTTGAAGCCCATTGATTCAAGTGCCACATTACCTGCCAGAATCATCAGATCTGCCCAGGAAATTTTCTTACCATATTTCTGTTTGATGGGCCATAAGAGTAAACGAGCTTTATCGAGGTTGGTATTATCGGGCCAGCTATTAAGTGGTGCAAAACGTTGCATACCCGCTCCGGCACCACCGCGACCATCGTATGTGCGGTAAGTACCTGCACTATGCCAGGCCATACGAATAAAAAAAGGTCCATAATGACCATAATCCGCCGGCCACCATTCCTGAGAATCGGTCATGAGTGCGGTAAGGTCTTTTTTGATGGCATCAAGATCCAGCGACTGAAACTCTTTTGCATAATCAAAATCAGGGTCCATGGGATCTGAGAGTTCAGAATGCTGACGCAGGATATTGAGGTTAAGCTGGTTTGGCCACCAGTCGCGGTTACGGGTGCCGCCACCTGCTGCCTGTTTCAGGCTGCCGTTGTGAAAGGGACATTTACTAATGTCGCCATTGGCATGTGTGTTATTTTCCATATGGATGTTTTTTGTAGGTTGATAAACTATTAAAGTACAAAAGCTGCCGGGTAAATTCTATGATAATAATCATTTAATATAACCATCAGATTTGTTCGGAAGGCAAGATTACTGCTAAATGTTTAATAGTTCAAATTGATTATCTTTATGATAATATAGATTTAATCTATG
>CAZTCS010000030.1:0-33362 GCA_964611995.1 uncultured Sediminibacterium sp. | reverse complement strand
CTATTAATAGCGGATAGTGCATTAGCGGGAATCAACTATTTCATTAAACAGCTCATTTTAAATTATACCCCTTCTATTTACTCCATTAATAGCAGAAAGCCTGAAACAAGCATCAATCAAGGCTTGCAGCTTGCGGCTTGTAGCTTGAAGCCTAATTTCCCCGGACAGGACTGATTCGTTATTCATCATTCTTTATTCCTTATCTCTTTCATCAGCTCATTCACCGCTGCTTCCAACTGCTGGTCGCGGCCTTTGATTACAATGTCATATTCATTCATCAGTTTAATATCCGGTTCTGTTTGGTAGTTTTCGAGGTATTGGTTCTTCAGTCCTTTAACACCCAATGGCGGAACGCCCCAACGAACACTGTTATCCTGTAATGATTCCCATCCTGCAAAAGTACAAGTGCCTGGTACCGGCATACCTACCAGTTTACCAATTCCCAATTCTTTATATGCGTAGGCATAACAATGTCCATCGCTGTAATTTGCTTCATTGGCAATGGAAATGCTTGGTTTGGTCCAGCGGAAGTTGGGTTCAAAACCGCTGCTTCTTGTATCGGTTGTATAGTCCATGAACTTTTTACCGCTCAGGAACATAGCAAGGTCTGCTACCAGATCGCCACCACCATTGAAACGGGTATCAACAACTATTCCTTTACGGTTTACATATTTACCCATGATTTCTTCATACGTAGTTCTGTAAGCACCATCATTCATTCCGGGAATATGTACATAACCAAGTTGTCCTTTACTCAGGCGGTCTACTTCATCCTGATTGCGCTTGATCCATCTTTTATATAAGAGGCCATTTTCTTCACCAGTTGATATTGGTTTTACTATGATCTCACGTTTGGTATTTCCATCTGCTAACAGTAATAAAGTATTCTTTCCAGCCTTACGATTCAGGTATACAGGCAGGTCGGTATCAGCAGTGATGGTTTCTCCATCTATCGCTTCAATGATCATTCCTGCTTTAATGTTGAGTCCGGCTTTGTCGAGCGGACCATCTTTTATTACTTCTTCAATTTTATATCCTACTCCTTTGTATTGCTGGTCGTAAAATGCACCCAATGCAGCCGTTGCGTCGCCACCAGGATTGAATGATCCGTAAGATGAGCCGCTATGACTTACATTCAACTCTCCCAGTAACTCACTCAACAATTCTGAGAATTCGAAGTTGTTGCCTATATGTGGCAAGTGTTTTTCATAATCTGGTTTGTAGCTGTCCCAATTAACACCATGCATGGTTTTGGTATAGAAAGTTTCTTTCGTTCTGCGCCATACATGTTCAAACATAAATTGTCTTTCAGCGGCTACATCTAAAGTCATTTCACCTCCAATACCAACTGACTCTCTTTTACCACTGTTCGGATCAATTTTAGAAATACCACCGTTGGCCATGAGGAATATATTTTTCTGGTCCTTATCCCACACCATGCTTCCACCGCCCGCATTCAATGGCACGAGCATTTTTGTTTCGCGGGTACGCAGGTTGGTTGTCCAAAGATTGGCACCTCTTTCAAAACGAGTTAGGTAATAAAGGTTCTCTCCATCTTTACTAACCAATGCATCGCTCATTTGTGAGGAGTGTATGGTGAGTTTGGCTTTTCTGGTGGTCATATCGTCCCACTCAAAAACAACGCTGTCTTTTTTAGCGGTTGCTTTTTTAGTGGTATCTGCTTTTGCTTTGGTTTCTTCCATTTCTTTTACCAGTGCTGCATCTTCTTTACTTAGTTTAAACTTGTCGAAAGCTTCCTGGGTAAAAAACATGGCATACACATCTGCCTGTGCGCCACCGCTTTGGGCCACTGATTTCAAACCATCGCGGTTACTGAACCACATCATGGCTTTACCGCCCATGATCCATTTTGCGCGACTGTCGTTAAAACCGCTTTCGGTGAGGTTAATTACTTTTCCTTTTCCGTCTGCAGATACCAATCCAACTTCACCGGGTGATATACCAGGCACGGCATAATCGAATAAGAACCATTTTCCATCAGGGCTCCATTGAAAATACTGGTCGTTATCGCCCATTGAGAACAGTTCTTTATCGGTAAGAATGGTTCTCGTTTGTTTGCTGGCAATATTGTACACTTTCAGTGTCATCCTGTTTTCTATAAATGCAATCTCTTTACCATCGGGAGAATATGATGGCTCATAGTTTTCATTGTTGTTAGCAATAACGGCTGATTCATTTAAAACAGTTGATGCATAGAAATAAGGTTCTTCAGCTCTCTGTTTTTTTGTTTCGTAGATTTTCCAGCTATTACCTCTTTCAGATGTATAGAGTAATGTTTTACCATCGGGAGAAAAGCTTACCAGTCTTTCCTGCTCTGGTGTATTGGTAATACGCTTGGTTATACCGCCATCTACACTGCTCACGAAAACTTCACCACGAAAAATATAGGCCACTTCTTTTCCATTCGGAGAAACAGCCATATCTCTTACACCACCACTAACAGGTACTATACGGGTATTATTGGTTCTTGCGTCGGCAACGATACTCACATTTATTTTCTGTGGTTTACCATTGGCTTTCATGGTATATAGTTCTCCATCATAACCAAAACAAAGGGTACCATCGTTTGCCAGACTAAGAAAACGTACCGGGTGTTTTTTGAAACTGGTAAGTTGTTGTGATTTCCCTCCTTCCAGTGCCATTTTATGTACGTTAAAAGAGCCACTCTCTTCACTTAAATAATAAAAAGCTTTATCGCCATCGGTAAATACTGGATTACGGTCTTCGCCATTAAAGTTGGTAATCTTTTTATGTGTTTTCGCATTGTTATCATAGATCCAGATATCTCTGGCAATGGAAGATGTATGGTGTTTGCGCCACTGGTTCTCGCCTCCTTTCTTATCCTGGTACAACATATACTGACCGGTATTGCTTAGACTTACCCATTCTGCCGGAGTTGACAGCACCTGTTCAACACGTCCACCATTTAAGCCTACTTTATATAGTTCGGGTTGAGAGCCTGTGGGGTAGGTTCTGTTACTCGCCACATCCATACGGGTTGATCCGAAGATCACCGATTTATTATCGGTTGAAAAACTATACGGGTATTCAGGTGCAGAATGCCAGGTTATTCTTTTTGCTTCTCCGCCTTCGGCAGGAATAACAAACACATCAAAATCACCAAAGCGATCGCTGGCAAATGCAAGCTGCTTACCATCTTTGCTCCAGATCGGCATCAGGTCATTGGCCTCATGAAAAGTAAGTGGGGTGGCCGATCCGCCGGAAGCCGGAACCTTATAAATATCTCCCTTATAGGTAAAAGCAATTGTTTTACCATCGGGTGAAATAGCACCATAACGCATCCAGTTTGGTTCGGATTGTGCTTCAACCTGCATATACGCAACCAGCGAAAGCAGGGCAAGTGATAGTTTTCTCATAAAGATGTTTAATGAAACGGTAAATTAAGAAAGAACCGTGAGGATTTGGTAGGAGAATGATGAATATCGAATAATGAATGTCGAATATCGAAGTAGGGAGTGCTTGAGTATAGTAAATCAAAAATTATATCCCTGCGCCGGATTTCAATCCGGCGAATAGGATAATTGGTGAATGACCTATAGCTCACTGAAGCCTGGTTCTCATTATAAAGATTAACTTAGCCTTCCGTATGATTTGTTATGTAAATGGACAATATGTTGAACTAAGCTCGGCCTCAGTACCGGTAAGCGATTTGGGTCTGCAGCGCGGATATGGGGTTTTTGATTTTTTGAGGGTGAAAGGATTCGTACCTCTTTTTATTGATCAGCATATCAACAGACTTTACCGATCTCTTGATACCATGCGATTAACTATTGATTATACAAAGGATCAATTAAAAGACATCATCAAAACCTTAATCAATAAAAATCAACTCGAGCATTCAGGTATACGAATTACCATAACAGGAGGATTTTCACCGGATGGATATACTCCTGTTACACCACATATCATAATTGTTCAACAAGCCATTACCCCACCACCCGATCAACTACAAACCGGGGCATATAAACTACTAACACACCCTTATCGCAGACAGCTACCATCTGTAAAAACCACCGATTACCTGATGGCTATCTGGTTGCAACCGCTGATTAAAGCGCAAGGGGCACAGGATGTATTATATCATTGGGAAGGAAATGTTTCAGAGTGCCCACGTTCCAATTTTTTTATTGTAACAAAAGACAATGTTCTCGTTACACCTAATATTGGTATGCTGAATGGTGTGACGAGGAATAATATTCTCTCCGTTGCCAATGGTTTAATTCAAGTTCAGGAAAGAGATCTTACGCTAGATGATATCCGTTTGGCCAAAGAAGCATTTATTTCCAGCTCCACCAAACGCATCATTCCGGTTACGCAGGTAGATGATATAGTTTTCGATTCCTACACCGCCAATAGCATCGCATCCACCCTATTCGAGCATTTAAAAAAGTTGGAAGAATAATTAATTTTCAGAAAACTTCAACCCCTCAGTGCCCTTCTGTGCCCTCAGTGGCAAATTTAAATGCCACAGAAGACACAGAAGACACAGAAGACACAGAAGAACTCCCCCACGGACTCCCGGACTCCCGGACTCCCGGACATCCTGACGAAGGAAGGAAGGACTTTCCCCCTCACATAAATATGCTGTTTTTTATACTCAATGCTATCACTAGATTTGTAACGTGCCGCTTCGTTTATCCAGCTTACTACTACTCTTTTTATGTTTTGCAGCTTCTTCCGCTGCACAGGAGAACTATACTTTTACCCATCTGAATACCGATGATGGTCTTTCAAGTAATGATGTTCGTTGTTTGTACCAGGATTACAAAGGTTTTATGTGGATCGGAACAGCCAATGGATTACAGAGATTCGATGGCACCAAATTCATCATGTTCTCCACGGATAACAAAAAAGGTAGCGACCCCTTACCTGTTTCCATGCTCGAATATATTGTTCCTGGTAAAAATGGTACCCTTTGGTTATATTTTCCTGAACTGCGAGAAGTAGGTGTTTTTGACCCGGCTAAGTTTCAATATAAAAAGATTGCTATTAAACCTTCCACACCATTACCTGCACGTATTAATGCCAGGTTATGGAACGATAGTAAAAACAATATCTACCTAAGCATACAACCTACCGGAATTTTACAATACGATGAAAAGGAACAGGCTTTCACCGCTTCTACACCATTTCGTATTCCTAAAAACTGGAGTATCGGTATTGCTTCTGTGGAGGATAAGAAAAATGGACTAATCTGGTTATCCTGTTCAAATGATGGATTAGCAGCCTACGATCAAAAAACCGGAGAAACGTATACCCGATTATACAATCCCAAAAAAATACCCTTGCTTAATAACTGGCGCGTACAGGAGGGGCTCACGAATATTTTTATAGACCGCCAGCATCGGTACTGGTTATTTAACTGGCCTGTATGGGGTGGTGGTTCAGAAATGCTTCATCTGCTCGACTCAACAGGTAGCTATTACCTGAAAGATACTGTTGGACTTAGTTTCACAAGGGGCAAATACAGGGAGTTGAGGCATATTTTAGATTTCCCGAAAACGGGTATTTGGTTATCGGGACTAAACACTTTATATAGTTATAACAGAAACCTAAAGCAATTTAATTATTATAAGAACGACCCGCTTAGCAGCATTGCAATCCATTACCAGATTGCTCACCAGGTATTAGAAGATAGAGAAGGTGGAATTTGGGTGGCGACAGATGAAGGAATTTATTTTACTTCACCGGGAACAAATGGTAATGGTGTTCAAAACATGATTTTTTCGGAGGAAAAGAAAAGCAGAGAGTTTACAGATATTATAGAACTCAGTAATGGTGATTACTGGTTAACCAACTGGGGAGAAGGCGTGATTACCATGGATAAAAACTTTCGTCCGAAATCGTATTCAATTTTTAAAAACTTCCCTTCTAAATGGATTCTGCCACAAATAAAAGGTGTAAAACTTACCTGGTGCATGCACGAGGAAAAAGCCACCCGCGATGTATGGATTGGCTCAAACGGTGGATTGATTACACGTTTTAACCCTTATACCAACAAAACACAATTTTATAATCCTCCCGAATTCCAGGATGCTACGGTTCGATATATAACAGAAGATAAAAAAGGGCGTATTTGGTTTTGTACCCAAAGAGGAAGGGTTATTCGGTTTGAAAACAATGTGTTTACCGTTGTGAAAGATTTTGGTACCGCAGTTATTCCAAAAGTATTCTTAGATAAAGAAGGATGGGTTTGGATAGCTGTTCAGGGAACAGGACTATTCGCAATTGAACAAGAAACTGGCCGAATCATTCAGCAATATGTAAAAGGAAGTGCGGATAACAGTCTGTTTTCTGCAATGGGTCATGATATTGATGAACTTAACGACAGCACCATTGCCTATGGCGCCGGTGCACTAAACCTCATCAACAAAAGAACCGGTAAGGTTCGTATCATTGATTATGCACATGGTTTGCCTTCTAATTCGGTACAGCGCATACGGATCGACAGATCAGGTTATTTATGGATCGTAACAAACAACGGTCTTTGCAGGTATAATCCATTCAATGATAATATTACTCCATATAATAAAAGGGATGGTGTTGTACTTGGTGAGAAAACAACTTCAGCAGATTATCTATGCAGCGAAGGTTATGTAATGTTTGCCGGAAGTAATTCATTGATGTTTTTTCATCCGGAATCTTTTGCTACCAACCAACAACCTCCCGATGTAAGTATCACCGATTTTAAACTGAATAATGAGTTTCTGCCTATCGACTCAGTTACGGCGCAATCTGCATTAAAGGTTAATTATGATCAAAATTCCTTCAGTATTTATTTCTCCTCTTTGAGTTATGTGAACCGTGATAAGTTGATCTATTATTATAAAATGGACGGGGTAAACAATCAATGGACAAAAGCCGATCGGCAAAACCTGGTTAACTTTTCTTTATTACCTCCCGGACATTATACTTTCCAGGTTTACTGCGAAAACATTGATGGTGTGCGTTCCAAAAACATCACCCGTTTTTCTATTTATATAAGACCCCCATTTTGGAGAAGGTGGTGGTTCTTAAGCATTGTGGCGCTGGCTTTAGGTGGATTGCTTTACTTCATCCACCGACTACGTATCAACAAAATACTTGCAGTAGAAAACCTAAGGAACAGAGTGGCAAGAGATTTACACGACGATATGGGATCAACACTTAGCACCATCAATATATTGAGTACGATGGCTAAGAGCAAGTTGAATACGGACAATGTAAGGGCCAGCGAATACCTCGGTAAAATAAGTGATAATAGTCAGCGCATGATGGAAGCCATGGATGATATTGTATGGAGCATCAAACCCATGAACGATTCCATGCAAAAGATTACTGCCAGGATGCGTGAAATAGCGACCAGCGTTCTTGAAGCAAAAGATATTGACCTGCAGTTTCATACAGACCCTTCAATTGATGAGATAAAGCTGAATATGGAAGCGCGTCGCGATTTCTTTTTATTGTTCAAGGAAGCCATCAACAATATCGCTAAATATTCAAAAGCTTCACTGGCAACGGTTCATCTCACCGTTCACCATAAACGTCTATTGATGATCATCAAAGACAATGGTGTTGGGTTTGATATTGAGCAGGCTGATGGTAATGGTTTGGGTAATATGTATAAAAGAGCCGCGTCACTCAAAGGTCGCATCCAGATACAATCTAAATTGAACGAGGGAACCCAGATTACTTTAAATATTCCTGTTCAGTAGTTTTTGTACCTGGTTTTACAAAGTCGCAAGCTGTTTAATAAAAAAGTTTCGGTCTTATTGCATCAAATAAATTACGCTGTTTGGTTTCTATTGAAAAAACATATCATTTCCCACCATTAGAAATTAAACTTATTCTTCCAGAACCTGCATCGCTGCAAAAAGCCTGGGAGGAAAAGCAATTGAACGATTTTCCTTTCTGGGGAAAATGCTGGCCAGCAGCTATTGCGCTCTCAACATTTATTACTAATCATTCAAAGCTTATTGAGGACAAGTTAGTACTAGAGCTAGCTGCCGGACTCGCACTGCCTTCTCTTGTTGCGGCAAATTTTGCAAAGCAGGTCATAAGCAGTGATTATCTTCCCGAGCCTTTAGGTTTTGTCAACGAATCGATCCGGAAGAACAATATTTCAAGGATTGAAACAAGGATGATTAATTGGCAGGATATTCCTGGTGATTTGTCTGCAGATGTACTTTTACTCAGCGACATAAATTATGACCCCAATGCATTTGATGTGCTTGATCAACTACTGACTTATTTTCTTGAAAAAGGCACACTCATAATACTCAGTACACCACAACGCATTATTGCTAAATCTTTTATTGATAAATGGCTGTCTTTTCAGGTGATGCAGGAGGAGTTTATTGTTGAGGAGGGGGTGCGCGTAACCGTATTCGTTCTAAATAAGCAGTAACCTTCAGTGGAATTCAGTGCCTTCAGTGGCAATCACTCTTATAAATAATTTATTGCCACTGAAGGCACAGAGGGGCACAGAAATATTTATAGTGTTTAAAAGAAACAGGGAATACTATTCCGCTTATCTTTTTGTTTGAAGAAATAGATAAAAGATAATTCACTACTTCCCGTAAACCCATTTGCTTTTTTAAGATCAGAATGCGTGATATCGTAACTAACACCGAGCTGGTAATTTCCTGTTCTTAATCCTATATAAGGATAAACTGCATCTTTGGCCCTTATCCAGGCACCGGTATATAAATGGCTGTCAGTATCTCCCATTCCCCATCCATAAGCCATCCCGACTACTGTTTGGTTATTTCTGGCCTGCTGCATAAGGTTTGCGCTGATGAAAAATTCATCTCGCTCATTCACTTGTAATAGTCCACTCGCATGAACTGCATAACGCCTTGCCAGTCGACCGTTTTGTCCACTGAAGAAACCAAGTGAAGGGTTCAACAGGTGGTATACAGATGCGCCGATATTAAAATTATTTCCCGCTTCATCACCATAATTATACAATACTCCGATATTCAGGTCCGCAAAACCAACTGAACGGTTATTGACGGTTTCTCCACTAGGAACAGAAAGATCAAAACCGCTGCTGGTAAACTGGTTGGCAAAACTTATTTTACTAAAGTCAACCACATGTCTTGCATAAGCTGCCTGAACACCGATACCAATAGACTGGTATCCATCCGCATCAAGTCCCTTATTGAATCCGGTTGAAACTGCGATATAACTGTTTTTATAAATACCGCTACCTGCCTGGTCGTACATGGCTTGTATGCCTAGTCCCCATTTATCATTCGGAGCGATTTTATTTTCCATGATCCTGGTTTCATAAGAAATTGATCCTGTCTGATATGGCGAACTAATATTAGCCCATTGGTTTCTGTAATTAACGGATAGTCGTTGAGATGCATTAAAATAGCCCGTGAGTGCAGGGTTAAAAGTTAATGGTGCACTGAAGTATTGTGAGAAATAAGGATCCTGTGCAAACAGTGTTTTGCTGCTGCAGAGGAAGCATAGGATGCAAATGATATATTTTCTCATTTTTTTCGTGAATTGTCAATGGTGAATGGTCAATAGGTTTGCTTTAGTTGGTATTCACTATTGTTTTTATCTCTCCTTTTTTTCGTGAATGGTGAATGGTGAATGGTCAATAGGTATTCTGCTAAATTGACCATTCACAATTCACAATTCACCTACTGCAACAGCAATACTGTTCCTGTTTTTCTTACTATGTTTCCTTGTACATCTACTGCTTCTGCTATCCAGGTGTATGTGCCTGTTGGCTGCATTACACCAAGGTATAGACCATTCCAACCTGATTGTGGGGCGCTGTCTTTCGTTGTGAAAATCATATTACCCCATCTGTTGAATACCCTGAAATAATTTAGCTGACGCATTCCCACCAATATCGGATACAGGCGATCGTTTTGTCCGTCGTTGTTTGGTGAAAAACCTTTTGGCACATAAATATCAACGCCTGGAATCACTTTAATCAATACAGAATCAACGGTGGTACAACCAATATCATTGGTGATTGCAACGGTATAATCAGTTGTAATATTTACCCTGATGCTTGGTGAAGCAGTATTAATATTATTTACGCCTGTTGACGGGCTCCATACATAACTACTACCTATGTTTCTTGCCTGAACAGTTACCGAAATATCTTTCAGTACTTCAACATCTTTATATCTTATACCCGGAGCAGCCGATTGAACTGTATAGGTTTTCAAAGAGGCTTCATTAAATCCGGTACATATCGGACTGGTAGCAGTCAGGCGAACTATATAATTGCCGGGTGTTGTATAAATATGACCGGGAGAGAATTGGTTTGAGGTAACACCATCGCCAAAATCCCACAACCAGTTGATGCCACCGCTGGCACTGGTAATAGAGGTGTTGCTGAAATTAGCAGTTACTCCTGCGCAGGCATTGGATACGGTAAATTGTACCGTAGGTTTTCTTAGCAGTTCGAGGTTAATGGTATTACTTGAAACAGTTTCGCAACCCTGCGCTGAAATAAATTTAACTGCGTATATACCAGCTTCTGTTGCATTTAAGTTAGCGGCGGTTGCTCCATTAATGGGTTGTTGGTTCAATAACCACTGATAGCGGTTGGCACCCGAGGCATTAAGTGTTAGTGAACTGTTTTCGCAGATAATATTTCCCGAAGGTATTTGCAGTGTGCCTTGAGGGGCAGCGTTAATTTGTACGGTTACTGGTGCTACACGGAAGCAACCGGTATTTATGTCTGTTGCCCTGATATAAAATATTCCCGAGTTGTTTACATTCTGTGCATTGGTAACCGGCGTAGTTAGTGAAGCATTCGAGAAATAAGCAAAATTCAGTCCACTGCTGCTGCCTGCAGTTATAGAGGCATCCATAAGGTTGATTACCTGAGGAGAACAAACCGCAGCAGGATTGTTAACAGTTAAAGTAGGTAAGCCGTTGATGGTAACTGTAACAGGAACAATGGCACTGCAACCCGTAGCAGGTGTTCCCTTAATATAATAAACACCAGAACTGCTTACTGCATTTGGATTTGCCAAAACATTGGTTGCTGCAGCATTGGTAAAATAAGTATAGCTGAGTCCGGCAGCGCTACCATTTGTGATGGCTGTAGCTGTTAGGTCAACCGTACCTGGTGCACAAACAGGCGCAGGCGTATTTATTTGCATAGCTGCCTGTGGATTAATACTAACGATTACAGGTCTTATACTCGCACAATTGGTAGTTGTATTGGTGCCTTTGATATAATAAGTACCGGCAGTTCCAATTGCAAATGGCGTATTAAGCGATTGTGTAGCAGCAGCATTTGTCCAATAACTGTAAGATAAACCCGCAGTACTACCAGCAGTAATGCCCGCTGCTGTAAGATCAACGGTTCCTGGCGCACACACTGCAGCAGGATTGGCAATTGTTACGTTTGGAATAGCATTCACCGTTATGGTTACTGGTGCTGAAGTGGCGGAACAATTGTTTTGATTGGTTACGGTTACGGTATAATTTCCGCTGGTGGTAATATTACTTATGGAAGATCCGGTTGATCCATTGCTCCATAAATAATTTAGTCCAACGCCAGTATTCGCAGTTAAGTTAACAGCGCCGCCGGTACAAAAAGTTGTTGGTCCATTCGGTGTAATTGTTGCTGCCGGCAGCGCATTGACTATAATTGTAGTTGGTGATGATGTGTTTTGACAGCCATTACCATCAGTTACTGTAACAGTATATGTTCCACTGCTTGTAATATTACTGATGGATGACCCGTTACTTCCATTACTCCACAGATAACTACTGGCAGCATTTGCACTAAGGTTTACGCTACCCCCTGCACAAAAAGTTAATGGTCCATTTGCCGTAATCGTAGCTGTTGGTAATGGGTTAACGGTTATGGTTGCAGGAGATGAAGTGTTTTGACAGCCATTACCATCAGTTACAGTAACAGTATATGTTCCACTGGTGCTGATATTACTGATTGATGATCCAGTACTAGCATTACTCCACAAATAACTGGCACCTCCACTCGCAGTTAGGTTTACACTTCCTCCGGAACAGAAAGTAAGCGGTCCGCTTGCATTGATAGAAGCGGAGGGTAATGCGTTAACTGTTATAGTTGTAGGTGATGATGTATTTTGACAACCATTACCATCCGTTACAGTAACAGTATATGTTCCACTCGTAGTAATGTTATTGATGGATGGTGCAGTACTTGCGTTACTCCACAAATAACTGTTACCTGCACTCGCAGTTAGGTTTACAGTTCCTCCTGCACAAAAGGTTAGTGGTCCATTGGCATTGATAGTAGCAGTGGGTAAAGGATTAACTGTTACAGTTGTTGATGTGCTGTTTTGACAGCCATTGCCATCTGTTACTGTTACGCTGTATGTTCCGCTTGAAGTAATATTTGTTAGGGCTGCATTTGTTCCGTTGCTCCACAGATAAGTTGTGCCTCCTGTTCCGGTAAGGTTAACTGAATTACCAGCACAAAAAGTTAAGGGTCCACTGGTTGTTATGCCAGCAGTTGGTAAAGCGTTAACTGTTATTACAGTTGGGGAGGAAGTGTTCTCGCATCCATTGCCATCGGTAACGGTAACAGTATACGTTCCACTGGTGCTGATATTACTTACAGATGAACTATTACTACCATTACTCCATAAATAGCTGTTACCTGCACTCGCAGTCAGGCTTACACTACCACCAGCACAAAAAGTTAAAGGGCCATTGGCATTGATAGTAGCTGTTGGCAATGGGTTAACGGTTACGGTAGTTGAAGTAATATTCTGGCATCCATTACCATCCGTTACTGTTACACTATAGGTTCCACTTGTAGTAATATTTGTTAGGGCTGCATTTGTTCCGTTGCTCCATAAATAACTTGTGCCGCCTGTTCCTGTTAGGTTAACTGAGTTGCCAGCACAAAAAGTTAGTGGTCCACTGGCCGTTATGCCTGGAGTTGGTAAGGCATTAACGGTAACAGTGGTTGATGTGATATTCTGACACCCATTACCATCGGTTACTGTTACACTATAGGTTCCGCTCGTAGTAATACTTGTTAACGCGACATTCGTTCCGTTGCTCCATAAATAATTTGTTCCACCCGTTCCGGTTAAGTTCACAGAATTACCAACGCAAAAAGTTAATGGCCCACTAGCTGTTATTCCTGGAGTTGGTAATCCATTTACGGTTACAGTCGTTGACGTGATATTCTGGCATCCATTACCATCCGTTACTGTAACACTATAGGTTCCTCCTGTAGTAATATTTGTTAATGCAACATTCGTTCCATTACTCCATAAATAGGTTGTACCTCCTGTTCCGGTTAAGTTTACAGAATTACCAACGCAAAAAGTTAAAGGTCCACTCGCTGTTATGCCTGGGGTTGGTAATGCATTTACAGTAACAGTAGTTGACGTTATGTTCTGACAGCCATTACCATCCGTTACTGTTACACTATAGGTTCCGCTTGTAGTAATATTTGTTAGTGCTGCATTTGTTCCGTTACTCCATAAATAACTTGTACCGCCTGTTCCGGTTAGGTTTACAGAATTACCTGTACAAAATGTTAGTGGTCCACTGGCTGTTATGCCTGGGGTTGGTAATGCATTTACGGTTACAGTCGTTGACGTGATATTCTGACATCCATTACCATCCGTTACTGTTACACTGTATGTTCCCCCTGTAGTAATATTAGTTAATGCAACATTCGTTCCGTTGCTCCATAAATAATTTGTTCCACCCGTTCCGGTTAAGTTTACAGAATTACCAATGCAAAAAGTTAGTGGACCACTGGCGGTTATACCCGGAGTTGGTAAGGCATTTACGGTGACTGTGGTTGAAGTAATATTCTGACATCCATTACCATCAGTTACTGTCACACTATAGGTTCCACTTGTAGTAATATTTGTTAGCGCTGCATTTGTTCCATTGCTCCATAAATAACTTGTACCGCCTGTTCCGGTTAGGTTTACAGAATTACCAATGCAAAAAGTTAGTGGTCCACTGGCGGTTATGCCTGGAGTTGGTAAGGCATTTACAGTTATGGTAGTTGAAGTAATATTCTGGCATCCATTACCATCCGTTACTGTTACACTATAAGTTCCGCTTGTGGTGATATTTGTTAGTGCGGCATTTGTTCCATTACTCCATAAATAAGTAGTTCCTCCAGTTCCCGTTAGGTCAACTGAATTACCAATGCAAAAAGTTAGTGGTCCACTGGCGGTTATGCCTGGAGTTGGTAAGGCATTTACAGTTATGGTAGTTGAAGTAATATTCTGGCATCCATTACCATCCGTTACTGTTACACTATAAGTTCCGCTTGTGGTGATATTTGTTAGTGCGGCATTTGTTCCATTACTCCATAAATAAGTAGTTCCTCCAGTTCCCGTTAGGTCAACTGAATTACCAATGCAAAAAGTTAGTGGTCCACTGGCTGTTATGCCAGGAGTTGGTAATGCATTTACAGTTACTGTTGTGACCGTTGATGTAGCAAAACAACTTGTACTGGTATTGGTAACTGTTACACTGTATGTTCCTGAGTTGGTAATATTAGAAATGGAAGAACCAGTTGATGCGTCGCTCCACAGATAACTCAATGATGCTCCTGTATTGGCATTTAAGGTTACTGAACCTCCCGCACAAAATGTTGTTGCACTAAATGGTGTAATGGTAGCAGCGGGTAAATCATTTACCGTTACTGTTACAGATGCATTCTGAGCATTAACGCAATTTGTAACACTGCTTTCAACAGATACCAGTTGGTAAACTATAGTGGCTGCTGTACCAGTTGGAACTGATAGAGTAGCAACACCAGATAAATTTGTAAGCGTGGTAAGATTACTGACTGTTACACCATTTGTTGTAACATTATAGGTAACAGTATAAGGCGCTGTTGCTCCTGTTGCAGTAATTGTTATAGTTGGTAGTGTAGATTCATTCAAACATACAGACAACGTTGAAGCTGTTATAACCGCAGTAGGTAATGGGTTAATAGTTACCGAGCTGGAATTTTCCAGAAAACATCCAGTAGAAGAATTCAATAACCTAAGTGTTCCATTATAAGTTGTACCAGCAGTTACGGTTCCCGGTACGTTTACAGTAATAGTATTTGTGCCTGTATTGTAGGCCTGAAACCCATCATTGGTAAACCCTGCTCCTAATGCAGTTCCATCCCAAACAATTCTGTATTGATCCGGACCTCCTGTTACACCAGAAAATGTAACATTAAAATTACTCGTACCATAACAAATAGCAGGTAACCCTGGATCAACGCCAGTAGCATTCGGATTTACGTTTGTTACAATAGTAACCGAAGATGTTTGGGCGTTTACACATGCTGTTGCACTACTTTCTTGTACAGAAACCAATTCATAATTCCTTGTTGCGGCAGAGCTTACAGTTGCTGAAAAAGTTGCCACCCCAGCTAAATTCGATATGATTGTTTGATTAGACCCAGGTGTTCCATTGGTTATTTCTCGATAAGTAAACGTGTATGGTGCTGTACCTCCCAGACCCGTTATCGTAACAACAGGCGCTGTACTATTTACGCATGATGTCAAAGTGTTTGCTGTTATAGTAGCAGTTGGCAATGCATTAACTGTTACAGTGGCACTGCTGCTTACACTCGAATTAGTACACGTTTCTGATAATGAATTTGCATCAACTACCGAAGTCAGACTATAAGTAAATACACCCGCCACATTAGTAGGTGCTGCAATTGTTACGGTACCTGTCATTGTACCAGCACCTGTTGTAGTAGCTATCGGTGTTTGTGCAACCCCATTTAGGTTATACGTAATTGTGTATGGCGCAATACCTCCAACAGCCGTTATGGTTAATGTTGGACTTGACGCATTTTCACAAACTGTTAAAGTACCCGTTATGCTTACACTTGGCATCATAACAACAGTTATGATGTTAGTGTATAAGGTAACGCCAGGGTTATCTGGTCGCGTCACTTGTCTTCTATAGTACCAAGTTCCAGTTAAATCTGAATTATCTATAAGATTTCTTGACGTTACTAAATTAGTTACCCCAGCGGTAAACGTAGGATCTTGTGACCTTTGCCATTGATATTCTTCAAAACCATTTTCAACAGTAACCGTTACCGTTTCACTAAACATGTGGGGCGCATCCCAAACTTGACATTTTGTTCCAGTAATTGTACCGCCAGCAGTAAATTGCGCAAGTGAAATTGAGGGAATAATAATAAAAAGAAAAAATAGAATTGAAATCAGCTTATTATAAGCAGCCCCTCCCCGTACCCAATGCACAGGCATGCCGATATTGGACAATATTTTCCTAAAGCAGTTCACCGGGGGATATTGAACTTTGTTTTAAAGTTATAGTATTATGATATTCAATGCATTATTGATTCTAAATTTTATAGACTTTTAATATTAGTATATACGCAGATTTCCCTGTTTTGGTATACCGGACTTCAATTTTTT
This sequence comes from uncultured Sediminibacterium sp., assembly GCA_964611995.1. GTDB lineage: Bacteria > Bacteroidota > Bacteroidia > Chitinophagales > Chitinophagaceae > Sediminibacterium. The sequence continues at coordinate 16,932 of CAZTCS010000030.1, read as the reverse complement.
TCTGCAAAATCAAACCCCACCTGCCTGAAATAGCAATTCCTGTTGCTTACCAAATATTGTATCTCTTTATATTTAAAGACTAACATCATGTCGGATATTTACCCCGTTCATCCATATTTATACCCCGACTTTGTAGAAAAAAAATATATTTTTGTTTTGCCCTCGGTATAATACAACCTGGGGAAACGTCTACGAATACTTTTTTTATGAACTACTAAGTTGGGCTTGCAACGACTTTGCTGCATCCCGAATCATCTCGCTGAATTTTATCTAATACGCCTTAGGCGTACACTATTTTCTATTTAACCTATTCAAACAATGACGAATATTCAACCAACAAATACGCCCAAAAAGGGTTTTTTTAGTTATTTCCGTGAATCACTGAACAGCGAACACCAGGACTTTACACAAGGCAGCATACGCAAAGCCGTATTCATGCTGGCCATTCCCATGATACTGGAAATGTGTATGGAATCGGTATTTGCAGTGGTAGATATATTTTTTGTAAGCAAACTGGGTGCAGGAGCAGCAGCTACTGTAGGACTTACCGAATCTTTCCTCACGCTTATTTATTCCATCGCGATCGGTCTTAGCATGGCCGCAACAGCCATGGTGGCACGTAGGGTGGGTGAAAAAAATCCGGAAGAAGCAGCTCATGCAGGAGCACAAGCATTATTACTCTGTATAGGCGTTTCAATACTGGTAAGTGTTATCGGCCTATTCTTTGCCGCAGACGTGTTAACCCTCATGGGTGCCGATGCAAAAGTGGTAGAAATGGGTACCAACTATACCCGCATCATGCTAACCGGTAATATTGTAATCATGCTCCTATTCCTCATCAACGGTATTTTCAGAGGAGCTGGTGATGCTGCAATGGCCATGAAAAGTTTATGGCTGGCCAATATCTGCAATATCATTCTCTGTCCCATTCTCATCAACCAGTTTGGATTAACCGGGGCTGCAATGGCAACTACTACAGGTCGTGGTATAGGTGTGCTTTATCAGCTTTATCACCTTTTCAGGGGAAAAAGCATTATCCGCATCCTGAAAAAACATTTTATACCTGTGCCTGCTATTTTGAAATCAATCGCCAATATAGCCTCCACCGGTACACTGCAATTCATCATTGCATCTGCCAGTTGGATCGTTATGGCTCGTATCATCACAGGTTTTGGCAGCGATGCTGTGGCTGGTTATACCATCGCCATCCGCCTGCTTATCTTTTTCCTCATGCCTGCCTGGGGACTCAGCAATGCTGCAGCAACACTTGTTGGACAAAACCTGGGTGCAAAACAACCCGATCGTGCGGAACAATCTGTTTGGAAAACTGCCCGGTATAATGCCGTATTTATGGCAATCGTGTCGGTACTTTTTGTAGTAGGTGCAGAGTTCTTTGTAGGACTTATCACCCAGGATCCTAACGTAACCGTAACGGCTGTTTCGGCCCTGCGTATCGTGAGTATCGGTTATATCTTCTACGGTGTAGGTATGGTAATGATCAATGCTTTCAATGGAGCAGGTGATAGTCGCACCCCAACCTGGATTCACTTATTCTGGTTCTGGATTTTCCAGATTCCTTTTGCCTTACTGCTATCCAAAACACTCAACTTCGGCACCACCGGCGTTTTCATCGCCATCGTAGTAACCGAAACCTGTATCAGCATTACCAGCGTAATACTGTTTAAAAGAGGGAAGTGGAAGCTGGTGAAAGTCTAGCAGAATGTCCAATATCCAACAGAAGAATATCCAATGTCCAAGTAAATATTTACTTGAACATTGGATATTCGATATTCCTCTGTTGGATATTTCTCTGTTCCTCTGTTCTTCTGTTTTCAAAACCACCCTCTCCTTTTGAACAACACCAGCATCCATATTGGAATGGCCAGCATTAGGCCTACGGCGATGAAGAAGCCGTAGTGGTGGTGGAGATAGGGGATGCGATCGAAGTTCATGCCGAATATGCCGCCTATTACTGTGGCGGGGGCTAGTAGGCAGGTTACGATTGCCATTACCTTCATTACCTCATTGGTTTTGAGGTTTACATTACTGAGGTAGAGGTCCTGCAGGTTCATCATCATATCACGGTAGTTCTCTGCAAGATCATTTGCCTGGAGTATATGGTCGTATATGTCTTTGAAATATTTGGTGGTGCGCTCTTCCAACAAATCGCTTTCGCTTCGGATAAATCCATTGATCAGGTCTCTTACCGGACTCACATTTCGTTTCAATACGATCAGCTCTTTTCTTAAGCTGTTGATTACCGCCAGTGTACGGGTATTACTACCCCTGATGATTCTTTCTTCCAGTTGTTCAATCCTATCTCCCAGTTTCTCCATTACGATATAATAATTATCTACTATCATATCTAACAAGGCGTAACAGAGATAATCGGCACCATTTGATCGAATCTTACTGTTTGCTAAACGAAGTTTATCACGAATTGGATTAAACACATCTCTTCCTGCATCTTCCTGAAAGGATAGTACAAAGCCTTTTCCTAAAACAATACTTATCTGCTCGGTTTCTACTGCTCCTGTTTGCTCATTGAAGTATAACATATTGAGCAAACAGAATAAAACGTTCTCCATCTCATCCATTTTCGGACGTTGGCTAACGCTCATAATATCTTCTACTATAAGTGAGTGGATACCAAAATGATTACAGGTAGCTTCAACATCAGCCTTGCGTATGCCATCTACATTTATCCATGTAGTATGAACATTATCACGATAATTAAAACATTCTTTAACGTCTGTTAAAGTAGTTTCCGAAAAATTGTTTGCTGAATAATCGTACACCTTAACCCTTATCTCACTTGCTTCAACACGCTCAGGTATTACAGTAGGATTTACATGAAAGATATCACGCGTACGCTTGGTATCGAACAACGTAAGTGGATTAAGGTATTTCAGGTATTTACTGCCGGTCATACAGTGAAGTTAAGAAAACAGAAGAACAGACGAATATCGAATATCCAATGTCCAAGTTAATGCTGCTTGATATTCGATATTCGTCTGTTCTTCCGTTCACCCCCCTTTCTCCAGGTAAAAGGCAAACTCACTTCCCTTACCATATTCCGATTGCAGTTCCATTCTGCCTCCCTGGGCCTCTATAAATTCTTTGCTGATGCTGAGGCCGAGACCAGTGCCTTCTTTTTTGGTTCCGGGGATACGGAAATAGCGATCGAAAACACGATCGATATAACGTGGTTCAATGCCCTGACCGGTATCGGTTACACTAAAACGTATCTGGTCCTTTTCCTCTTTTGCAGCTATGTACACCGTGGCATTTTCATAACTATAACGGATGGCATTCGACACAAGGTTGTTAAGTACCCAGGCTGTTTTGTCTTTATCGGCCAGCACCAATGAAATATGTTCTGGTACGTCTATTGAAAGACTGATTTTTTTATCCTCTGCCGCTACCTTATTGGTGCTGATGGCGTATTCCATAATCTCCTGAACCGATGCGGGTTGTACCGTCATTTGAATAGAACCAGTTTCCACCTGCGTCATATTCAGTAGTTCGCCCGTTATTTTCAAGAGTCTTGCCGTATCTTCTTTAATACTTTCCACCATATTTTTCTGCTCGCTGTTTAGTTCGCCAAGCTGTTTGTTTTCAAGCAGGTCGAGACTCATGCGGATAGATGAAATAGGTGTTTTAAGTTCGTGTGAAACCGTGGCGATAAAATTGGTTTTTGCAAAATCAAGCTCTTTATAGGGCGTAATATTTTGCAGCAGTATTACATTGCCAATCAGTTTTTCTATTTGTTCGCCTGTTGGAATAATTTTAATGGGAATAATTTCCTTTTCGAAATAACTCTCTTTATTATCGGCATATATTTTTACCGGCAACTTTGCTGTTGTTGATGGTGAGCTATTATTGTACAATTCCTGTACCAGCGAGCGTATCAGGTCGTTAGTGAGCGCCAGTTCTTCGGCGGTTTTCCCTGTAACCTGTTCTGCTTTAAGTCCCGAAATTTTTAGGGCCATATTGTTCATGAACAATATCCTTTTATTTTCATCCAATCCAATAACAGGATCGTTCATATTATTAATCAGTGTTTCTATTCTTTTCTTCTCCATCAGTAATTTCTGAACGCTGCTGGCCTGGTATTCTTCCAGTTTTTCGGCCATGGTATTAAAAGATGCCGCGAGTTCCCCAAACTCATCTTTTTTATTGAAATGAAGTCTCCGCGAATAATTTCTTTCTGCAATTTCCTTAATACTGGCGGTTAACTCTTTTACGGGATTGGCAATATTACCAGGCAGGTTAAACAGCAGCGTAAAAGCAATGATAAAACAAATGGTTCCGATAATACTGATCCAGAAAATAGAATTATCTGATGTAGTTTCTGCCACTTTATTCTTGCGCAGTATAGCCTGCATATTCAGCAGCATGATATTGGAAATATCTCTGCGGATGTTTTTTACCAGTTGCGAGTCGTTGAAGTTCTGTTGTAACAATCCAAAATGTGTTGCCAGGCTGCTGGTAAGTTCTGCTTCTCCTGTTGCGGTGATATTTTTCTGTTGTAATGCAAGGTTTTCAGAAAAGAGCTGCTGGTTTTTGGGCAACTCGATATTGTTATCCAGCGCCATCTGCATTTTTCGCGAATAATCAAGCGTAATATAATTGGCCACCAATATATTTTTAGTATCATTACTCAGCCTGTGGATGTAAAACACACTGAGCGATGCCAATAATAATATCATGGCAAAGAGCAGCCCCATACCTAATTGCAGTTTCTGTTTAATTTTCATCAGCTTAAAATTACAAGGTCAATATCGCTACTCGACAATTTTTTCAGCAACTCATTAAATACATTGGTCTCCAGTATGAGGCGAAACAGGCTTAAGTGTGGTTTGCCTATACAGATGGTGGTAATCTGTCTTTCGTCGCACTGTTCCATAATGGCTTTGGCAATATTAGGGCTTTCTGCTTTGATGATTTCGGCTCCCAATTCTGTGGCCAGTTTAAAATTGTTGATCAGGTGTCTTTGTTTGTCCAGCGCAATTTTATCGGTGGCTTCATCGGGTGTTTGTACATACAGTACATACCATTTGCTGTTATAGTAATTGGCCAATCGCGCCGTTTTACGAATCACTGTTTTGGCTGTTTTGTCATTGGAGCTGATACAAGCCAGAAATTTTTCGTGTTTAATGGCATTTGCCCTCGTAATTTCTGTCTCCACTTTTCGTTCCACCTGCGATGCTACTTCTTTCAGTGCCAGTTCGCGCAGTTGAAGAATATGTTCACTCTTAAAGAAATTACTAAGTGCTGTTTCAATTTTTGCCTGTTCATAAATCTTTCCTTCTTTTAAACGGGTCACCAGCTCATCGGCAGTTAGGTCAATATTCACCACTTCATCGGCCTGCGCCAGCACACTATCCGGCACCCTTTCTTTTACCTCTACACCAGTTATCTGTTTTACTTCTTCATTCAGGCTTTCTATATGCTGTATGTTTACAGCGCTGATGACATTGATGCCCGCATCAATTATTTCGAGTACATCCTGCCATCGTTTTTCATTTTTACTACCCTCAATATTGGTATGTGCCAGTTCATCTACAATAACCACTTCAGGCCGTAAGTTAATTACGGCCTGAACGTCTAATTCCTCCAGTTCCTTCCCTTTATAAAAAAGTTTGCGTCGGGGTATTACAGGCAAACCATGCAATAGTTCATGCGTTTCTTTTCTGTTGTGGGTTTCAATATATCCGATCTTAACATCAATGCCATTTCGTAGTAAAGCATGCGCTTCCTGTAACATGCGATAGGTTTTACCTACACCGGCACTCATACCTATGTAGATTTTAAACTTCCCCCTTTTCGATTTTTTAATCAGGTTCAGGAAATGCTGTACTGTCTGGTCTTTATCTGGCATTAGAATGAAATGGCTAGTGCGGTGGAAATAAAGAAATTATTGTTTGCGATATTACCGTTCTTCTCAAAAATCTTGTCCTTCGATGAAAATCCTCTTGCTTCTATGCGCCACATGGCCTGGTTGCTGATAGCATGATCATAATTCAAAGAATAACCCCATGTTTTAAAACCATTGGGTGTAGCAGTGGCAATGATTACCCCATTGTCATCATTATAATATTCGAGCCTGGCTGTAAAACTGTTCTTTGCGTCTGCATTTATTTTTGCCATTACAATAGGTGTATACCAGGTATTGTATTTACTGCTTCCTTTTTGTTTTTGCTCAAACCCAATATCAAATCCAGTGGTGATGGCAAAAGCATCAGACAACTGAAATATGCCATAAAAATTATGGAAATAGCGCATCTGCTTAACACTATCAGGTTTATCGTTACCAATAAATGAACTGCTGTTCAACGTGATTTTTGCATTGGGTTTATAGGTTAGCTGGTGACCGATTCCAATGGTACTATTACCCGGCATACGCTGAATACGCTGCCAGCCATTGAGCAACAATCCACTTATGGTCCATTTTTCGTTGGGCGATGTATAAGTAAGTTTTACGCCCGATTCGTAATAAGGAGAGTTATCGGCCAGTATTCCTCTGGTGAGCGCCCAGCAGTCTTTACCGATAGCACTTTCAAAACCAATATGGGAAGCAAAAATACCTGCATCGATCCAGAGATTGGATGTCTTCGATATTTTAACACCCGCATTTGCTTCAAAAATATTTTTCAATACCCCAGGTTCTGCGGCGAGGTTTGCATTCATATATGTTCCTGTTGCAAGGGCGAGATTCGCCCTCACGCCATTTTGCTGATAAGCAGCTTTTACCATGCCAAGGTTGAGGCTAAACTCATTGTGTCTGTTATGCGAATACACAAAAGAGGGTCTGTTCTGCATGACCGGTTTCCCGAAATCATAGCTGTAATAGGTTTCGAGGTAACCACTAAAACTAAGTGGACTGGTTTCTTTTTTTTCCTGCGCCTTTGCTGATAACAATGCACAAAAACCCATAATCGTCAAAAATTCCTTTTTCATCTTGTTGTTAATTTAATTGATCTAATGCAATATTTAATTGTAAAACGTTCACTGTTTTTGGGCCCAGTGGGGATTGACTGGTATAAGTGCGTACGAGTTCGTACAGATTTGCTTCTGGAATGTTGCGGATGGCTGAGATACGCTTTACCTGTATTTCCGCTCCTGCCACCGAAATATGTGGGTCGAGTCCACTGCCACTGGCAGTTACCAGATCAACCGGAATATCTTTTTTATTGATTCCCGGGTTGTGCACCAGGAAACTGTCGATTCTGGCCTGCACCGTAGCGAGATAATCAGGATTGGATGCTCCCTTATTGCTTCCTGCAGAACCTGCGGCATTGTAACTCACCGCCGATGGACGGCTATAGAAATACTGATCCTGTGTAAACGTCTGGCCAATATTGCTGTAATACTTTTTACCATTGGCTTCTATTATTTCTCCTTTACCTTTCTGTGGTGTGAGTTTGGCAACGCCCCATATGAAAAGCGGATAGATACCAGATAAAATAATCAGTAATACAACGGTAAGTTTGATGGCGGAAAAAAATTGCTGTTTCATAAATAATTTTTCCTCTGCGTTTACGCTGAGAGTGGTTAATAAAATAAGGAGACAACGATGTCAATTAGTTTAATGCCTATGAAAGGAACGATGATACCTCCCAATCCATAGATAAAAAGGTTACGCCTAAGCAATGCACTTGCACCAATGGGTTTATAGGCCACCCCTTTCAACGCTAGCGGTATCAGCAACGGAATAATGATGGCATTGAAAATAACCGCAGAGAGTATGGCTGTTTCCGGGCTGGTGAGTTTCATAATATTAAGCGCCTGCAATGCCGGAATAGCACTTACAAATAAGGCGGGTACAATGGCAAAATATTTCGCTACATCGTTGGCAATACTGAATGTGGTGAGTGTTCCTCTTGTCATGAGTAACTGTTTGCCGATCTCTACTATTTCAATCAGTTTGGTAGGGTCATTGTCAAGATCAACCATATTACCTGCTTCTTTGGCGGCCTGTGTTCCGCTGTTCATGGCCACTCCTACATCGGCCTGTGCCAGAGCAGGTGCATCATTGGTACCGTCGCCCATCATGGCCACCAGTCTTCCTTCCGATTGTTCCTTACGGATATAATTCATTTTATCTTCCGGTTTGGCTTCTGCAATAAAATCATCAACTCCTGCTTTTTCTGCAATGTATTTTGCTGTTAAAGGATTATCCCCTGTTACCATTACCGTTTTAATACCCATTTTACGCAGGCGTTCGAAACGTTCCTGTATACCGGGCTTAATAATATCCTGTAATTCAATTACGCCAAGTACCTGCTCATTTTCTGCAACTACCAATGGCGTTCCACCATTTCCTGATATCTGCCTGATACGTTGGTCAATAATATCCGGAAAAACATTTCCTCTTTTTTCACAGAGTGCACGAATGGCATCTGCGGCTCCTTTGCGAATACGTGTTTCTTCAAAATCGATACCCGAACTCCTGGTTTCTGCAGTAAATTTGATAAAACGCGGTTGTGTTATGGAATAAGATGAGGGCTGTATGCCTGCCAGTTCAATGATGGATTTTCCTTCGGGTGTATCATCAGCCATTGAACTGAGTACCACTGCTTTCATAAACCTTTTTTCATCAACACCTTCTATCGGATAAAAATGTGTGGCTTTTCTGTTTCCGATGGTAATGGTTCCTGTTTTATCGAGCAGTAATACATCTATATCACCAGCTGTTTCCACCGCTTTACCACTCTTGGTAATTACATTGGCTCTTAATGCCCTGTCCATACCCGCAATACCAATGGCTGAAAGCAATCCGCCAATAGTGGTAGGAATTAAGCAAACAAACAAAGAGATAAATGCTGCTATGGTTATAGGTGCTTGTGCGTAGTCCGCAAAAGGTTTCAATGTTACGGTTACTATAATAAATACCAGCGTAAACCCTGCCAGCAAAATAGTGAGTGCTATTTCATTGGGTGTTTTTTGTCTGGATGCACCTTCTACGAGTGCAATCATTTTATCCAAAAAACTTTCCCCTTGTTCAGTAGTAACTTTTACCACGATGCGATCGCTCAATACTTTTGTTCCGCCTGTTACACTACTTTTATCTCCACCTGCTTCGCGTATTACTGGTGCGCTTTCGCCGGTGATAGCACTTTCATCTATGGTGGCCAATCCTTCCACTATTTCGCCATCAGAAGGAATAATATCTCCTGCTTCACAAACAAACAGGTTTCCTTTTCTTAATTGAGCGGAGGAAACGATTTTTATTTCGCCCACAAACATTTCACCAACAGGTTGTATGAGTTTAGCTGGTGTTTCTTCCCTTGTTTTACGTAAGCTGTTGGCCTGCGCTTTACCCCTTGCCTCTGCAATAGCTTCGGCAAAGTTGGCAAAGAGTAGGGTCACAAAAAGAATAGCCGTTACAATAATATTGTACACAAGACCTCCCTGACTTTGTTCGCCTGCAGCTACCCATATACTTACGCCCGCCATTACCAATGTGCCTACCCATACCATAAACATTACCGGGTTGCGAAACATTTTTGCCGGACTGAGTTTTACAAAAGACGCTTTTAAGGCTTCTGCTACCAGTTGTTTTTGAAATAATGTATTGGAATTTGTTTTTTTCATCTTACGTGTTTTAAATCATGGAAAAAAATTCAGCAATCGGACCGAGTGCCAGTGATGGGAAGAAGGAGAGTGCAGTTACAATAAGTATTACCGCAAAAATCATGATACCGAATGTGAATGTATCTGTCTTCAGTGTACCGGAACTTTCGGGAATATGTTTTTTTGATGCCAGTAATCCGGCAATGGCAACAGGACCAATAATGGGTAAGAAGCGACCAAGTATCAGTACAAAGCCAGTGCTGATATTCCACCATAAATTATTATCACCCAATCCTTCAAAACCACTTCCGTTGTTGGCTGATGCAGATGTAAACTCATACAACATTTCGCTGAAACCATGATAACCCGGATTATTTAGCCAGCCCCCATAGGGTTCAGGATTGTGGACCAGCATATAACTTGATAATGCCGTACCCGCGAGTATCAGTAAGGGATGTAGCAGGGCTATGATCATGGCTATTTTTATTTCTCTTGCCTCAATTTTCTTCCCCATGAATTCCGGTGTGCGGCCCACCATTAAACCACTGATAAATACAGCGAGGATAATAAAAATGAAAAAGTTAAGTAGTCCTACCCCACAGCCTCCATAAAAACTATTCACCATCATGGCCAGCATTTCGTTCATACCACTGAGAGGCATAGTGCTGTCGTGCATGGCATTTACCGAACCTGTAGATATAACAGTGGTTACAATACTCCAGAACCCTGATGCCGCAGCACCAAAACGAACTTCTTTTCCTTCCATAGCACCAGCACTGTTATTGATGCCCATTTTAGCGATGGCCGGATTACCGTTTATTTCCTGGATAATATTGGGAATGGCCAATAGGAGGAAACCCACTGTCATGACACCAAAAATCATCCATGCCAGTTTTTTTCTTTTGATGAAATAACCAAAGGCGAAAATCATAGCAAAAGGAATGATCAACTGTGCGATCATTTGAATGATATTGGTGAAGTAGGATGGATTTTCTAATGGATGCGAACTGTTGGCTCCAAAAAATCCTCCTCCGTTGGTACCCAAATGTTTTATTGGAACAAATGCCGCCACAGGACCTCTTGATACCTGAACTGTATCGCCCTGTAAACTGGTATAACTATCTTTCCCTTCAAAACCCATGGGCATTCCATTCAGCAAAAACAGTATCGCTACTATAATAGAGAGTGGCAATAAAACCCGGGTAATGGATTTTACAAAATACAGATAGAAATTGCCCAACTGATTGGTGGCTTTTTCTCTAAACGCTTTGAATAATATTACCGCTACTGCTATACCTGTTGCGGCACTTACAAACTGTAAAAACATCAGGTATAACTGACCCAGATAACTCAATCCGGTTTCACCCGAATAGTGTTGAAGATTACAGTTCACCACGAATGAAATAGTGGTGTTGAAGGCCAGATCGGCACTCATATCGGGGTTTGCGTCCGGATTGAGTGGCAACCAATGCTGGTTCATCAATACAAACATGCCCAGTAAAAACCAGACCATGTTAATGAACAACATGGCACTCATCTGTTGTTTCCAGTTCATTTCCTGAGATGGATTGATGCCGCTTATCCGGAAAAATAATTTTTCAACCGGACCCATCACCTTGTCGAGTATGGTTCGGTTTCCTGCAAACACATTCGCCATGTATTTACCCAATGGAACAGCGAACAATAAACTTGCACCGAACATGATTACGATGCCTGTAATTTCAGAATACATAATGGACGATTAATTTTTGAAACAAATCACTACCTGTTGTTCAGGTGTGTGTTAGAATTTTTCTGGTTTTACGAGTACATAACACATATAACAGAATACTGCAATGGCAATGATGAATAAATACAGCATAGCTTAAAATTTTTCGAAGTAATTAATTGACCTGAAGAGGAGCAGGAAACAGGCAAGGCCTGCCACTGTAAGAATGGCTGTCAGCATAGATTAGTTTTTAAAGGTTCTATAAATGAGTCCGGCAATAACTATGATGGAATAAAAGCCTGCTACCAGGTGCCAGGACGCTAATTTGATCTTGGGTTTCATGTTGCATCTATTGTTGATGCCAGAATAAGGCAATTCAAATGCCTGAATGCCAGGAATTGATAAAATGCAATAACAGTAAGGGTTTTAGGATTTAGGAAGAGATGCTGACAATAAAAAACCCTTTCAAAATGAAAGGGTTAGGACTATCGTTTTGAAAGGGGTTAAACAATCTTATATTCATCCAGCTTGCGGTATAATGTAGTGAGTGCAATATTCAGGAGTTTGGCTGTTTCTGTTTTATTACCCTTTGTATAATGTAAAACTTTCTGAATATGTATTTTTTCCGCACTTGCCAGATCAAAAGCGGAAAGCGGGTTATGGTCTGATACAACTTGCTGAAAATCGGCCGGAAGGCTGTCTGGTGTTAACTGCTGGGTATTGGTTAGGATCATACTTCTTTCTATCACATTCTTCAGTTCCCTGATATTCCCTTTCCATGGATGAGCTTCTAATGCCGACAGATACTCTTTTGATATTTGCATCTGCTTTTTATTGAGTTTATCGGCAAAACGAGTTACAAAATAAAGTGCCAGCTCTTCTATATCTGTTATACGCTCACGTAATGGTGGTAAGTATATTTGAAAAACAGATAAGCGATAAAATAGGTCTTCACGAAAATGCCCCTCCTTAATTTCTTCTTGCAGGTTTCGGTTGGTCGCCGCAATAATCCGAAGGTTTACCTGTGTGGCTTTACTGTCGCCTACTTTTAAAAACTGACCTGTTTCCAGTACACGTAATAGTTTGGCCTGTAAATCGATGGGCATTTCTCCAATCTCATCAAGAAAAACAGTTCCGCCATTGGCTTCTTCCAGAATGCCTTTGGTATCTTTTATCGCACCGGTAAAAGCACCTGCTTTATGTCCGAACAGTTCATTTTCCAGTAATTCTTTACTGAAAGCGGCACAGTTTACTGCTATGAATGGTTGTTTGTTTCTATTGCTGTTATTATGAATGGCCTGGGCAAATACTTCTTTCCCTGTACCTGTCTCTCCATTCAATAAAACGGTTGCATCGGTTGCAGATACACGTTCAGCAGCATCAATAGCCTGACGTATCGCTTTTGACTGACCCAATATGCTGTTGAATGAATATTTATTCCCCAATCTTTTTTCCAATTGTGCAAGACGCTTTGCTAAAGCCGCTTTTTCCATGGCTTTATATAAAAGCGGAATTATTCGATCGTTATCATCTCCTTTGGTGATATAATCAAAAGCGCCATTCTTAATGGCCTTTACACTATCAGCAATATTGCCGAAAGCCGTTAAAAGGATCACTTCTATTAATGGATACTTTGTTCTTATCTGTGCTGATAGTTCCACACCATTGGCATCAGGCAGTTTAACATCGCAAAGTACCACATCAATTTCCTGCTGTTCAAGTTTTTTGAGTGCCAGTTTTGCATTACCTGCCTGTACTACTTCAAAACCCTCCAGCGAAATAATCCTGGCAAGAAGTGTGCGCAGCTTTTCTTCATCATCAATAATAAGAATAGTATTCAACGCTGGAATTTGTGAGTACAAAGATAGGAGGGAAAAAAGAGAGAAATATTGAATATCGAATAATGAATGATGAAAGACAATACCCCCTTCATTATTCGATATTCAATATTCTACATTCTTTATTCCACAATCCTCAGCTTCGCATAATTCAACATAATCTTCTTCTCTCCATTTTTCTCAAACAGAATAGTAGCCACCGGATTATGTGCAGAGCCTTCTACACTTGACACCGTTCCGAAGCCAAATTTCTGGTGTTCTACTTTTTGTCCGGCCTGTAATTGCGAAGTATCGCTTGCTACAAAATCAGCCGACGGCACATGTGCTACTACTTTAGGTGTTACAGGCTGTATAGGAAGGTATTCTGGTTTTGAAGATGGTTTGCGACTTGGCGGTGGACCATATTTTCTCTCTGCTGCTGCGGCATTTCCGTTACCATAACCAAAGCCACGTTGCATCCGTTCAAATGCGCTGCCCATATCGCTGCTAGCATTGTTTCTTGCACCACCACCTGCATAGGTTTTGTCGATATATTGTTCGGGCATTTCTTCAATAAACCTGCTTGGATCATTCTGTACCAACTGGCCAAAACGATACCTTGCATTGGCATATGTGAGCCACAGTTTTTGTTTTGCCCTGGTAACTGCTACATAAAATAATCTTCGTTCTTCTTCCAGTTCTTCACGTGTGTTGATCGACATACCACTCGGAAATAATGTTTCCTCCACTCCACCCACATACACACATTCAAATTCTAGTCCTTTAGCAGCGTGTATCGTCATCATTTTCACCGCATCCTGTTCTCCTTTGTCATCGTCTGCATCGGTAAGCAGGGTAATTTGTTGCAGGTATGAACCCAATGATTTATCGCCCAATTCGCCATCTTCATTACTCGGACTTTCGGTCCACTCTTTAATAGAGTTTAGTAATTCCTGTATGTTTTCGTAGCGTGCTAATCCCTCGGTTGTTTTATCGTTAAAGAGTTCTTTTACCAGGTTTGTATGTTTACCTACCTGCACTGCTACTTCATAAGCATTAGTGCTGGTTAGCATACTTTGGAAATAGCGAATCATGGTGGTGAAATTCTGCAGTGCCTCAAGCGTGCCTGCTTTAAAACCAAATTCACCCGCCCTTGATACCACTTCATACATGGTTAAATTCTGTTCATTGGCAGCTATCACACATTTTTCAATGGTTGTTTTTCCGATGCCACGAACAGGATAATTGATGATGCGTTTTAGTGCTTCTTCATCTCTTGTATTGGCGATTACACGCAGATAGGCAATGAAATCTTTTACCTCCTTACGCTGGTAGAAACTTACGCCTCCATAAATGCGATAGGGAATACCCATTCGGCGAAGACTTTCTTCAAATGAACGGCTCTGCGCATTGGTGCGGTATAAAATGGCGAAGTCTTTATTGTAAAAATGATACCGTAGCTTTTGTTCCTGGATACAGTCGGCCACAAATCGACCTTCATCGTTATCGGTCATAGTACGAACCAATACAATTTTATCTCCCTCTTTATTTTCGGTCCAAAGGTTTTTAGGTATTTGTCCCTTATTGTTTTTGATTACTTCATTCGCTACATGTATGATATTCTGACTGCTGCGATAATTTTGTTCGAGCTTAACCACTTTTACATCATCATAATCTTTCTGGAACTGTAAGATATTTTCGATAGTAGCGCCCCTGAAACTATAGATGCTTTGGGCATCATCTCCCACCACACAAATATTTTCATGAACTGCTGCCAGCAATTTGGTAATCTGATACTGAACCGGGTTGGTATCCTGGTACTCGTCGATCAATATGTATTTAAATTTGTGCTGGTATTTATGTAATACTTCCGGGAAGTTTTTCAGCAACTCATACATCTTTAGTAGCAAGTCATCAAAGTCCATTGCGCCGTTTTTAAAACAGCGATTTGCATAAGCGGCGTATATCTGTGTTATTGCCGGACGATTGGCCCGCATATCTTCCTGTTGAATATAATAATCAGTGGCATATTCTGCAGGACCAACCAATGCGTTTTTAGCGGATGAAATGCGGTTACCTACAACATTGGGTTTATAATGTTTATCGTCGAGGTTCAGTTCATTAACGACTGTTTTTATCACCGAGCGGCTATCGTCGGTATCATAGATGGTAAAGCTGTTGGGATATCCTATTTTATGTGCTTCGGCCCTAAGGATACGTGCAAATACACTGTGGAATGTTCCGATATATAAATTCCTGGCTTCTGCATTACCCAGTATGCGTTCAATACGCTCTTTCATTTCGGCAGCGGCCTTATTGGTAAATGTGAGGGCGAGAATATTGAAAGCATCCACACCCTGATTCATCAGGTGGGCAATACGTGTAGTAAGCACTTTTGTTTTTCCACTACCAGCTCCTGCCACAATCATAAGTGGCCCCTTAATATGGGTTACCGCTTCTCGCTGGGGTTCGTTCAGTCCATTCAGGTAATCTTGCATGGGCGCAAGTTAATCAGTTGAGCGGGTATGATAAGCTATGGTGAATAAGTTAACCCGTTTTTGGAATAGCTTTTTAAACTAAATGCGCTTGTCGCTGTTTTTAGAGGTTGCAGACTTAGCAAGTTTTTCTTTTTGATTGATGGCTATATCTCGGGCGATTGAGTACAACATTTTATGCCATACTTTTTTAGAAATTCGGGTCGATTTTATAGGTATATGTATCGTAGACATAGTTATAGTAGAAATTCTACTATAAAGTTACAAAGAAATTTAACACTGGCATACGATCATACGCCAGATAAATTATCAATTCAATTGACCTTGTTCGCGCATGGACAGGGATATATTATTGGTATCTTTTGGTAAACACCTTACACAAATAAGGAAGGATAAAGGGCTGAGTATTCATCAGCTTGCCCTGGCATGTGATATGGAATACAGTCATTTACAGCGTATTGAGAAAGGAAAAGTAAATATTGCCTTCACTACTTTATGCAGTATTGCCCGTGGACTTGATATTAATCCGGATGAATTATTACATAAGTTCAGGCTTCCTAAATAAAGCGTTTCTCATCTCCCACTAGCCGGAAAAAAGAGTATCTACCACCATATTTAGAGTAATTACCACATTAGCTGGGCGTATTTGCTGCATTTATTTCACATCGTCATAATGCAGCTCTATGGAACGCAACAAAATTAAAGTGGTGATTGCCGATGATCACCTGATTTTTCGAAAGGGATTAAGAAAGATCCTGGATGAAGTTCGGTCGCTTAATATTGTTGGTGAAGCATGCAATGGATCGGAACTGGTTACCCTGGCAACCAAACTTAAGCCTGATATAATTATTGTAGATGTTTGCATGCCGGTTATGGATGGGGTAATGGCCGTTAAAGAGATTTGCAAAAGGAAGATTACCAAACGCATCATTGCGCTTTCTGTATTCAGTCATGAAACCCATATCATGGAAATGCTGGAAGCAGGCGCCATCGGCTACCTTACCAAAAGCGTAGGTAAGCAAGAAATATTGGAAGCTATTGAAGCTGTATATGATTACCGCCCCTATTTCTGTTCCGAAAGCAGTAAACAGGTCAATGAACTGATTACCAAATACAATTCCGATTTCCGCGAACACCTGGTAGTTTTTACGGAAAGAGAAAAAGACATCATCACCCTTATCTGCGAAGGCTCTACCAGCAAAGATGTTGCCCGCCTCCTCCATATAAGTCAACGCACCGTAGAAGGCCACCGAACCCGCATCATGCATAAAATGAAAGTAAAAAGCATCGCCGGACTTGTTGCATATGCCTGTGAGAAGGGCTTGTACCTGGG
>CAZTCS010000029.1:28429-33494 GCA_964611995.1 uncultured Sediminibacterium sp. | reverse complement strand
GTATGTGGCCTTAATTTGGTTCCGGCACCGGCAACTGGTATGATTGCTTTCATGGGAGGTTGTTTTTGATGAACCCGAATGCACTATGCTGTTTAATCATGTAAATATGACACTTCATCAAGAGGCCGAAAATAGGAAAATCTGAGCATTGAACAATTATTGTGGAAATTTAGCCCATTGTAAGTAATGAATGCTTTTTTACATGATCATTTATGCCTTAAACTGCCCATTTAACCATATAATATTACCATTAGCAGAAATGCTAAAGCCCCCCTTCAAAGCTTGAAATAAGCATCAAGTGTTGAAGGAAGTGGTACTGGCTATGGACCACCGACTATGGACCATGGTCTATAAGCAATAAGCTAGCCGCTAAATCCTATATTTGCACCAAATTTCATCACATGCAAAGAGACACCCTCGTATTTGACCTGATTAAACAAGAACTCGAACGTCAACGCCGTGGTATTGAACTGATTGCTTCTGAAAACTTTACCAGTTTACAGGTAATGCAGGCCATGGGTAATGTCATGACCAATAAATATGCAGAAGGCTATCCGGGTCGCAGGTATTATGGGGGGTGTGAAATTGTTGACCAGACAGAACAATTAGCCATCGATCGTTTAAAAGAAATTTTCAATATTGAATATGCCAACGTGCAACCTCACAGCGGAGCACAGGCAAATGCCGCCCTGATGTTGGCTATTCTCCAGCCAGGAGATGCTATCCTCGGATTAGACCTCAGCATGGGCGGACACTTAACCCATGGTTCTGCAGTTAACTTCAGCGGGAAACTTTATCAACCCCATTTTTATGGCGTTAAAAAAGACGACGGATTGGTTGACTACGAAATGCTCGAAGAAAGAGCAAGAACCATAAAACCTAAATTAATTATTTGCGGAGCAAGTGCCTATAGTCGTGATTGGGATTATGCCCGTATCAGAAAAGTAGCAGATGAAGTTGGTGCATTTGTAATGGCTGATATTGCACACCCTGCCGGACTTATAGCAAAAGGATTATTATCTGATCCTTTTGATCATTGTCATTTTGTTACTTCTACCACACATAAAACATTACGTGGACCAAGAGGTGGTGTAATCATGATGAAAAAAGACTGGGAAAATCCTTTTGGACTGAAAGATGTTAAAGGAAATCTCCGTTTAATGAGCAACCTGATTGATATGGCCGTATTCCCAGGTACACAGGGCGGTCCGCTGGAGCATGTTATTGCCGCAAAAGCTATCGCATTTGGTGAAATACTTACTCCTGAATTCTTAAGCTACCAACAGCAGGTGCAAAAAAATGCCCAGGCTATGGCAAAAGCATTTACTGACAGAGGATATCAAATCATTAGCGGAGGAACCGATAACCATCTGATGCTGATTGATTTGAGAAATAAAAACATAAGTGGTAAAAAAGCAGAACAGGTTTTAGGACATGCAGATATCACCGCAAATAAAAATATGGTACCTTACGATGACAAAAGCGCATTTGTTACCTCAGGTATCCGTTTTGGTGTAGCAGCTATAACTACGAGAGGAATGATTGAAAAAGACATGGAATTTGTAGTGAATGCTATCGATACCAGTCTTATGAATGCCGATGATGAAACCAAACTGAAAGAAGTAAAAGCTCAGGTAAATGAATTTATGAGCCAGTTTGTTTTGTATCCGGAAATGAGCTAGGGCAACAGAGGAACAGAGGAATTTTGATTTTTGAATTTTGATTTTTGGAGTGGGCTTTGAAATTGATTAAATTTAAGCTATGATACAACGCGTACAAACATTGTGGTTATTAGCTGCCAGTATTTGTGGGTTTGCTACTTTGAAATTGCCATTTTATGTTGGCAGTGTTGGTACGGCTCCTGCTGAATCATTTTCTGCTACCACCAATACACTGCTGATGATTTTATCTGTAGCTGTGGCAATTGTGTCTCTGGTAGCTATTTTTTTATACAATAACAGACCGCTTCAACTGCGTATAGGCTTAGCTGGTTTTGCTATAAGTGTACTGAATATTATCCTCTATTTTGTATTTACAAAAAAGTATGATGTGGGTGCAATTGCACTAACTGCTGTATTCAGTTTTGCCATTCCGGCTTTATTGCTAATGGCAATCCTTGCAATCAGAAAAGATGAAAAGCTGGTAAAGAGTGTTGACAGATTAAGGTAAAAACAAACCCTGCATATTTGTATGCCGCATCAGCTTTATGCAGATGCGGCATTTTTTTTAAAGAAACTTTGCAGTATAACTTTCTTTTACTTTTTTAATTCCTACAGGAACACCAGCATATACAACCTGTCCGCCAGCATCTCCCGCCTCTGGCCCCATATCTATTAGCCAGTCTGCCGATTTAATTACATCGGTATTATGTTCAATCACAATCAAAGAATGGCCTTGTTCAATCAATGCCTGGAAGGATGCCAGTAATTTTTTGATATCATGAAAATGCAATCCGGTTGTAGGTTCATCAAAAATGAAAAGCATACGCCCCGCACCTTTACCTTTCCCCAGAAAACTAGCCAGTTTTACCCGCTGTGCTTCCCCTCCACTTAGGGTATCGCTACTTTGTCCGAGTTTGATGTACCCAAGACCTACATCATGCAGCGGTTGTATTGCCTGACGGATATTTTTTTCCTCTGCAAAAAATTCAAGGGCTTCATCCACACTCATGTCAAGCACATCAAATATGCTTTTGTTTTTATAGTGCACTTCCAGTACTTCTTCCTTAAATCGCTTACCACCGCAAACATCACAGGTTAAATGTACATCTGCAAGGAACTGCATTTCTACTACCTGTTCACCTTCTCCCTTACATGCATCGCAACGACCGCCATCCACGTTAAAAGAAAAATGTTTGGCCTGGAACCCACGCATTTTCGCCAACCCCTGTTTGGAATAAAGATCCCTGATGGTATCATAGGCTTTTATATAGGTTATTGGATTACTTCGCGAAGATTTACCAATTGGGTTTTGGTCGACCAATTCAATCTGTGAAATGTATTCCGTATCGCCACTTATTTTTGTATGTAACCCAACTTTCTCAGCAGGCTCCCCTTTCATCTTTCTTAGCGCAGGGTAAAGCACCTGTTTTACCAGTGTTGTTTTACCACTTCCACTAACACCACTTACTACACAAAGTGCATTTAATGGAAACTGAACCGTTATATTCTTCAGGTTATTTTGTGCTGCCCCTTCAACTGTAATAAAGCGATTCCATTTCCTTACAACTGCGGGAATTTCAATCTTTAGTTCGCCCGTTAGGTATTTACCAGTAAGACTTTTAGGGTTATGGATAATCTCATCGTAATTGCCTGCTGCAATAACTTCTCCTCCGAGATGTGATGCCAGTGGACCCATATCGATGATATGATCTGCCTCACGCATCATCATTTCATCGTGTTCTACTACTACAACTGTGTTTCCTAAATCGCGTAATGATTTCAATACACCAATTAGTCTTTCTGTATCTCTTGAATGAAGACCTATAGAAGGTTCATCTAAAATGTATAATGAATTGGTTAGGTTACTACCAAGACTACGTGTTAATTGAATGCGTTGGCTCTCACCACCACTTAGTGAATTTGCCAATCGGTTTAAAGTGAGGTATCCCAAACCTACATCCAAAAGTGTTTGCAGGCGTTGGTGTACTTCCATTAAAATACGTTTGGCAATTTGCGCATCGTGATCGGATAAAGTGAGTTTATTGAACCAGGTTTTCAGGTCACGAACCTGCCACTCACAAAGTTCGCCGATATGTTTGCCGCCTACTTTTACATAAAGTGCTTCCTTCCTTAACCGATAGCCCTCACAGCTCGTACAGGTTGTTCGTCCGCGGTAACGGCTCAGTAAAACCCGGTATTGAACTTTATAGAGGTTTTGTTCTACTTCTTTAAAAAAGTCATCAATACCATAAGCACTGCCAACGCCTTTCCATAGTTGCTGGTACTGTTCTTTCGTTAATTCAGCCACGGCTTTATGAATGGGGAAACCCGCGGCACCTGCGGCTTTCACAAACTGATCGCGCCACCATCCAAGCTTTTCACCCTTCCAGGGCGCCACTGCTCCTTCATACACACTCAGTCTTCTGTCGGGTATAACAAGATCCGTATCAATGCCCAATACCTGACTAAAACCTTCACAAACCGGACAGGCACCATAAGGATTATTAAAAGAAAAAAGGTTTGGTACCGGTTCTTCAAACACAATACCATCAAGTTCAAACCGATTACTGAAATGATGGAGGGTGGTTCCATTTACTTCAAGGTACATTTCACCTTCTCCCTCATAAAATGCTGTATTTATCGAATCTGATAATCGATGTAAATCTTCTTCTTCAAAGGTTTTGGTAACAATTCTGTCAACCAATACATAAACCGGAAAAGAGGCGTTGTTTTTCGTTTTTTTAACTGGTGTCAATTGCTGTTGAAGTTCTTTGTCGTTCAAGGCCAACAAGTCTTCAATCCGCAAAACCTCTCCTACTGAATTTACTTTTGTCCAAATCCTCGAAAAACCTTTCTGCATAAGGATATTCAGTTCCTCCCTGGTATCCCGGTTAGCATGTTGTTTAAATGGCACCAGTATCAATACTTTCTCTCCCGCTGGCATTGCTTTAATAGCCGCTACCACATCCGTAACATCATCTTTCTTTACTTCTTTCCCACTAACAGGTGAAATAGTTTTACCAGCTCGTGCAAAAAGCAGTCGGAGATAATCATAAATCTCTGTCATACTACCAACCGTGCTTCTAGGCGTTCTGGTTATAACCTTTTGTTCTATGGCGATAGCCGGACATAGCCCTTTTATATAGTCTACATCTGGCTTAATCATTCTTGCCATAAACTGGCGGGCATAGGCACTTAAACTTTCTGCATAACGGCGTTGGCCTTCTGCAAAAAGGGTATCGATGGTGAGGGATGATTTCCCACTCCCAGAAACACCGGTTACCACAATTAATTTATTTCTTGGAAAAGCCACCGTAACATTCTTCAGGTTATGCATACGGGCCCCTTTCACAAGGATATCGTCAGGATTGCCTTCTATTTCCAAAACCGCGTCTACCTCTTTC
>CAZTCS010000029.1:0-28419 GCA_964611995.1 uncultured Sediminibacterium sp. | reverse complement strand
TGCCATAAGTGCAGCAATTTAAACACAATAGGGAAATTTGAAAATTTGAAAATTTGGAAATTTGGAAATGATGGGTGTTTTAGACTCAAATTAGCCTATACAAAAGGCATTCCTTCTGTCATTTTCAAATTTCCAAATTTTCAAATTTTCAAATTCAAAGACAGATGTGAAAAATGTGTATAACCATTCCCTTGAAAAACAATGTATCCACAAAAGAAATACGGGTATAAAAGATGTATAATTTAACATAACCAAATTATCATCCGGTATTTATATCCGGGCGTAAGGTCAGGTTTTAATACCCAATATCCTGTTTTAACTGTCGATCAAAAGCCTTAACCATGAAAACATTAGACCAAGTGTCTGATATTGATTTAATACGTTCCTTCCAGGATGGAGATGCCAATTCATTTGAGGTATTGGTAAATCGTTATAAGGACAAGATATTCTCGTCCATCCTGTTTTTTGTGAAAGACAGTTATCTGGCTGAGGATCTTTTTCAGGATGTTTTTATTAAAATCATCGATACATTAAAAAACCGCAGGTATACCGAAGAAGGTAAATTTCTTCCCTGGGCCCTGCGAATTGCCCATAATCTTTGTGTGGACTATTTCCGGAAAGTAAAAAGGGCACCTGCTATTAAAACCAGCGACAACCAGGATATTTTTGAACTGATTCAAATTGCTGATGAAGGTCCTGAAGCCAAATTGATGCGTGCCCAGAGTCATGAGCGCGTACGCCGTATGCTGGATCTTTTACCGGAGGAGCAAAGAGAAATAATCATTTTGAGGCATTATGCAAACCTTAGCTTTAAGGAAATTGCGCAAATCACCAATTGCAGCATTAATACCGCCCTGGGAAGAATGCGTTATGGCTTGATTAACCTCAGGAAAATGATGACGGAAAAACAGATTATTCTTTAATCCTGTTTATTGCTTAGCTGCCTCTTTACCACATTTTAACCATTCCACATATTTAGCGGCATCTGGTGTATAACCCACCGGATGATTTAGTAATCGCTCGGAGGTATCCATGATTACATAGAGTGGTTGTGTAACCTGGTTAAAGTTTTCCGCCTGAAAAGTGGCCCATTTATCGCCAACGGTAATCAACTGCTTTTGTTTTCCATCAACTGTTGTATAGGTAAACCTTTGTTCAATGGGTAATTTTTCACGATCGTCCACATAAAGTGACACAAGGATAAAATTATCGCGGATATAATTGTAAACTTCCGGTTGGGTCCAAACATTTTCTTCCATCTTACGACAGTTTACGCAGGCCCAGCCTGTGAAGTCGATCAAAAGGGGTTTGTTTTGATCTTTCGCCATTTGAAGTGCTTTCTCGTAATCGTTGATCACATTTGGCTCAAGTCCTTTCCCATGCACATTCTGTTTACCATAGATACTGTAACTCAAAGGTGGTGGAAAACCGCTTAATAATTTCAGGTTGGCGTATTCTGTTGCAGTAACACCTGGTACCAGGTAAAGTGTAAACAGTAATGCTACAACACCTACTAATTTTCTACCTGTGCTGATCTTCATTCCCTTATAATCATGTGGCAAACGAAGAATACCAAATAGATATAGTGTAAGACCGATTCCTGTTAAAATCCAGATACCGATAAACACTTCACGCTTCAGTATGCCCCAGTGCATTACCAGGTCGGCATTTGAAAGGAATTTAAAGGCCAATGCTACTTCTACAAATGCGAGTACTTTTTTAACTGTATCGAGCCATCCACCTGATTTTGGCAGTGAGGCCAGCCAATTAGGGAACATGGCAAATAAAGCAAAAGGCAATGCCAGTGCGAGACCAAAACCAGCTAATCCGGATGTCAGTTGCCATGCACCTCCACTTAAGGAGCCTACCAACAAAGAACCAAGAATTGGACCGGTACAGGAGAATGAAACTATCGCCAGTGTAACGGCCATAAAGAAGATACCGCCTAGACTTCCGAGTCCACTTTTTGAATCTGCTTTACTCGCAATATTTGAAGGAAGGGTAAGTTCGAAAAATCCAAAAAATGAAATCGCGAATACAATAAAAATGAGGAAGAATATAATATTCAACCAGGAGTTGGTTGATATGCTGTTAAAAATTTCTGGTTGTACATTCCCCAATAAATGGAATGGCACACTTGCCAAAACATAGATCAGGAAAATAAAAAAACCATACAACAATCCGTTCCGTATTGCCTGTGCCTTATTAGATGCTTTCTTGGTAAAGAAAGAAACCGTAACAGGTATCATTGGAAATACGCATGGGGTAAGCAACGCGATAAGTCCACCAAGAAAACCAAGTAAGAAAATGGTCCATACGCCATTATCTGCTATCGGTGCGCTGTCTGCCCCGCAATTATTTACCGGGCTTGCCAGATTAATGCTTGGAATTTTTATACGTGCTGCAGAGGCTGTAATGGCTTTACCTCCCTCCAGGGTAACTTCAACCGTACTTTCTTCTGTTTTAAATTCATCGGCTTTCCTAAGACTTGAGCCAATGATAACAGGAAGTTTCTCAGGAACAAACCCTTTGATGCTGACACGCTGAACTACGGTAATATCCCCAGTGTAAACATTCAATGATTTACCATCGAAAATGGGATCTTTCTCCGTAAGCGCTTTTTCTTCCACCGAAGGTGCGCCGCTTAAACCCGTATTTTCATTCGAAAAACTGAATTTTAACGACTCGAGTCCTTCTACACTTGGATTGATTCCGTAAAGAAACCAACCAGCAGGAATGGAAGTTTTTGCGCTGATATCATAAACACCTTCACTTATCTTTTTGGATGAAATTTTCCACTGCAACAAATTCGTTTCCTGAGAAAAAACCTGATTTGCTGTTATGAAGAGCAGCAATAAGCTTACAATTTTTTTCATCCTGATAAATGGGTCTTACAAAAGTTTAATATCAAATGTTTTTTTTGCGGGAGGTAAACACTGGGTATCATCGCAAACCATGTATTCAATGGTACCTGCGATATTTGTTTTAGCCTTGCCTTTAATCTTTACAGTTTGTACGTATTGTACTTTATTGGAGAGATACAATACATCTGTTTGAAAAATCTCATCATAGATTTTTTCAACTTTACCAACTTCTTTCACCTCGCCGGTTTTAGTAACCAGCGGATTGGTTTTGAAAGTTACTTTGGTAGGTATTGGTCCGCCCTTACCTGTTTTTTGGGAATAGATATGCCATTTACCCTGTATGTTAGCAGAAAGCACTACTTCATAAGTATCCGCAGTTTTTTTCTTTGCTTCAAAAGTCCAGCTAACCGGATCCTTGATCTGAGCAGACAGGTTATTAACCAGCATTCCAAAAAATAAAATATAAAATAGCTTTTTCATACTGTTGTGGTTGTGTAGACGGTTATAAATTGAAGTCCTTACAAATTAATTCAGGCCAAGTATTTCAAATACTTTTTTACCATCCAGGTTAACCAGGGAGTTGGTGGTTGCCCTTTCAGGGTGAGGCATCATGCCAAAAACATTATTTCCGGCATTACGGATACCTGCAATATTTCTAACCGCACCATTTGGATTATGTGCAGGATCAATTTTTCCATTTTCATCGCAATAGCGGAAAATAACCTGGTTATTGGCTTCCAATGCATCCAATGTGGCATCGTCTGCAAAAAAGCGGCCCTCGCCATGTGCAATCGGAATTTTCAAAGCTTCGCCATCATTATGCTTGATATAAACATTCTTACAAATGAATTGCTGGTTGGCATTTTGCAATAGCACACCGGGTAATAAACCACTTTCACATAAAATCTGGAATCCGTTACAAACGCCTAAAACCTTACCTCCCTTATTGGCAAAATCAATCACACTTTGCATCATAGGACTAAAACGAGCGATTGCACCACAACGCAGGTAATCACCGTAAGAAAATCCGCCAGGAAGGATGATGCAGTCATCCGTAGTAAACATACTCAGGTCTTTGTCTTTGTGCCAAAGCATGATTACTTCTTTACCTAGGTCATTCTGTAATGAGTCCTGCATGTCCCTGTCGCAATTAGATCCCGGGAAAACTACAACGCCGAATTTCATGGAGTATTAATTATGGTTTTGATGATCCACCCAGCAATGGCTTAGTGAATAGAAATGTTATGATAAAAAATTATCAATTATTACCCCAAAGGTAAGCCGGATGACGTTAAAACAGGGCTAATTTTAATTTTTAAGTATTTGCCAATTATACATGGCTATTACACCCAGAACGATGATAAAAAGTAGGTTAGGTAAACTCATATTCCTGGGGTTTCCAAATACATTGGCGGCGAATGCACTTATTGGAACGAGCGATAATAATCCAGATTCAATGCCCCCCAACTGGAAAATAAAGGGAACCGGTAATAAAGTGAGTAACATAACCATCATTACACCCCAGTTTTTCCTTATCTGAATGACCATCCTGCCAATACTTACCTGCCAGAAAAATAGTCCAAATAAGAGCAGTAATGCAAGGCTAGACAGGCCCGCAATCAATAATTTATCATTTGATCCAGCTGGCAGACCTATATAAAAATCGGGTAATAATTCTCCAATAACCTGTAATCGGTTGGTTAAGTATAGGCCGGAGAAAACAAAATAATAAGGCAATACAATACCGATTAACAACACCAGCCATTCTGCTAATCTGAATGGCCTAACCACCGCTAATGCAAACAGTACCACCCCAATAAGAATGGCCATCGGATGGTAGCAGATTACAGCTAGTCCGGCGATAAGTCCGGTATTGAATAAAAGGGTTTTAGGGCTTGGGTGGTTATAAAGCCTGCTGAGTTTAATAAATATCCAGATTACCAGTGAATTGGTTACCAGAGCAGGTGAAATTGCGCACCACTGTGGCACCAGCGCCGTCATTAATACATAGGTCATTGCCGGAACAAAACTGGTATTGGGATACATCCTTAATTCGTTCATGGCCAGATTGAGCCTGATTGCCTGTACCATTATTAATGCATGGTACAATAAAAAGCGAACTGCAGCAGGTAATCCTTGAATATACCGATCAAGTACAACCGATAATAAACCATCACTGCTACCACTATTGGTATCTATTAATGGTGCTTCTATCAGGAAATGAAAATGAATACCGATACTTAAAACGGCTAAAAAGAAAATATTGATAAATGATTTATCGCGAAATAAAAAGACCACGTGCAGTGATAAAAAGGGTTAATAATCAATTTTTGCAAAACAGGTATAACCACGGTACTGGCATGGAATAATCAGTTGCCTCGCTCCCACCTGCTTGGCATGGCGCGGCATAAAGCTATAGCCCCTGTCCAGGTTTTTAAAAGTGGGGTTACGGTTAATTTGTCCATTAGGCGATATACTCTGGTCTGATAAAACATTATCTCTTTTTTCCTGAATATTAAACAGGAAATTGAGTCTATCCCCAGCATTTAACATACCGAATCCGATAAAATTATCTGTGTTATCGTCGTATTGTGATTTGCGGATAACATTGCTCCATTCCATTTTGCCGGAGGGGTCAAAGGATATCACGGTTATATTATCTGCATAATACCTGGTGAGGTTCGTATTAAATGATGGTGAACGCCACCATGGGTAATACCCCAATGGACTATTCCATGAATAGTAATCTAATTGAGACCAGTAAGGTGAACCGTATAAATAATCCCATCTGCTCAAGGTATTACCCCTGGTACTGCTATATGCTGCTTCTGAAACAACTATGAATCCGCCATCTTTTCGCAAGATTATATTCTTCAGGAAGAAATCATTAAACGCCATTTTCAGGTTGCCATCACCCTTAGCATCGGATCTGAATTCATCGTTGAAAGTGGTGGTGGTATTCAGCATTTCTTTCTGGGTATCTTTATCCCAGAGGTAGTAATACAAACCATCAATATTTCCTCTTCTGAGTTTACTGTAATAGGAGGTAATGATATAATGCCTGTTCAGGTTATCGGCTTTAATACGGATATCATCCAGGTAAATTCCTTTTATAGAAAGATCCGTCATCCTGATATTGTCTTCACCGGCTTTCTTTGTTACAAGTGTTACTTTATTGATATTATCATTCGCCGAGGTACCAGAAGCCCTGATACAGGCAAGATCTCCGTCGCTGTCGATGATGAATTCTGAAAGAAAATCATTTCGTTGAGGCATATCTACCCCAACCCTGCTTTTCTTCAGCAAGTTTAACTCCTTATCAAACAGCAGGGTCGTAAGTACGTGCATTTTTTCATTCTGACTGCTGATTTTAAAGATCATAATCTTCTGCTTATCGTCGCTTGACATAAGTGAGTACACTTTAGCAGAGGTTGACCTCATATTGGTGGTAGTATCTAATTGAATGGGATCTCCTATTTTATTTCCATTTGCATCAAGTTTTACCGCCATGGCATACACCACATTTCTTTTCTGGTATTGGTAAAACATATAGGCGAAATCGGGATAGATAAGAAAATCCGTACTAAGCATTCTTTCGGGTAGATAGGTGAGTTTTTGTTTCTGCACCATTTTCATGTCGTTGTCGAACACGGCAATAAAGTTCAGGTCGCGGTAATTTTTATACACCAGTATTTTACCATTCATTTTTCCGATTACTTCAAACCCCATGGCACGGGCGTCTTCCCGATCGGGTTCAGAATAAGTAATCTGCTGTGCTAAAAGATTGGTTGAAACCAGCAAAGCCATTCCTGCGATTAATACGACAATTTTTTTCATCCCACCCTTTTTAATTATTTCAAAAGTAAGGTTTAAGTAAATAAGATAGGGCTTATATACCAGCCTTTATCCTCCTGATCTGCTATATACCTTTAGAACGCCAAAGCAGCAAGGTTCGTTGCCCCCGGGAGGTGAAATAAATCTTAATTTCTCCCTTAATCAGGCGTTATTTTAGCTGCAAGCCTTGATTGGTGTTTGTAGCTTGCAGCTAGTAGCCATTGTTGTCTAGGGAAATTTAGCCGCGAGGTGTATGTGTCGCGTTTGATAGAACACGGATTTTCATGATTTTCAAGATTTATCATGATAGATCTTGAAAATCATGAAAATCCGTGTTCTATCCTTCGCTTGCAGCTTGCGGCTTGCAGCTTGCAGCCAAATTTCCCTGACAGCACTGATTACCTTGCCCGAAAATGATTGCTGATATCTTTTGCGAATAAAATTTAAACAGGTGCCAAGTCTTTATACTTACCTGTTTTTTCCTATACATTTGTTAAAGATTTCGGCACAAAGGTCGAATCTGTCTGGCGTGAGCAAGAATTTAAACAAGGTAACTTCTGCAGGACTCATCATTGCATTAGGCATTATTTACGGAGATATCGGTACTTCCCCGCTCTACGTACTCAATGAAATCATTCATGGCAAAGTCATTAATGAGCAGTTGATATTGGGTTCATTATCCTGTGTTATATGGACTTTAACCCTGCAAACCACTTTTAAGTATGTAATACTTACGCTAAAAGCGGATAATAAGGGGGAAGGGGGAATTTTCAGTTTATATGCACTGGTAAGACGGCGTAAAAAATGGTTGGTAATTCCCGCCATGTTGGGTGGTGCCGCACTTTTAGCGGATGGCATCATAACCCCGCCAATTTCTATAACGTCGGCAATAGAAGGGTTAAAACAATTGCCCTCACTCAGTCATATTCAAACCAGCACCATCGTTGGTATTGTGATAGCCATTATCACCCTTATCTTTTTCATGCAACAATTCGGTACTGCATCTATAGGAAGGCTTTTTGGTCCTATAATGTTTGTATGGTTTGCTATGCTGGCTATTTTGGGTTCAATTCATTTGCTTGATGATATTGCCATTTTCAAGGCTTTCAATCCATATTATGCAGTAGATCTGCTCACCAATTACCCCAAAGGCTTCTGGTTATTGGGTGCCGTTTTCCTTTGTACCACCGGAGCCGAAGCCTTATACAGTGATTTAGGGCACTGCGGTAAAGGAAATATCCGCATTTCCTGGATATTTGTGAAGTCGTGCTTAATCCTCAACTACCTCGGACAGGGTGCATGGTTATTGGCAAACTATGAAGGTGGACCTATTCCCGAACAATTAATTGCAGGTGGATTTAACCCTTTTATCGGCATTATGCCACAATGGTTTAAACTGGCAGGTATCATCATCGCAACTACTGCCGCAATTATCGCCAGCCAGGCATTGATTTCAGGGTCATTTACATTGATCAGTGAAGCAATGCGACTGAACCTATGGCCCAAAATGAAAATACATTATCCAACAGAAGAAAAGGGGCAATTATACATTCCCGGTATCAGCCTTTTATTGTATATCGGTTGTGTGGCCATTGTATTATACTTCCAGAAATCGGCCAATATGGGTGCTGCATATGGCTTAGCCATTACCATGTGTATGATCAGCACATCTATTCTCTTTGCCAATTTTCTGGTTAGCAGGAGGATTCTTCCGGCCTGGATTTATCTGTATTTATTGGTCTACCTCGCTATTGAAGTATCCTTCCTGGTAGCCAATCTGGAAAAATTCATGAATGGAGGTTATGTAACCCTGATTGTAGGCGGTGGATTATTTGCTGTAATGTATGTGTGGTTCCGTAGCCGAAAAATTAAAAACAGGTATGTTGAGTTTGTACGTCTCGAACATTATATACCTATGATTCAGGAGCTGAGTAATGACAGAACCATTCCAAAATATGCTACCCACCTGGTTTATATGACCAGTGCCAATAACCCTAAAGAAATTGAGCACAAAATCATTTATTCGATACTGAATAAAAAACCAAAGCGTGCAGATATTTATTGGTTTGTGCATGTGGATGTATTGGATGATCCATACACTTGTGAGTTTTCGGTAGAACATATCATTCCAAACGATATTATCCGCGTAGAATTCAGACTTGGTTTCCGCGTTGAACAACGTATTAACCTGATGTTTAGAAAAGTAGTGGAAGAACTGGTAAACAACAAAGAAGTAAATATTACCAGCCGCTATGAAAGTCTTGAAAAGAACAATGTGGTAGGAGATTTTCAATTTATTGTACTGGAAAAATACCTTAGCCAGGATAATGAACTTCCTTTCCTTGAGCGTATTGTAATGAAGTTATATTTCTGGCTCAAAGAGATCAGTCTTGGAGAAGAAAGAGGTTTCGGACTCGATCCAAGTAATGTTACCATTGAAAAATTCCCGCTGATCGTGGCGCCTGTATCCCAGCTCAATTTAAAGCGGGTATATTATGAAGGAAGTGAATTAGAATGACACATATCTCACCCCATGAATTAAAAGAATTGCTGGAGCAATCTGCGGTTTATTTACTGGATGTCAGAGAACCTGATGAACATGCAGCATTTAATATTGGCGGCAACTTGGTGCCACTGGGAGAAGTTATTTCGCAACATCAAAACATCCCAACCGACCGTACAGTTATTGTGTATTGTAAAATGGGCATTCGCAGCCAGATTGCCATTCAAAAACTGGAAGACAAATTTGGCTACACCAATCTTGTGAACTTAAGAGGAGGCGTGGAAGCGTGGAGGAAAATGTCGGATCTCTGATCTCTGATCTCTGATGTCAGATGGCAGATGGCAGATGTGGGATGTGGGATGTCGGATGTCGGATTTGTTCGGTTATTAGCAGATAAACTGATTCTAGCACTGATTAAGGCTTGCAGCTTGCGGCTTGTAGCCTGCAGCTAAATTCCCTGAAAGCATTGATTTGAAAACATACACTGACTAGTATGTTCTGCTTGCTTTTTTTCCCGATCTTACAGTAAATAAATACTTTGCTCATCCTGCTATATATCATATCGGGTATTGTTGTGCTTTCGCTGCTGGCTTATCTGGTGCAGGAACGATTTATTTTTAAGCCAGAAAAGTTGAAACAGGATTTTCGCTTTCAATATGATATTCCTTTTGAAGAACTTTTTTTTGAACCAGCTCCTGGTGTTCGTATTAATGGACTTCATTTTTACAGACCCGATCCAAAAGGTTTGATACTTTATTTACACGGCAATACAAGAAGCATAAAAGGATGGGCCAAATGTGCCCGGGATTTTTATCGTTATGATTATGATGTGGTACTGGTAGATTATCGCGGGTTTGGTAAGAGCACTGGCAAGCGGACCGAGAAAGATATGTTGTCTGATATGCAACATGTTTATGAAAAACTCTGCGAAAAATACCAACAGCACCATATCCTTGTTTATGGAAGAAGCATGGGCAGCGGTTTTGCTGCTAAACTCGCATCAGATAACCAGCCACGCTACCTCATACTAGATGCACCCTATTATAGTTTCAAAAAAGTTGCCGAAAGATTCTTGCCTATACTACCCATTCGATATGTGCTTCGTTTTCATTTAAGAACCGATAAATGGATACAAAAAGTAAACTGTCATACTTATATAATCCATGGCACAAAAGACAGACTTATTCCAATTGCCCATAGCGAAAGACTCAGACAATTTAACCCACACAAAATTACCCTTATCCGTATAGAAGGCGGAGGACACAATAACCTGCCTTCTTTTTCAGAGTACCATAATTTTGTGAGAGACATATTGAAATACTGAGGCGATCGCAGATCGCAGATCTCTGATGTCAGATCTCGGATGTCAGATGTCAGATGTCAGATGTCGGATGTGGGATGGGGGAATATTGAATAATGAATATTGAATAACAAATCAAAAATCAGAGATCAAAGATCAAAGATCAAAGATCATACATCATGCAAGTTCCTCGTTGGTTGAAAATTATTGTTTTGGTTTATGCACTGATTGGAATTTTATTTTATTCCTTTCAGCGGCGTGTTTTATTTCAGCCGGTGGTGGTGAGTCAGGATAGTGTTTATCAATTTGAACAGCCTTATGAAGAAGTGTGGATTCCGGTGGATGAAACTGCAAGAACCAATATGATTCATTTTACTGTTCCCGATAGCCTTCGCAAAGGAGTCGTCTTATATTTTCATGGGAACAGGGGAAATGTTAGGAGGTATCGCCGATTTGTCAATCGTTTTTTATCTAACGGCTATGCGGTATGGATGCCAGATTATCCGGGGTTTGGAAAATCAACAGGTGTATTAAGCGAAACTGCCATGTACGATCAGGCATTACAGGTTTATAAGAGGGCAAGACAGTTTTATAAACCCAATGAAATAATTATTTATGGTAAATCAATGGGAACAGGCGTAGCAGCTCAGTTGGCGTCTGTAAGAGATTGTAAACGACTCATATTGGAAACACCTTATAACAGTATGCGATCTTTGGTAGGAATTTATTTGTGGATGTACCCACTAAAATCAATCCTGAAATACCAATTTCCTACAGATGAATACATAGCTAAAATTACTGCCCCAATTAGTATTTTTCATGGCACCGATGATGGTGTGATTCCATACAGTAATGCTAGCAAACTCAAAAAATATTTAAAGTCCACCGACGAATTTATTACAATTGAAAGCGGCTCACACCGCGACCTTAACAGCTTTTCGCTGATGCAGCAAAAATTAGATAGCTTACTCAAAAACTAGTCAATACTGAAAAAAGGGTGAACAACACCAACTAATCAAGCAGTGGATAGCAGGAGTTAGGTGTTAGGTATTAGGTAATAGGTAGGTCAAACCTAAAAGCTAATAGCTAATGGCTAATAGCTAATAGCCAACACCTAAATTTCCTTAAGAGTAACACCTTTGCTGCCTACCACCAATTCATGTTTAACACCCACTTTCAGCGGGTAGTTTTCTGTGGTGTGGCTTACCGGGAAGCCAAAACAAACAGGAAAACTATATTTCGCAATACGTTCCTTAATAATTTCTTCAACAGTTGCCCCGAAAGGAACAAGGGTATCTTTCATTTCCGTAAAACCGCCGATGATTAGTCCGGCAAGCTGATTAAACATACCACTTCTTTCTAACTGAATCAGCATTCGATCAATATTGTAGATATATTCACCCACATCTTCCAGGAATAGTATTTTACCTTTTGTCTGATAAGCCGATGCAGAACCTATCATGTGCGCAACAAGTGACAGATTTCCTCCAATCAATGTTCCGCTTGCTTTGCCGGGTCGGTTAAATGTATGACCTGAAGTTTTGTAGGACAAGCGATTTCCTCTCAACCCCTTTCTTAATGTTTGAATAAACTCATTGGCGAATTCACCGTCGTTAAATGCGGCAGCCATTGGGGAATGAAATGAGGCAATATTGAATTTTGTATATAAATGGGCATGCAACAAAGTGATATCACTATAACCAATGATCCATTTAGGTGATTTCTTGAATTTGGTAAAGTTCAAGCTATCAATAATTCTACTCATTCCATACCCTCCCCTGCCACAAAGGATCGCTTTTACCTCAGGGTTATCAAGCATTTCCTGCAAGTCTTGCGTCCTTTCTTCATCAGTTCCAGCAAAATAATGAAACTGAGTGCCTAGTGTTTTTCCAATCTTTACCTTATAGCCCCAATCTTTAAGTACACTGATACAGGTTGCTGCTTTATCGGCTTGCATAAAACCTGATGGACAAACTATACCGATTGTATCCCCCTTACGTAGGTAGTCTGGAATTTTACTCATCGTAGTTGGTAAAAGCTTTTACTTTTTAATTTTTTGTTTTACGCTTGGTCCGCAAGGTTCTTTTTTCCTGCCCGCTTCTTTAAGCGCTTTGTCAAGTAACATTTCAATTTGTCCATTCACACTACGAAATTCATCTGCCGCCCATTTTTCCAATGCGGCATAAGCCTGTTCATCCATTCTTAGTACAAATGATTTCTTACTCACGTTATGCTAATTAATGGTAAAGATACTATTGATATAAACTTCCTGTATTCAATACAGGCGATGCTGCTTTATCGCCACAAAGCACCACCATCAGATTACTTACCATTGCGGCTTTCTTTTCATCATCCAGTTGAACAATCTCTTTTTCAGAAAGCATATCCAGGGCCATCTCAACCATTCCTACTGCCCCTTCCACAATCTTACTTCTTGCTGCTACAATGGCTGTTGCCTGCTGTCTTTGCAGCATTGCCCCTGCGATTTCAGGAGCATAGGCCAGGTGACTTATCCTTGCTTCAGTAATAACAATTCCGGCTTTGGCCAGTCGCTCATTCAATTCCTTTTCCAGCAGGTCAAATACTTTTTCACCGCCATCTCTAAGCGTAATATTGGCATATTCATCTTCAATACTATCGTAGGGATAACTGGAAGCGAGGTGACGGATTGCGGCTTCACTCTGGTTTGTCATATACTCGTTAAAATTCACCACTTCAAATACAGCTTTATAAGTGTCTTGTACCTGCCACAGAATCACAGCGGCAATTTCTATCGGATTACCCATCTTATCATTCACTTTCAATTTTGCACTTTCTAAACTTTTTGAACGAAGTGATACTTTCAGTTTTACAAAAAGAGGGTTTACAAAAGAAAGACCATTCTCTTTTAACGTACCCACATATTTACCAAAAAAAGTGAGTGTAATACCATAGTTCGGTTGCACAATTACCAATCCTTTCAGGATAAAAACTGTTGCCACGAAACAAATAAGCATGGTAACAATCATTGCTCCACTCGGACTAGCCGAACCTGCTACATGTTCAATGAGGATATAAATGCCTGAAACCAACAAAACCAGGGCTGCGAATAATGCCGCAAAGCCTGAGAAACCTTTGTATGTTTTTTCCATAAAATTCAATTTGATATTAAAATGATATCAAAAATATACTATTAGGCTCGGACAACCAAAATTCTGCCGTAAAATCGCATTTAACGGCTTTAGCGCTCATTCTGTATTTTTGCAGCCCGGAATACCGGAATAAGGAGCAGAAAGCATGAACCAACCGAAAAGATACCTGATAACAGCGGCCCTTCCCTATGCGAATGGTCAAAAACATATTGGTCACCTGGCAGGCGCCTATTTACCTGCAGATATATACGTGCGTTACCTGAAAGCGAGGAAGAGAGATGTGGTTTTTGTATGCGGAAGCGATGAGCACGGCACAGCAATACCCATTCAGGCAACTAAGGAAGGCACAACACCAAGGGCTATAATTGACAAGTACCATCCCTTAATGGAACAGAATTTCAAGGACCTTGGTATTGCTTTTGATATTTATCACCGCACCAGCGATCCCTTGCACCACGAAACAGCGCAGGAGTTTTTTACAAAGCTGAACAATGATGGAGCACTGGAAATCAAAGAATCTGAACAATACTATGACGAAGAAGCAAAAACCTTTCTCGCCGACCGTTATATAAAGGGTACTTGTCCAAATTGTAGTTTCGATAGCGCTTATGGCGATCAGTGCGAACGATGCGGTAAAAGTTTAAGTCCTGATGAACTGATTAATCCGGTTAGTACCCTAAGCGGTAAAACCCCCATTAAGAAAAGTACCAGACACTGGTACCTCCCACTTGATAAACATGAATCTTTTCTGCGCGAATGGATCCTTGGGGAACATGCCAATGATTGGAGAGCTAATGTACTGGGACAGTGTAAAAGCTGGATCGATGGTGGCTTACAGCCTCGTGCAGTTACCCGCGATCTAGATTGGGGAGTAAAAGTTCCTTTGGATGATGCGCCCGGTAAAGTATTATACGTTTGGTTCGATGCCCCAATTGGCTATATCAGCGCCACCAAGCAATGGGCCATCAATACTGGTAATGATTGGAAACCATATTGGGAAGACAAAGACACCAAGCTGGTTCATTTCATAGGAAAAGATAATATCGTATTTCACTGTATTATTTTTCCGGTGATGTTGAAATTGCATGGTAATATTTTACCAGACAATGTCCCTTCCAATGAATTCATGAACCTTGAGGGTGATAAAATGAGTACCAGTCGCAACTGGAAACTCGATATGCAGGATTATATCAACGACTTCATTAATAAAGAGAATGGCGGCAGTCAAATGGCTGATGTACTTCGCTATTACCTTACACAGATTGCTCCAGAAACAAAAGACAGTGAGTTTATGTGGAAAGGTTTCCAGGATGCCAACAACAGTGAGTTGGTGAGCATTTTCGGGAATTTTGTAAACAGGACTTTTGTGCTCATGCACAAACTATGCGGAGGTAAAGTGCCCATGTTCCATGCAGATATTGCCGATGAACTGGATCAGTCGACCATTGCTGATATAAAAGCTACCGCCGAAAAAGTTACTTCTCTGCTCGAAGAATACAAATTCAGGGAGGCTCTGTTTGAAGTAATCAATCTTGCCAGAACAGGTAACCAGTACATGCAGAAAAAAGAACCCTGGATCGTGGCAAAAAGTTTAGCGGAAAATCCGGATGCTCAAAAAAGCATCGACAATTGCCTGCATATCTGTTTACAACTAACGGCAAACCTGGCCATACTTATTCATCCATTCCTGCCATTTACTGCAAAGAAAATGTGCTCAATGATGAAAGTGGTTGACAAAATGCTGGAATGGGAAAATGCAGGCAGCATGAAGTTACTGAGTGTAGGCTACACACTTCGTGCCCCCGAACTTTTATTTAGAAAAATTGAAGACAGTGAAATTATGGAACAGGTAGAAAAATTAAATGCAGCAAGTGTGAAGAAAGAAAGTGAGCAGTCAGTAGTGAGTAGTGAGTCTACCCCTGTTACTGTTAAACCTGAAATCGTTTTTGATGATTTCGCTAAGATAGATTTGAAAGTGGGTACTATTGTTGCAGCGGAAAAAGTAGAAAAAGCCGATAAGCTATTAAAACTTCAGGTTGACCTTGGCTTTGAAACCAGAACCATTGTTTCAGGTATTGCGATGCATTTTAAGCCTGAAGAGATAGTAGGAAAACAGGTAACGGTTGTAACCAATCTGGCGCCAAGAAAAATGAGGGGGATTGAAAGTAATGGAATGATTCTGATGGCTGAGGACAATGGCAAATTACACTTCATTAATCCGGAAGATAAAATCAATCCAGGTAGTGGCGTAAGTTAAGTACCGATTGATAACAATAATGAACAGAGAAACAGCAGAATACCCAACTTCGAAGTTGGATATTCTGCTGTTTCTCTGTTCTTCTGTTTTTTATCATTAGCTATAACTGGCGCATTCTTTTAACTCACGTTCAGAATATGCCATCTTATATTGCTTCAATACATCTTCAGGTACACCATTCCATTTATTAGGAACATTGCCTCGGTAATCCAGGTCTTTCACACCCATTTCAGATGTATAGAAACCTGTTAACGTTAAGTCGCGCATCAGGTTAAAGAAAGCCACACCTTGTGCCATTTCAGGTTTTGCTTTTTCAGGATAGGCAATCTGATCAACTATTGCAATTCTTTGCTCTGCGGAACAATCCACAAAAGATTTTTCGAACTGCTTGAAGCATTGCATATCAAGCCAACGTAACCCACCACGTAATGGTGTTTGATGCGAAGGCATATCTTTTACGATAAATTCCAGAAATTCTGGCACTTTGGCTT
The DNA here is from genome assembly GCA_964611995.1 of uncultured Sediminibacterium sp. Taxonomy (GTDB): domain Bacteria; phylum Bacteroidota; class Bacteroidia; order Chitinophagales; family Chitinophagaceae; genus Sediminibacterium. The sequence goes on along the minus strand of CAZTCS010000029.1, from coordinate 12,039 downwards.
CAGTTGCACTGCCGCTTACTTCATCTTTTGGCACAATAATATCTGCAAGGATTGCGATGGTTGCCATTTCATGCTTTGAAAAAAACACGGCTTCTTTTGAAAGCTTTTCGAGATACGCTTTCTCTTCCGCCATCCGGTCTTCAACATTGATACCAGCTATAGTATTAGCGTTTTCTTTTTTCTCGCCTGGCTTACAGGCTTCAACTATTACGCCAGTTGCAACCGTTCCAACAACCAATGCTTTTATGGATTTTCTTCTGTCCATGGTAGTATATTTTTCCTCATCTCGTTTTAGCAAGACGAGTTTGGATTTACAGATTTTGTTTTTTCATTTCATCAATAATGTACTCAGAAGCACGCATAGAAAGTGCCAGTATTGTCCAGGTAATGTTTTTATCAGCCTGGGAAGTAAACTGACTTCCATCTACACAAAAAAGTGTTTTACAATCGTGTGCCTGACTCCATTTATTGAGTGCTGATGATTTTTTATCGCTACCCATTCTTACTGTTCCGGCTTCATGGATAATATTGCCTGGATTAGACAGACCATAATTATTGGATGCATCATCATCTCCGCCCCAGGTAATAATAGCACCCATTTCGTGCATGATTTCCTTAAAGGTTTCTTTCATGTGTTTGGCCTGATTGATTTCATACTCTGAGTGTTTTGTATGGAAACGCAAAACAGGGATCCCGAATTTATCCACCACTTTTGGATCAATTTCACAGTAATTATCGATACGTGGAACTGCTTCTCCTCTACCCGCCATACCTACACCTGCTCCGTAGAAATAACGCACATCTTCTTTCAGAGAAGCACCGTAACCACCAGCTTCTTTTTTAACACCGTTCACAGCATATTTTCCATTCATGCCCTGCATACCAAAACCAAATCCATAAGCAGGCTGACCCATACCACCCCAATATTCAATGTGGTATCCACGAGGGAAGTCTAATTTTTTATTATCAAGCCACCATGGTGTATAAACGTGCATACCGCCCACTCCATCTTCGTTGTAACGTTTACGTCCGAAGAGTTCAGGCAATACACCACCTAAAGCGGCTCCTGTTGAATCGTGCAGGTATTTACCCACTACATTACTGCTATTGGCAAGTCCGTTAGGATGTCGCTGTGATTTTGAGTTCAACAATAAGCGGGCAGTTTCGCAGGCACTGGCTGCAAGTATCACTACTTTGCCATTTACCTGGTATTCCATCATATCGGTTTTGTCAACATAGGAAATACCTGTAGCAAGTCCTTCTTTATTAGTAATTACTTCCCTTGCCATAGCCTGTGTAATCACATCCACATTACCCGTTCTAACTGCAGGTTGCACTAATGCAGAGGAGGAAGAGAAATCTGCGGCGGCCTTACAACTACGACCACATTGGGCACAATAAAAACACTCGCCTCTTTCGTTGTTGATTTTTTTGGTAAGAATCGACAATCTTGAAGGAATTACCGGAACACCTATACCTGTGGCAGCTTTTTTAATCATCAGTTCGTGTAAACGAGGTTTAGGAGGAGGGAGGAATATGCCATCCGGATCGTTTTCCAATCCTTCTACTGAACCAAATACACCCAATAACTTATCAATTTTATCGTAATAAGGTTTTACATCATCATAGCTAATTGGCCAGTCGTCGCCCAAGCCATCAACGCTTCTTCTTTTAAAATCTTTAGGGCCAAAGCGAAGCGATATTCTTCCCCAGTGATTGGTGCGGCCGCCAATCATACGGGCACGCCACCAATCCCACTTATCACTTCCTTCTGCCATGGTATATGGTTCCCCATCTATTTCCCATCCCCAGAAACAACCGTCGAAATCACCAAAAGGACGATACTTGGTACTGGCTCCTCTGCGGGGTGAATCCCATGGATTTTTCAGTTGAGATGAATGTTTGGCAGGATCGTAATCAGCGCCCGCTTCAAGTAAACAAACTTTAAGACCGGCGTTTGCCAGCACATAGGCAGCCATTCCGCCGCCTGCACCAGAACCTACGATGACTGCATCGTATTGTTTGGGTTGTTTTTTAATTTGGAGGTCTCCCATATGGTAATTTGAAAATTTAGCAATTTGGAAATTTGAAAATTCTAGACTTTTCGGCTTGTCATCTTATTACTGATTCAACATTTCACCGCGTGTAATAAGTTCATTTTTTATCTTTTTAAGATTTGCAATATTCAAGATAAAGAGTGGTAAGAATGCGAGTGGAAGCACGGATACCGCTCCAAAGCCTTTCGATAAAGTTATATATACACCCGAACCCACCATGATTATCATAAAGACGGACAGAATAATAATAACCATCTTCATGCTTTTATAGTTTTTCTTAAGCACTTCGGTGCTCATTTCAGCAATGGGTTGTGGTTTCATCGGTAGCAATTTGGTGTGTCGAATATAGTTTTTTTAGGAGAGAACACCAGTTAAAAACAGAGAAATACATAACAATTAATAAGAACCCCGAAAAAGAATCAGGTTTTAGTTTCATGGTTAATTATAATTTCCGGCTTCTCCTCTTATATCACACTTTAGATACTTTCAATATGAAGATTTCATTTTTGTTTGCAGGAATCCTTTGTTATTGCTCTTTACAGGCACAAAAAAGCCAGTCCGCAGAAGTTGTAAAAAGCAGTGATGCTGTTAAACATGATGTTTCAAAGCCACTCTTTACCATCCATAAAGAAACTGAAACCGCATCAGTAGAAATAAATCGACTACCCAGTAACCCAAAGCCTTTTCCCAATAAAAAAGCACCCGATTTCAAATCGATTACAGCAGAGCAAACCATGTTTGGCAGTAAAGCTGCTCCGGTATTGGTTAGCAGTTTCGAAGGGTTGGGTGAAAGTTTTAGTGGCCCGCAGGGAAAAGCGGTTTTACGCAATCCCTCAGACAATTCACTGGCTGTAGGGCTGGATCATATTGTTCAAACGGTTAACTCCCGCATGGCCATTTTTACCAAAAAAGGTAAAAAGTATCCAGAATCAGGAGAAGTATTGTATGGCCCCGTTGAAACAAAAAATGTTTTCCGCGGTTTTGGCGGCCCATGCGAACAAATGAATAACGGTGATGCAGTTGTGCGATACGATCAACTAGCCAACAGATGGCTGATTGTTATGCCCACTTTCAGAAAAGGAATTTCAAGAAATATAGACACAGCCACCGGAATTAAAAAAGTATTACCTCAACCTGGCGCTGCGGTGCAACTCTATCAACCACCGGCAACAACACAGCCATTCAACACTGTTCCCCCTCCGAGACCTGCCGGACAAAGACCTCCTGATAAAGGAACTTATTGTATGTGTTATGCCATCAGCACTAGTTCTGATCCAATGGGATCATATTACCGTTATGAATTTGAAAGAGAGCTGTTTCCGGATTATCCCAGACCAACAGTATGGCCTGATGGTTATTATACAACCACCAGTACAGGAGATGATGTAATTGAAAGACATGCTTATGTTGTAGACAGAAATAAAATGTTGAAAGGAGAAGACGCGAAGGAGCAATCATTTATCATTAAAGACGTAAACTTCATCATCAATGCAGACCTCGATGGTAAACAATTACCACCTCCAGGATCTCCCAGTATAATGCTGGCTGCTGGCGGATCACAACTAAATAAAGTATTGGGCGACGATGGACTTTATGCCTGGAAATTTTATGTAGACTGGAAAGATTTTTCAAAAACAAAGTTGGTTGGACCTGAAAAAATTGCTGTTGCACCTTATGAATACCTGGGAGGAGGACAGCTTACCAAAACAGTTCCTCAACCTGAAACAGATATGCGGCTTGATTCACAGGGTGATAAGTTGATGGCACGATTGGTTTACAGAAGAATCGGTAACCGCGAATCGATCGTAGCTGTTCATTCTGTTAATACATCTGCCGGCGGCGGAGGTGTGCGCTGGTATGAATTATTGGTTAACAAAGACCGCAGTTTAAACCTATATCAGCAGGGAACTTATGCCCCAGATTCCAATTATCGGTGGATGGCAAGTCCGGCAATTGATGGCAAAGGAAATATAGGTATCGGATATTCATTCGGTGGTAAAAATGATTATCCTGGTCAACGATTTGCAGGCAGACATTATGGAGATCCACTTGGAAAATTAACCCTCAACGAAGTAATACTCGTTAAGGGAGAAGCCCCTCAAACCAATACTTTACGTTGGGAAGATTATACCCAAACGGCAATCGATCCAAGTGATGATGAAACAATTTGGTATGTAGGTGATTATTTAAGAAAGGGCGACAAAAGTTATTCTTCCAGAATTGGCGCTTTTAAACTCACCAAAGCAAGTAAAAAATAACCCCTTAAAATTGTCCTGTACTTAATAAAACAAGGGTACAGGCTTCTAAAGGTTCTATACCTTTTTCTTTTGCTAAACTTTCCAATTCATCATTCTCTGTACCGGGATTGAAAATGATTCTTTTGGGTTTTAGTGAAAAAATATAATCGTAATACTGCTGTTGTAAGGTAGGGTTTAAATAAAGTGTTACCGTATCTACCCCTTCTTCGGAAGGATGATCGGTAGTAATAACCGTATCGCCAATTTTACCCGGCTTATTTCCAATCGCTACTACCGGGTGATCGTTTGCACGTAATTTATTAACCGCGAGAAAACTATACCTGGAAGGGTTTTCAGAAGCACCCAACACCACTGTTTTTTTAGCCATTGTTCAATTGTTTATAATATTTACTGATGTATAACCAGTATCGGATTGCTGCAATATCAATTACCAGGAAATACCCCGACACTATATAATTGTAATACTCCTTAGTCAGCGGCAGGGGTACTTTGAAATGATCCGTATAAGCCCAGAAAAAAAACAGTATCCCTAATCCTATGCCAATAAAAACATTGGTCCGGAAGAATTTTTGTCCTTTTTCATCTGAATATAAAAGATTGATAAGGGAGCTTATCATTTGCCATACACCAAGAATTAATAAGCCCAAACCATGTACCAGTAATATGATATACAGTTCGCTTGCAACAAAAAGTGAAGGGAAAGCATAAACCATTGGAATTAAAGACAACACCCATACCACTACCTGACCATACCTGTCTGCCTCACGCCAAATTGATGTTTTCATATTATTTCCTCCTAAAAACTTCCAGGTAACAAACGATCAGGTAATAAAACGCAAATACGGGGGTAATAAAGAGATAGAGATATAATACCCAAATCATCATGGGTGCATATATCAAGCTAATAAGAAAAATAACCACCAAAGACAATAAACCTATCTGATAGATACGCCTGCCCAAGAAATGTTGGTTCCATTTTAGGATCAAATGCGTAACCATGCTCAAGAATTGCCATCCACCAATTCCAATAAAAAAGCTGGTTATAGCAAGGTCTTCATTAAAAAACCAGATTGCCCCAATCGTTACAAAAGCCAAGGACTGAATAATGATATCTGCTTTCTTAAAAATTTGCTGATTATCCGCCATGTACCAAATTTAAGCATTATAAGCGAATGGAGGGAGTCCATAGACCATGGTCCATGGACTATGGTCTATGGACTATCAACTGAAGTAAGCATAACCGTTCATTTTACTCTTAATATTGTCTGTAACTTTCGCCCATGAAATACCTGTTTACTTTACTGTTTGTCGCTTTGATGTTTCAGGCAAACGCCCAGATTAAGCCATTTAGGTTTGCTTTTATTTCCGATACCCATATCGGTTCTCCAAATGGCGGTGCTGAGGAAGACCTGAGGAGAACGGTTGCTGATATTAACCAAATGACCGATATCGCTTTTGTAGTATTAACAGGTGATATAACTGAACTGGGAACAACGGAGGAGATAAAAAAAGCAAGAGAGATTTTGGATGAATTGAAAGTGCCTTATTATATTATCCCTGGCAATCATGATACCGGCTGGAGTGAAAGCGGTGGTGTTGCATTTGGACAGGTATTCGGATATGATAAGTTTGTTTTTACCTATAATGGTATACGATTTATTGGCTGCGCTTCAGGGCCTTATGTAAGGATGAGCGACGGACATATACCCAGAGACGCCGTTAACTGGCTCGATAAGTTACTTGCTGATACCCCTGATGATTTACCGGTAATTTTTTTGAACCATTACCCTTTAGACAATGGGCTCGACAACTGGTATGAAGCGATTGACCGATTAAAACAAAAAAATACCATCGCTGCTTTGTGTGGTCATGGACATACAAACAAAGCAATGAATTTTGAAGGTATACCAGCAGTAATGGGCCGTTCAAACCTTCGCGCTAAAGCTGAGATTGGGGGATATAATCTGGTTGACGTAAGGGAAGACTCCCTGCTTTTTTCAGAGAGAAGACCCGGTCAGAAAACCCTATCATCCTGGACCGGTTTGAAGATTGAAAAACATGCTTACCAAAAAACTTCGGCTGAATTACGTCCTTCTTATGCTGTAAATGACAGTTTTCCTAAAGTAAAAGTCAGGTGGAAATTTAGTGATGATGCCAATGTTATTGCCACACCCGCAACTGATGGGAAACTGGTATTCTTTGGGAATAGCCTGGGAAACTTTACCGCACTGGATATAAAATCTGGAAAAAAACGCTGGAGTTATCAAACCGGCGGTGCTGTATTTTCTTCTCCGGCCGTCGATGGACAAAAAGTAATTGTAGGATCGGGAGATGGTTATGTGTATTGCTTTGATGCTGCTAAGGGGCGGATTGTTTGGAAATACAAAGCTGATGCTGCCATTTTAGGTTCGCCATTAATCAGCAGCGGTATTGTGTACATTGGTGCGAGCGATCACTGCTTCCGTGCGATTTCATTAAACTCAGGAAAAGAACTCTGGCGTTTTTCCGGACTGGAAGGGCCTGTTATGAGTAAGCCGGTAATAGCAGGAAATCAGGTGATTTTTGGTGCCTGGGACCGAAACCTTTATGCACTGGATATTAAAACAGGTTCACTCAACTGGAAATGGAACAATGGCTCCAGCGTGCGTAATTTCTCACCGGCGGCCTGTATACCGGTTGTTAAAGATGACGTTGTATACATCGTAGCTCCAGACAGATACCTTACAGCCTTAGACCTCAAAACTGGCACTACCTTATGGCGAAATAATGATGCAACTGTTCGGGAATCAATTGGTATTTCTGCAGATGGCCGTTGGATTTATGGTAAAACCATGAACGATTTTGTAGTGGCATATGCTACATCTCGTGAAAAACAGTCTGTTGCCTGGAAAATCAACTGTGGCTTTGGATATGAACATGTACCTTCCATGCTGATTGAAAAAGAACAGTCGGTAGTATTTGGTACGAAAAGCGGCAGGATATATAGTTTTGATCCGGTTAAGCAGGTAATTAAATGGGTGCATAAGGTCGACAACTCAATGGTAAATACGGTAAACATGCTCAGTGGAAACAGGATACTGGCTGCAACCATGGACGGAAAAGTAACCCTTTTGGAAGTTGCCGATTAAAATGTGCATTGACCGTGAAAACTTTTTAAAGCAGGTATTGATTTTTATTCACAAATAATTTTCTAACTTTCATTCCTCATCATTTACAACAACAAACTAATACCATCATGGCAAAAGCTAAAAAGAAAGCCGCAAAAAAAGCAGCTCCAAAAAAAGTTGCTAAAAAGCCTGCTAAAAAAGCAGTAAAAAAAGCAGCTAAAAAACCTGCAGCAAAGAAAGCAGCCCCTAAGAAAAAGGCAGCAGCTAAAAAAGTAGCCCCTAAAAAGAAAGCAGCTCCGAAGAAAAAAACAGCCGTAAAAAAAGCGGTTAAAAAAGCAGCAGCTAAAAAAGCAGCCCCTAAAAAGAAAGCGGCTCCTAAGAAAAAAGTAGCAGCTAAAAAACCGGCGGCAAAAAAAGCAGCAGCTAAAAAGCCAGTAGCTAAAAAGCCTGCAGCTAAAAAAGCAGCCCCTAAAAAGAAGGCCACTCCAAAAAAGAAAGCAGCGCCAAAACCAGCACCAGCGCCAGTTGCAGCACCTGCACCAGCACCGGTAGAAACTCCTGCTCCTAGCAATCCAGAGATTCCATTTACAGCTTAATATAGTTGTAAATAATCCATATTAATCCTGTTATCTCCTGATAACAGGATTTTTTATTGCCTATAAATTGAAGCAGTAACATCCTTTTAAAATATCTTTATAGACGCTCAATTTAATTCCACTCACCAAAACTTTCATTCATGCGTAACTGGTTATTGGCTCTCACCTGTTTACTTTTCGGCAGTATACAGGCTCAGAACAGCGGCTCCAAAATTGCAGACAAAACAAAAAACATGAAACGGTACGATGGCTATTTCACTTTCTGGTGGGATGGCAATACCGGGAAAATCTGGCTGCAGGTTGACAAACTCAACCAGGAATTTCTTTATGTAAATTCATTACCAGCCGGATTGGGATCCAATGATATTGGACTCGATCGTGGGCAATTGGGAGGAACAAGGATTGTTTATTTCCAAAAAGTGGGCAAAAAACTCCTGATGGTTCAACCCAATTATCGCTATAGAGCGCTTTCTAATGATGAAAAAGAAAAAGAAGCAGTTCAAGAGTCATTTGCACAATCTACTATTGCCGGTTTTACTATTGATGAAGATGAGGGTGAAAAAGTGCTGGTAGATGCCACTTCCTTTTTCTTAAGGGATGCACATGGTGTAGCTGATAAAATCCGTAGTATGCGTCAAGGTACTTACGCATTCAATGAACCTCGCTCTGCCATGTATTTACCCAATACACGTAATTTCCCCCTCAATTCCGAATTTGAAGCCAGCATTACTTTTGTTGGCGGAAATGATGCAGGGCGATATGTAAATACTGTAACCCCTTCCAGTGAGGCCATTACAGTACGAATGCACCACTCTTTTGTGCAGCTTCCTGACAATAAATACAAACCTCGCAAACACGATATCCGCAGCGGTTATTTTGGTATTTCATACTATGATTTCAGCAGCCCTTTTTCTGAGCAAATTGAGCAGATGTTTATTTCCAGACACAGACTTGAAAAGAAAGATCCCACGGCTGCCATAAGTGACCCTGTAAAACCTATTGTTTATTATTTAGATAATGGTACCCCTGAGCCCATCCGTTCTGCACTGCTTGAAGGTGGACGTTGGTGGAACCAGGCATTCGAAGCGGCAGGTTATCGAAATGCATTCATTGTAAAAGTATTACCCGATGATGCGGACCCAATGGATATACGGTATAATATGATCAACTGGGTTCACCGTTCTACCCGTGGATGGAGCTATGGAGCTTCTGTAACAGACCCTCGTACCGGTGAGATCATTAAAGGACAGGTTACATTAGGCTCGCTGCGTGTGCGTCAGGACTACCTTATTTTCACCGGCTTATTATCTCCTTATGAAACAGGCAAGCCTGTACCTGCAACAATGCGGGAAGCAGCTTTACAGCGTCTTCGCCAGTTGTCGGCCCACGAAATCGGACATACGCTGGGATTGCAGCACAATTACGCTTCCAGTTTTAATAACCGTGGCTCGGTGATGGATTACCCTCACCCAAATGTTTTTGTAAACAGTAAGGGAGAAATGGATTTTAGTAAAGTGTATACCAATGAAATTGGTGATTGGGATAAAAGAGCCATCCTATTTGGTTACCAGGATTTCCCATCTGGAACTAATGAAGCAAATGCCCTGAATAAAATATTGGAAGAAAATACCCAGCGAGGCCTTTTATTTATAGCAGATGCAGATGCCCGTGCAGCAAGCGGTCTTCATCCCTATGCGCATTTATGGGATAATGGAAAAGATGTTACGGATGAACTGAAAAATGTAATGCAGGTTCGTCAGAAAGCATTGGATCAGTTTTCTGAAAAAGCTATCCAGGAATCTATCCCTATGTCAAAACTGGAAGATGTACTGGTTCCTGTTTACAACTATCATCGCTACCAGGTTGAAGCAGTTTGTAAATTAATCGGGGGCATGAATTACAGTTATAATGTAAGAGGTGATGCACAACAAAAACCCCAGGTACTTGACAACGCTATTCAACAAAAAGCATTGCAGGCTGCCCTTGAATGTTTAAATCCGGAAGTACTTACCCTACCCGACCGCATCAGCATGCTTATTCCGCCACGCCCACCAATGTATTATGGAATTGGTGAAACTTTTGCAAAACGAACTGGCATGAGTTTCGACCCTATGGCCGCAGCAGAAGCTTTGGCAGATTTTGAACTAGGCTTTTTATTCAATCCGGAAAGGGCCAATCGTCTTGAACAATTTAAGGCCCAGGCCGGCACTATTGGATGGAGCGATGTATTGGATGCCGTCATCAAAAAAACATGGATGGGTAAAAAAGCAGATGGTCTGAAAGCCCAGGTACAGGCACAAACACAGCAAATTGTGCTCACTTGGTTATTGGGACTTAGTCAGGATAAAACGGCGAATTATATGGTTAAATCTATTTGCTTTGACCGTCTCACTACTTTAAAAACTTTTGCAAAACAACAAGCTGCAGTAAACCCTGCCTTGCGTGCACATTACCTTTATGCTGTTGAGCGAATAGAAAAACCAAAAGACATAGAACTACCTCAACACCGCGACATTGCCCCAGGGGCACCGATTGGATGTGAGTGGTGATTGAGGTGAATTGTCAATGGTGAATTGTGAATAGGTAGGAGAATACAAAAGATAGACACAAATAAAAGCCTCCGTTAATTACTTAACGGAGGCTTTCTTATTGACAATTCACCATTGACAATTCACGAAAAATGTTTACACCAGCATCCTCAATGGTTCTTCGAGTAGTGATTTCAGGGTTTGCAGGAATGCCGCACCTGTTGCGCCGTCTACTGAACGGTGGTCGCAGCTAAGAGTAACTTTCATCACATTACCCGGAACAACCTGTCCGTTTTTCACAACTGGAACCTGGGAAATGCCTCCTACTGCTAATATGCATGAGTCTGGCGGATTAATAATCGCCGTAAACTGGTCGATGCCATACATACCAAGGTTTGAAATGGTAAATGTGCTTCCTTCCCAATCTGCGGGTTGTAATTTTTTATCTTTTGCTTTCTGTGCGTATTCTTTTACCTCTGCACCAATCTGACTTAAAGATTTTGTATCAGCAAAACGAACGACCGGAACCAATAACCCATCTTCCACAGCAACTGCTACGCCAATATTTATATGATGGTTAAAGCGTATGGTATCGCCGAGCCAGCTACTGTTTACTTTAGGATGTTGTTTTAAAGCAAGAGCAGTTGCTTTAAGCACCATATCATTAAAGCTGATTTTTATCGGTGCGGTTTCATTAATCTTACCACGGGCAGCAACGGCTGCATCCATATCAATAGACATGGTAAGATAGAAATGTGGTGCAGTAAACAAGCTCTCACTCAAACGACGTGCAATCGTTTTACGCATTTGCGAAACAGGCACATCTTCAAAGCTAACTTGTCCGGCAGGTGCAGTTGCTACTGTTGCTGCAGTTGCCTTACCAGCAGGCGCTGCTGCAGGTGCAGGGCTTGCAGATGGCACATAAGCATCAACATCGTTCTTGGTAATGCGTCCATTATCACCGGTTCCTTTTACATAACGCAGGTCTATTCCTTTTTCACCAGCTATTTTCTTTGCCAATGGCGAAGCGAAAATTCTTCCTTCATTAACCACTTCCTGTGTTTGTGTTGAAGCAGGTGCTGCAACAGGCGCTGGTGCTGCGGTTGGAGCCGAAGCGGCAGGTGCTGGAGTTGCTGCAGGAGAAGCTCCGTTTTTAACGGCTGCTACAATTCCGTCAACATCAAGTCCGGGTTTACCGATAATACATAACAGGTCGTTCACCAGGATTTTTTCTCCTGCTTTTGCGCCCTGATATAATAAAACACCATCTTTATAACTTTCGAGTTCCATGGTGGCTTTATCTGTTTCGATATCTGCCAGCACTTCACCTTTCTTAACTGTATCACCCACATTTTTATGCCATCCTGCAATAACACCTTCAGTCATGGTATCGCTTAAGCGAGGCATTAATACTACTTCTTCCATATTTGCTGCATCAACAGAACTCGTCGTTGCAGGTGCTGCAGGTGCCGCTGGGGCTGGTGCCGGAGCTT
>CAZTCS010000028.1:31770-33526 GCA_964611995.1 uncultured Sediminibacterium sp. | reverse complement strand
TACAAATACGACTCAGCAGCAATCTATTATATACGCGCTTACGGGCTGGCTACTACTAACGAACAAAAGAAAAGCACTTCCTACTACGCAGGACTTTCTTATTTTTTTAATAAGAATTATTCAGGAGCAAGTACGCAATTCAATCCCTGCCTTAAGCACGATTCTACCGATTTGAATACAAATTCTTATGTAGCCAGAACCTATTATTCCCTTAAGAATTATACTGCCTCTGAAACTGCCTTCAGAAAACTGTTGTCGCTTTCCAAAGACTCGATGAATATAAGCTATGCATATAAAATGATTGGTGAATCAAAATATGCTCAACGTAAATATGCAATGGCCATCCCGGATTATAATACTGCCCTTATTTTTAACCCTAAAGACAGACAACTCATTGGTTATGTTGGAGATTGTTATCTGAATCTGAAGAAGTATGATTCGGCCAGATTACTCTACCAGCAAGCAATTGACATCGTAAAAAAGCAACCCAGGATTTTATGGGGGGATAGCGTATTTATTGGAGATATGTGTATTGGTTTGATGAAAGCCTATGTCAATGAAAAAGATACAGCAAAAGCTATAACGAAATTGTCTGATATTGTTCGATATGATATAGAACAGGAGAGCTTTATTGATTTTTTGGATGTACTGGTATTCAAAAGAAATGATCTGAAATCATTGGAGAGTATGCTTACACCCATAGTATCTGGCTATAAGAAATTTGGGATGAATGAAGAATTAGAATGGGTGTATCATAAAGCAGGCATGCTGTATGAACGAAAAAAGCAACAAGTAAAAGCAGTAAGTTATTATCGTTTAGCTGTGCAGACAACCTATCCACCAAAAGAAAATATCGGCTCAGCCTTTATTAAGGCATTGATCAAAGAAAAAAAATACAAAGAAGCATCCGATAGTATCAATAAATGGGAAACAATACCTAATCAATACCCCAATTTGTATAAGCCTTATATATTAAATATGAAAGGCAGGATTGCCTATGCACAAAATGATACGGTAACAGCCTCGAAGTTTTTTAAAGATGCCATCAAAATAAGTTATTCATCTCCTGATGCCAATATATTCATCGGTAAAATGTTATACGATAGAAAAGATACAACCGGGGCATTCAACTATTGGTCGAGAGTTGTGAATAGTAGTTACTTAGAGTCAGAGGAGGAGTTGGCCATGCAGTTGTATAAATTTATGGGCAAGCAATATTTTGATAATGCATCTAGATATCCCGCTTCTGCCTCTTCTTCTTTTACAAGTGCCCTAAATTTGTTTGATAAAATATTTGCGATGGATAGTAACCAGGCGCTCATTCGATTGTATGCCGGTGTTACGCATATACAGTTGAAACGGATTTATACTGGCAAATCGCACCTACTAAGAGCTGTGGAACTTTACCAAAAGAAAAAAGATACGCTGGCCATCCTTTACCGATGGTTGGGATTTGCAGAAATAAAAGGAGAAACTATCCCGAATTATCAAAAAGGAATTCAGGCTCATCCTACAGATTCATCGATTGTTAATGATCTCGCCACAGCTTATTACCAGCAAAAAAATTATACAAAAGCTGCAGAAACATTTGGAAAATTAAACGGGTTATATAAAGGGGTAAGTAATAAATCCATTGCCCATTATAACACGGGACTATGTTATTATATGAATAAACAAAAAGCAGAGTCAATGGTAGAAGTAAATAAGGCACTGGCGATGAATCCAAATTATGCCGACGCCAAGAAATTAAAAGCAG
>CAZTCS010000028.1:10979-31666 GCA_964611995.1 uncultured Sediminibacterium sp. | reverse complement strand
CTTACTGTTTTGAAAGAAATAGTAAAAACCCTTCCTCAATACGATTACATGTATTTAGGTGACAATGCACGTGCTCCTTATGGTCCACGATCATTTGATACAGTGTACCAATATACCCTTCAGTGTGTAAAATGGTTTTTCTCTCAGGGTTGTGAGCTGGTAATTCTTGCTTGTAATACTGCTTCCGCAAAGGCACTAAGAACCATTCAGCAAAACGACCTGCCAGGTATCGACCCTCATAAAAGAGTATTGGGAGTTATCCGACCTACCACAGAAGTAATAGGCCAATACAGTAAAACAGGTGCTGTAGGTATTCTTGGAACTTCCGGAACTGTATTGAGTGAAAGCTATCCGATTGAAATAGCCAAAAGTTTCCCTGCCATTAAAGTATACCAGGAAGCATGTCCTATGTGGGTACCTTTGGTTGAAAACAATGAATATGATAAACCAGGGGCTGACTATTTTATAAAGAAACACCTGGAGCATTTGTATAGCAATGCGCCCGATATTGACACGCTATTACTTGCCTGCACCCATTATCCGCTGTTAATGGATAAAATAAAAGCTTTTGCTTCCCAGGACACTATCATCCTCTCTCAGGGTAAAATAGTAGCAAAGAGCCTCAAAAATTACCTGGAAAGGCATACTGACCTGGAGCGTCTCTGTACCAGGCAGGGAACAAGAACCTTTTTTACCACTGATTCGGTAAGCGATTTTGATAGTCATGCAAGCATTTTCTTTGGAGAAAAGCTCTCATCTAAGCATGTTGAGCTTTCCTGATAAGCGATATTTGCACTGATAATCAATTGATTAAAAAAACATCTTTGTTTTTTTACTTGTTTTTCGTTGCTTTTTTGTAGTTTTGCCGTCCTTTCACAAACAGCAGTATGGTGACTGCCGTAATGAAATGAAACAAGATTATAGGGTTAGTTAAAAAAACGTAATTATGAAACGTACATTTCAACCGCATAAGCGCCGCCGTAAATCTGTTCACGGATTCCGTAAGCGTATGCAAACTGCAAACGGTCGTAAAGTATTGGCCAGCCGCAGAGCGAAAGGCCGCAAGAAACTGACAGTTTCCAGCGAGAAAGGATTAAAATAAAATCATCCGGTTCAGTCTTCAGGTTTTGAACGACTGACAATGAAAATATAAAGTCCCGCTTTACGGCGGGACTTTTTTAGTTTAGTGTCTGGCAATGAAATCATTTAGTTACAATAAGCAGGAAAAACTTAAAAGCAGAACCCAGCTCGAAGCCATATTTGCTTCGGGTAAAAGCTTTTCTGTATTTCCATTAAAAGTGTTTTTTATTGAGTCTAATGCCAGTGAAACAGCAGCAGTACAAGCAGGGGTAGGGGTGAGTGCAAGGCATTTCAAAAAAGCCGTTCATCGTAACCGGATCAAAAGATTATTACGTGAAGCATACCGGTTAGAGAAACAGCCACTACTGGAAGATTTGCAACTTCAACAAAAAAGGGTTTCTATTTTCATCTTATACATTGATAAGGAACTGCCCACTTATGAAGTGATAAGAGCGAAGACAGTTTAGCAAAACTACAGCAGAAACTAAACAAAAACAATTAGCGCAATAATTCGACACATTATTCATGAACATATTGCTTCGAATACTCAGCTATCCATTTATTTTCCTGATTCGTATTTACCAATACGTAATCTCACCGGCCCTTGGACCTAAATGCAGGTTTACACCCACCTGCTCACAATATGCGATCACTGCATTACAAAAACACGGACTATTCAAAGGTGGCTGGCTGGCCATAAAACGCATCAGTAAATGCAGACCCGGCGGCGGCCATGGCTATGATCCCGTGCCAGAAAAAGCAGGGTAAACAGACGAATATCGAATATCAATATCCAATATCGAACTTGGATATTGGATATTCATTATTCCTCAGTTTTTTTCCCTCCTGTCATGCCTTCAAGCCTTGCTATGGTAGCACGGATTTCTTTGATGCTGTAGAATCGATATACTTCCGGGGCATTACCATCTTTATCGGCTGCAGCAGAGCGCATTTGATGGAATGGACCAACAATGATAGCATCAAAATTATCGGTGATATGGGCCGCTGAATTAGGTAGGATATAAAAGTTGCGGTTGGCCTTGCCTACATTTATATTATTGACAAGGTTATGCAATGAATCGATTTTAACCTTTAACACTTCTTGTGTAATAACCTGGTTCGTCAGCAGTGGGTCTGTATAATTTACCTGGCTACCTATGATGGTATCATTTTTTACGTTCACGATATAATAACCATTCTCGGTAAGGGTAACTTTAGCATCACCCGATGGTGTATTAAGGGTGATTTCAACTGTTTTGCCTACAAAATCAACCGTTTTATCTTCATGTCCGGCACCATCAGTGGCTTTAATAGTTTTTGTGTCTGTATTTACTTCAGCAGAACCTTTACTAAAAATCACCACCCTTTTTTGGTCAGAAGAACAAGAAGCAAAAAGAAGGATGGCAACAGCGGAAAAAATAAATGATTTCATAAGCAAGATTAAAATGATTGATAAATAAAGCCGCAGGATTCAGTTTAAAAAAAGCAGGGCCTGGATGCAGGCTTCAGACATAAGCTTTTAAAAAACACCTGAAACCTGCGTCCAACGCCCTGTTTTATTGGTCAGTGCGAATTAAGCACCAAAACGTTCAGCTACTTTATTCCAGTTTACTACGTTCCAGAAAGCAGCCAGGTAATCTGCACGGCGATTCTGGTATTTTAGGTAGTATGCATGTTCCCATACATCGGCACCTAGAATAGGTGTGCCTTTTACATCGGCAACATCCATCAGCGGATTATCCTGGTTAGGAGTTGAAGTAACTTCTAGTTTCCCGTCTTTTACAATCAACCAAGCCCAACCACTACCAAAACGTGTCATACCAGCCGCAGCAAATTTCTCCTTGAATGCATCAAAAGAGCCAAATGCGCTGTTGATCGCATCAGCCAATGCACCTGTAGGGGCACCGCCTGCATTAGGAGCCAGGCTTTCCCAGAAGAAAGTGTGGTTCCAATGTCCACCGCCATTATTGCGAACTGCCGGACTAATAGCCCCTGCCGCTGCTACAAGCTGCTCAAGTGTTTTTCCTTCGTGCTCTGTACCTGCAATAGCTTTATTGAGGTTGTCTACATAAGCCTGGTGGTGCTTGCCATGGTGTATCTGCATGGTAGTAGTATCAATATGTGGTTCCAATGCCTCGTGTGCATAAGGTAAGGGTGCTAGTGTAAATGCCATAACTATAATATTTAAATGATTAAAAACTAGTCAACAAATTTACAATGCTTATGTTGAATGAAGGTGAATAGTTTCTTAATTCGAAAGAGGAGGCATGGTCCATAGTCGATGGTCCATAGTCCATAGACCATGGACAATGGACTATGGACCATGGTCTTACCTCCTCTGCTGAAAGAAATTCTTCATCAGCCAGGCGCATTCGTCTTCCAGAATGCCGCTGATGATTTCTGTTTTGGGGTGGAAGGGGGATTGATGTTCTTTCAGGTGTTTTCTGAAACCATTTTTTACATCACTGGCACCATATACAATGCGGCCTATTTTACCCCAGTACATTGCACCACAGCACATTAAGCATGGTTCAAGCGTTACATAAAGCGTGGCGTCTGGCAGGTATTTGGCACCTAAACTGCTGTAGGCAGAAGTTAATGCAAGCATTTCTGCATGCGCGGTCGAATCGCTGAGTAACTCAACCTGATTATGCCCCCTGGCAATTATTTTTTGATTAAGTACAACCACAGCTCCCACAGGCACTTCATCAGCATCAAACGCCAGTCTAGCTTCTTTCAAAGCCTGTTGCATGTAATATTCGTGTGTTTCGGGATGCATAGTGTGAAAGTCAAAAATCAAAAATCAAAAGTCAAAAATCAAAGATAAAATCTCACATCAGAGATCCCACATCAACCATCTATCTGTATTTCCAGTTTCTATCCTTACCTTCTTCCAGCCATTCCAGCATAGTAGCGATTCTTTTTTCTTTCGTTGCATCTGTTTTGGCTTCGGTAATCCAGTTGATGTATTCTTTTTTATGCGAGTTAGGGAATGCTTCAAAAGTTTTATAGGCTTTAGCATTCTTTTTTAATGCTTTTATTATAAAATCTGGAACTTCAAGTGGTTTAGGGGAAGACTTTGGTTTCGCAGGTAACTTTACACCAGATTCATTCAATGCCACGGCTTCTTTTATATAGGCGATCATGATTTTGTCTGAAGGCAGATCTTTTATACTGGTGATACGATCAAAATGTCCCATTGCGCCTCGGTCTTTTATCTGCAAAATATTGTTTGGGTCTTTCATGAGAGAGGCTTTCCAAAAGCTGAATGCGCAGTGTTGCTTAAAGGATGCCATACTACAAACCACGCCCTTGTGCTCAAAGTACGGAAAGCTCCATTTCATGGTCTCAGTAATTTCCGGAAAAGCTTTGTGTACCAATTTACGGATATGCACCAAAATGGGCTGTGCAAATGGCTCAGCTTTACTGATATACGCATCAATACGAGAGTCTGTAACTGGCATAAGCTAAAATAATCAATTAGGCCTTATAAAGCAAAAGGCCGCTTCATTTTGAAGCGGCCCTATTATTTCATTATTGAATATCCTTTATTCAAAATTCATCATTCCTAAAGTTTCTTCACCATAATATTTCTGAACCATACATCATCGCCATGGTCCTGAAGGGCAATATGTCCTTTGAAGATTTTACCGAAGCCGGGCATAGACTTAAACTTACTAATGGCAATTAGTTGGTTCCATTGGTCGTCGCCATAAGTAGTTTGTAGAATTGAAGTGCCATTCAGCTTAAATTCCATTTTGCCTTTATTGCAAATAATTTCTGCTGTGTTCCATTCGCCAACAGGTTTGGTAACATCTTCTTTACTGGCTACCAGATCATAAAGGTTTCCAGAACGGTGCTTATTGATTTTAGCGTCGGGATGTCCATCGTTATCCAATACCTGCATTTCAGGACCTGTATACCAAACTCTTTTATATTTAGCTGTATCGTTCTGAGCCCAGAAAATGATACCACTATTCCCGTTCTTTGAAATCTTCCAGTCAATTTTAAAGTGAAAGTTTTCTAATTCAAGGTCATGAATAATATCGCCACGACCATTTTTTTCAGAAGCATCAAGGTGTAATACACCACCGTCTTCTATTTTCCAGCAACTACCCAGACTGTTTTTTCCATAAGTAATCCAACCTTTTGTGCTTTTGCCATCGAATAAAGAAATCCATCCATTTTTTTGGACCATAGCGTTGCTAGTAGCACTATGTTTATTTTCTGATACGGTATTTCCAAAAATGAAAACACTGATAATGGCTGTTGTTAACCAGTTTTGAAGCATAATTATTTCTTTAAGAGGAAAATATATTTAACCATTGCTTTGGCATCATCCGCAGATATTGCCGGATGTGGAGTCATAGGAATAGAACCCCATACGCCTTGCCCGCCTTTAATGATTTTATCTGCCAGCATAGTGATATTTTCTTCCGTATCATCATATTTGGCAGCAACTTCTTTGTAAGAAGGGCCAATCAATTTATCTCCTACTTTATGACAGGTAAGACAATCTGATTTGCCGATCAGTTCAAGTCCTTTAGTATAATCCGGGTTACTACTAAGGTCTTCAGTAGCGGATGCAGTGGTTGAACTACTTGTTTCTTTTTTCTCTTCATTACCTCCACATGCTGCAAGTATAGCAAGCAATGAGAGGGATACTAGGTACTTTTTCACGGTTTTATTGTTTTGTGGTTTGGTTATGGGTGAATTGTCAATTATCAATGGTGAATAGAATATTTGACAATTCACCATTGACAATTCACTTGCTAAGTTATTCATTGATTCCCAGAATACTACGATTGAAGTTTTCGTCGGAACCGGTTCCTGCGAAATCGTCAAAGGCTTTATCGGTAACCTTAATGATGTGTTTTTGAATAAAGGGGGCTCCTTCGGCTGCTCCTACTTCCGGATGTTTTAGTGCACATTCCCATTCCATTACAGCCCATCCCTTATAATTATATGCGGCCAGCTTACTAAAAATGGACCCAAAATCAACCTGCCCATCTCCTAAGGAACGAAAACGTCCGGCCCTGTTAACCCAACCCTGGTATCCGCCGTAAACACCTTGTTTACCTGTTGGATTAAACTCTGCATCTTTCACATGAAACATACGGATGCGTTCATGGTAATGATCAATATAACTGAGGTAATCGAGGCATTGTAATACAAAATGTGATGGATCGTATAACAAACAGGCACGAGGGTGGTTGTTTACTTTTTCCAGGAACATTTCATAGCTGACACCATCATGCAGGTCTTCTCCGGGATGTATTTCATAACAAAGATCCACTCCGTTTTCATCGAATACATCCAGGATTGGTTTCCATCTTTTTGCCAATTCAGTAAAACCTGTTTCTACAAGTCCGGCAGGCCTTTGCGGCCATGGATAAACTGTATGCCATAAAAGAGCGCCGCTAAAAGTAGCGTGTGCATCAAGACCTAAATTAGCTGATGCTTTAGCTGCATATGCTAATTGCTGAATGGCCCATTCGGTGCGTGCTTTTGCATTGCCTCTCAGGTTTTCAGGAGCGAATCCATCAAACATAACATCGTACGCAGGGTGAACAGCAACCAATTGTCCTTGAAGGTGGGTTGATAATTCGGTAATCTCCAATCCGGCAGCAGCAACTATTCCTTTTAATTCATCTGCATAGGTTTTGCTCTCTGCGGCTTTTTTCAAATCAATACAGCGGGCATCCCATGTAGGTATTTGAACTCCTTTAAAACCCAAAGAAGCGGCCCATTTGCAAATACTCTCCAATGAATTAAACGGAGCAGTATCTCCCATAAACTGAGCCAGAAAAATGCCAGGTCCTTTGATGGTTGTCATAGTGTGGGGTTTGATATTTAGCAGGGGGAGGTGAATTGTCAATTGTGAATTGTCAAATTGAATTCCTTATTCACCATTCACAATTGACAATTCACTTAAATTTTATATTCCGTCCATTTAACATCCGATGCTGCTGATGCAACAACATTATCGATGAATGCCATTCCTCTCAAACCATCTTTTGTGGTTGGGAAATCGAGCATTTCTGCGGTTGGTTGCGTGCCATCGATGCGGGCACCCAGGGTTAAGGCGAAGTTGCGGTATATATTCGCAAATGCTTCGAGGTATCCTTCCGGATGACCACCAGGCGTTCTGCAATTATGCGTAGCAAATGAACTTAAGCGATCACCATAATTACCTCCGGCCCTCAATATTTGCGTAGGCTGGTCGAGCCATTTAACGATTAGGGTATTTGGTTCATGCTGGGCCCATTCCAGTCCACCCAACTCTCCATAAACACGAATCTTCAATGCATTTTCTTCTCCTGCTGCTACCTGCGATGCCATTAATACACCTCTTGCACCATTGCTCATACGCAACAATACATTACCATCATCATCCAGTAAACGGCCTTCTACCAGCGCATTCAGGTCGGCGCATAAATGGGTGATTTCTGAGCCGGTTATATATTCTGCCAGATGAGCGGCATGTGTTCCAATATCACCCATCGCTCCGGCTTTTCCAGAACGTTTAGGATCGGTTCTCCAGGCTGCCTGTTTATTGCCTTCACGTTCAGACAATTTACTGAGCCAGCCTTGAGGATATTCAACCCAAACTTTTCTGATTTTACCTAATACACCACCAGCAACCATTGCACGAGCCTGTTTTACCATCGGGTAGCCAGAATAAGTATGTGTAAGGCATAACAATAATCCGGTCTCTTGTACCTTCTGGTGCAATAACTGGGCTTCTTCAAAAGTGAAGGTCATGGGTTTTTCGATCACCACATGAAAGCCATGATCCAATGCCATCATAGCAGGCGCAAAATGGGCGAAATTGGGTGTAACAATGGTGATGAAGTCCATTCTTTTATCTGCAGGCAATTGACTTTCCTTTGTGATCATCTCTTCAAAATTCATGTAGGTCCTGTCTGCGGGAAGGAAGAGGTCTTCCCCGGAAGTTTTGGCAATTTCTGGGTTAATGCTAAGTGCTCCGCATACAACTTCAATAAGTCCATCCATATTAGCAGCAATACGGTGAATGGCGCCAATGAAGGCATCGCGGCCACCACCAACCATACCCATTCTGAGTTTTCGGTTCATGAGACGATTTTTTTATTAGGTTCTTTAGTCGAAGAAATAATTTCAGGGATGTAAGGTTATTAAAAAAATGGAAGCCAGAGAAATTTTATCATATTAGCTCTGATCAAAATAACACAAACGTTTGCGGAAAAAAAGCAGAAAATGGCCGAAAACCGGTAAAATTTTTCCCCGCTTTAATAGAAAATAAAATTACATTTAGTGGCTTAATTCAACCAACAACTCAAACGATATGCAAGCCACTCCCCAACGTCAACAATTATTTGTTGCCAGCTGCCTGGCATTATTGGTAACATCGCTTTCTTTTGGTATCAGGGCCGGAATTCTTGGCCGACTTGGCGTAGAATTCGAATTAAATGCTTCACAGCTCGGAACTATTGCTGCCACAGCATTCTGGGGCTTCCCATTAGCCGTTGTTATCGGCGGATTTGTAGTAGACATTATCGGGATGAAACGATTGCTGATCGTTGCATTTTTGTTCCACCTAGCAGGTATACTGCTGACTATTTTTGCTGGTGGTTACTGGACCCTTTTCATCTCCACACTTTGCGTGGGTATTGCCAACGGAACAGTTGAAGCAGCCTGTAATCCATTGGTGGCTACCATTTATTCAGATAATAAAACCACCAAGCTTAACCATTTCCATTTATGGTTCCCGGGTGGTATCGTAATAGGCACATTACTGGTATACTTCCTGGATAAAGTTGGCGTAAGCTGGCAGGTTCAGGTTGGACTCATGCTAATACCTACCATTCTATACGGATACCTGTTCAGTAAACTGAACTTCCCTGTTACAGAAAGGGTGGCAAGTGGTGTTTCTACAGCTGAAATGTATAAGTCGCTGTTGAATCCCCTCTTCCTGTTTATGATTATCCTGATGTTTGGAACAGCCATTACAGAATTGTTTACCGGACAGTGGATCGATGTACTGTTAAAAAATGTTTCTGATAATGCGATCCTGCTCTTAACCATCGAAACGGGTATCATGGTATTGGGGCGTGCTTTTGCCGAACCAGTGGTACATCGGTTTTCTCCGGCCGGCGTACTGCTAATTTCTGCTGTGTTATCTGCAGTAGGGTTATACCTTATGGGACATACAACCGGAAATATGTTGTTCCTCGGGGCAATTATTTTTGGTATGGGTGTATGTTATTTCTGGCCTACCATGCTTGGTTTTGTTTCAGAAAATTTACCAAAAACGGGTGCTGTTGGACTAAACCTGATGGGTGGTGCCGGTATGTTTGCGGTTTCTGTTTATATGATTTTCATGAGTGATTATTACGATAGTTTGCTGGCTGCTAAACTTCCTGCAGGTGCAAATCTTGCAGATTATTCAAATGCCGCAGCAGGAACAGAAATGGCGAATGTATTGGGTGAAGCAAAAAAACTCGCTGGTCCTGAAATAATCAATGCCACAATGATGATTCCAATTGTATTATCAGTTGCATTTGCGGCATTATTTCTCTACATGAGGAATAAAAAAATGCCAAATCAACCAGCCACAAACGTTGGTTAAACATTAATTCTTATATTTATTATCCTGCGAAAGATCAATCATGGCTACAGACTCATCAAGAAGAAAAACGATTAAGCAATTGCTTGCCGGTTCTGCATTATTGGCAACTGGTTCAGGCGCTTCTGCATTCACTTCAAATACCACCACACCTACTATGGCGCTAAAAGGAAACATTAATCATTCTGTTTGCCGCTGGTGTTATAACGATATTCCATTGGATGAATTATGTGTAATCGTTAAAGAGATGGGCCTGGTTGGTATTGATTTGGTTGGTCCTAAAGACTGGGAAATTTTAAAAAAGCACAACCTTATTTCTACCATGTGTAATGGTGCTGAAATAGGATTGGTAAAAGGTTGGAACGACCCGCAGTACCATGCAACCCTGATTAAAAATTATACGGAACATATTGAACTGGTAGCAAAAGCAGGTTATACCAACCTGATTTGTTTCAGTGGTAACAGGAATGGAATGGATGATGAAACCGGATTGAAAAACTGTGTTACCGGACTGAAGCAGATTATGTCATTGGCAGAGAAGAAAGGTGTGGTTATTCAGATGGAACTGTTCAACAGTAAAGTAGATCACAAAGATTATATGTGCGACAGCTCTGCATGGGGTGTTGAACTATGTAAGCAATTGGGTTCACCGAATTTTAAACTGCTATACGATATCTATCACATGCAGATAAATGAAGGCGATATCATTCGTACCATTAAAAATAATCACCAGTATTTTGGTCATTACCATACTGCTGGCGTACCCGGACGTCATGAAATAGATGAAACCCAGGAATTGTATTACCCGGCGATAATGAAAGCAATTGTTGAAACTGGGTTCAAGCAATATGTAGCACAGGAATTTATTGCCACTGGAAACGATAAGCTAGGCTCATTGAGAAAGGCGATTCAGATATGTGATGTATAATTTGATAGTCGATAGTCCATGGTCCATAGTCCATGGCTAAATAATACTATGGACCATGGACTATGCACCATGGTCTAAAAACTGCAAACCACAAACAATCATAAACAAACAGACCATGGCCGAACAAAATTATGATGCAATCGTAGTAGGTTCAGGAATCAGCGGCGGCTGGGCCGCTAAAGAGCTTACTGAAAAGGGGCTGAAAGTGCTCTTGCTCGAACGTGGGCGTAACATTGAACACATTAAGGATTATGTAAACGCCAACAAAGAAGCATGGGACTATCCCCATCGCGGAAGAAGAACACAACAGATGATCAATGATTATCCCGTGCTCAAACGCGACTACCCACTCAACGAAACAAACCTCGATTATTGGGTAAATGAAAAGGAAAGTCCTTACACAGAAGTAAAACGCTTCGATTGGTTCCGCGGATACCATGTTGGTGGACGCTCTTTAATGTGGGGTCGCCAAAGCTATCGGTGGAGTGATTTTGATTTTGAAGCCAACCTGAAAGATGGTGTAGGGGTTGATTGGCCCGTTAGATATAAAGAAATTGAAAGCTGGTATTCCTATGTAGAGCGCCATGCAGGTATTAGTGGAAGTAAAGAGGGTTTACCCCATTTACCAGACAGCGATTTCCTTCCTCCAATGGAACTTAATGTTGTAGAAAAAGACCTGGCTAAGCGTATAAAAGAATATTATAAGAACCAGCGCCACATGATCATTGGTCGTGTAGCAAACCTGACCCAGGAACATAATGGCCGTACCAATTGCCAGTACCGTAATAAATGCTGGCTGGGTTGTCCGTTTGGTGCTTATTTCAGCACACAGTCATCTACTTTGCCTGCAGCGATGGCAACAGGTAATTTAACACTTCGTCCATGGTCAATTGTAACAAGGGTATTGTACGATAAAGACAAAAAACGCGCAACAGGTGTTGAAGTACTGGATGCCGAAACGAATAAAACTTATACCTACAATGCTAAAATTGTTTTCCTCAATGCATCGGCATTAAACACTTCCTGGATTCTGATGAATTCGGCTACGGATGTTTGGCCTGATGGATTAGGAAGTAGTAGCGGCGAATTAGGGCATAATATCATGGACCACCATTTAGGTGTTGGTGCCGGCGGTCGTGTGGAAGGTTATGAAGACAAATATTATTTCGGTCGCAGGGCAAATGGTATTTATGTACCACGTTACCGCAATCTATATGGCGATAAGCGTGACTATCTCCGTGGATTTGGATACCAGGGAAGTGCATCCAGACAAGGATGGGGAAGGGATGTTGCGGAATTAAGTATCGGTGCCGAATTTAAAGATGCACTTACTGAACCGGGTGGCTGGACCTTTGGTATGATGGGCTTTGGAGAAGTATTGCCTGACCATAACAATAAAATTACGCTCGATAAAAACGTGAAAGATAAATGGGGGCTTCCTGTTCTTTCATTTGATTGCGAACTCAAAGAGAACGAAATCAAAATGAGGAAAGATATGCAGGCCGATGCTATTGAAATACTCACCAATGCAGGCGTAAAAGATGTGTATGGTTACGAAGGCAATGGCGTATTGGGTCGTGGTATTCACGAAATGGGAACAGCGCGTATGGGACATGATCCTAAAACTTCGGTTGTAAATAAATTCAACCAGGTTTGGGATGCACCAAATGTATATGTTACCGATGGCGCATTCATGACTTCATCAGCTTGCGTAAACCCATCACTCACCTATATGGCATTTACTGCACGCGCTGCAGATCATGCGGTTAGTGAATTAAAGAAACAAAATTTATAGTAGTCAATTGTCAATGGTGAATGGTCAATAAAGAAACCACCATTCACCATTCACCATTCACCATTCACGAAAAAACATTACCATGAATAGAAGAGAAGCCCTTTCAAGTGTAGCACTGCTACTAGGGGGAACACTAATTGGTTCAACTGCTTTTCTAACGGGCTGTAAAACTACTGGTACAGATAGCGGTATCAGTTTTTCTCCAGAAGAAATCAGTTTTTTGAATGAAGTAGGAGAAACTATTTTACCTGCTACAAGCACCCCAGGTGCCAAAGAAGCCAAAGTAGGAGAATTTATGTCGGTATATGTAACAGATTGTTACGAAGCAAAAGACCAAACCATCTTTAAAGAAGGATTTAAAAAGCTGGATGAAGCCAGCAAAACCAAAAACGGTAAATCCTTTATGGAGAGTACGCCAGAACAGCGACACGCATTATTGGTTGACCTCGATAAAGAAACAAAAGAATACCAGAAAGCCAAAAAGCCGGAAGATCCTAATCATTATTTCAGGATGATGAAAGAATTAACCCTGCTAGGTTTCTTCACATCTGAAGTAGGTGCTACAAAAGCTTTACGTTATGTAGCCGTGCCAGGTAAGTATGAAGGTAATATACCTTATACAAAAGGCGATAAAGCCTGGGCAACTAGTTAAGGTATGTAAAAACTCAAAAGTCGAAATTCAAAATATGTATTTGACTTTTGGGTTTTGTTTTTTTAACTCTAATCTTAGTACTTATGACAATTAATCGCAGAGACTTTCTACGTAATACAGGTTTTGCGGCAGCAGCATTGTCTGTGCCTTTTGCAGGTAAGTCTTCCATATTAGATGAATTAGCCTATAAGCCTTTGGGAGCGTTTGGAATTCAATTGTGGACCGTAAAAGAAGCCATGATGGCCGACCCGAAAGATACACTCACCAAACTGGCTTCTTACGGATATAAACAAATTGAAAGCTTCGAAGGAGCAAAAGGATTTTTCTGGGGTATGAAAAATACCGAGTTTAAAAAACTCATGGATGATCTGGGAATGAAATTGGTTTCGGCACATTGTAACAATACCGTTGATTTCGAAAAGAAGTCTGCAGAAGCTGCTGAGATCGGGATGTCTTATTTGATTTGTCCATGGAAAGGCCCCCAAAAATCAATCGACGATTTCAAAAAATTTAATGACGAGTTCAACAAGTCAGGACAAATAGCCAAAAAGAACGGTATTCGTTTCGCTTATCATAACCACGACTATTCATTCAAAGTGTTGGATGGACAGATACCACAGGTAGTAATGATGGAAGGTACCGACAAAGACCTTGTTGATTTTGAAATGGATATTTATTGGGTAGTAGCTGCAGGCGAAGATCCAAAAGCATGGTTCAAAAAATATCCTAACCGTTTCAGGTTATGTCATGTAAAGGACCTCACCCAAACGCAAAAGGGCAAAGAATCCTGTCAAATCGGAAAGGGAACCATAGATTTTAAATCAATCCTCGGAGAAGGTCGTAAATACGGTCTAAAAACCTTTATAGTAGAACAGGAAGCATTCACCGGAACCACCCCGATGGATAGTGCGAATGCAAATGCGGGCTATATGAGTAAGTTTCAGCTATAGCCGTAGCCGTTGGCAATAATGAATATCGAACAGCAGAATGTCCAATGATGAAGTAATTTGAAATCTTTACTTCATCATTGGACATTCTGCTGTTCAATATTCTTCAGTTCTTACACTCCCAGGCTCCAACCGTCTCTGTACTGACGTTTTACAAATTGGTTGGCTTCATCGAAGTTGGTGATTTTCATATTCGGGCCATCCCATACTAATCGGATATTTCTACCTGGGTAAGTTATGCGGCCATTATCCATTTTTTTCTGAAGATCGTAGCTACGTATTGCAAGGTTGCCCATTAATACGCTTTCTGTAAGCGGACCGGCAACATCGAAATTTGAACTTAAGGTTTTTGCTGCTTCAGAACCATAACCTGCAATCGCTGCTTCAACCCATGCTGCATAGTGACCATTATCTCCATTAGGCACGCGCTTAACGGTTTGTGGAACCTGTGTGGTCTTGGTAAGATTGGTTGGCAACAGGTTAGGAATGGCTCCGTAAGTACCACACATCATCTTTCCTTTGGTACCAATAAAAATGGTACCATTACCGCCATCACCCATCATTTCATTTGGACCAAGCTCTGCAGGACGTTCAGGTTGAATACCACCATCCATCCAGTGCATGGTTAAATCAGGCTTGCCATTCTGGCCTTTAAATTTCAAAATAATATGAGAGGCCAATGGTCCACACTCTGGTGCATAAATGGCGTTCCAGTTTCTTTCATATCTTTTTGCTACACTACACTCGGCTGATTCAGGATAACCTAGTCCAAGTACCGCAAAAGCAGGTGCCATAATATGACAGGCCATATCTCCTAATGCTCCGGTACCATAATCCCACCATCCGCGCCAGTTAAATGGAACCAGGTTATCTACATAATCTTTATAAGGAGCGGTACCTAGCCATAGATCCCAGTTCAACTCTTTAGGTACAGGTAGCGAGTTTTTGGACCACTGTATACCCTGTGGCCAAACTGGTCGGTCTGTATAACAATATACAGTGTGTACATCACCAATTAATCCAGCATTGTACCAATCAACTAATTGACGTACACCGTCACCAGAAGCACCCTGGTTACCCATTTGTGTTACTACCTTATAGCGATGTGCCGCTTCGGTCATAACACGTGCCTCATATATATCGTGTGAAAGTGGTTTTTGAACATAAACATGTTTTCCCAATTGCATGGCAGCCATAGCTTGCACCGCATGCATATGATCGGGAGTTGATACAGATACGGCATCTATATTTTTATGCTCCTTGTCGAGCATTTCGCGATAGTCTTCGTAAACTTTGGCTTTAGGGTAGCGTTCACGACTTTTTGCACTCTGACGCGAATCAACATCACATAAGAAAGCAATATCTGCTTTCCCACTCATGAAAAAGTTATATAAATCGCTCTCCCCTTTACCACCAGCTCCGATACCTGCAACCTGCAGTTTATCACTTGGAGCTATATAACCCCTTCCAATAACATGTCGGGGAACAATGTAAAATCCGGCAAGCGCTGTAAGGCCATTCTGTAGAAACTTCCTCCTTGAGTTATCGGAAATGGTCTTTTCCTGTTTTTTGTTCAGATCTTTTTTTTTCATAGCAATCGGTTGGTTATGGGTTGGATAAACAATGAGCCATGAATTTATTTAATTATTTTGATTGAAGCCTGTAAAATTTCAGTTACGGAGGAAGGTAAGGGAAGCAGATACTTTGTGTGGGAGCTGATGGACCATAGACCATAGTCCATGGTCCATGGTCCGCGGACTACAGATTTGGTGGCCTTCTGTTTTCAACATACAGGTTGAGGCCAGCAAATTGGCCATTTATTTTTTTCAGGGAAGAAGTATCGATATACCCGTATTTCTTTTGAAGCCTGAGCGAATCATCTTGCATATAGGTAACCATGATCCATCGATCTGTGTCTAATGCCAGCGGATAATTTTTATGGATTACACCGTTTTTAAGGTTTAGGGAAATGTCATAAGCGCCTTTAGGAAATTTATAGATCTGCACTTCCTGCAATCCGGGTTTTAGCAGGTAGTCAATTTCTTTGCGTGTCTTTCCATTTTCCTGATCACTGATTACCAGCCTCATTGGTACATGTTCTTTGCTTTCATTGTTTACAATTACATGTGCCGATTGCTTTGAAATGGTGCAGGCAGCAAAAACAAAAACCAATGAAAATACACACAGTAATAACTTGCGTAAACGCATAAATGATTGATTTTAAGGGCTTATAAAGAATAGCAAGAATAACTGTTTCAAAAACAGTTATAGGGGTTGCCCTGAAGACACAACGAAAAGTAAAATCGTTGCCTTCAATAAATAATTTTTTTTATGTGTTTATGGATTGAAAGTACTATCCGGAATAATGGCAAAACTGCCAGGTTGGATATTGAAGAAAGTAATATCGGTGAGGTCCTGATTGGAGCGAAACCCATTGGCATAACGCCCTTTTTGTTTATAGGGATAATGTTGAACCAATGTAACAGGTGTATTTGTATAGAACTGGCCAAGTGATTGATCCCAATACAATTCATTACTGTATAAGGTATCTCCTTTTGTATTGAATATTACTACGCTGTCTCGCAGAAAAACTTTGCTTTCATTCGGAAGATAGCGGCCATATTTAGCAAATAACTGGCTCTCTGTTCGCATGGTAGAATCGAAAAAGTCTACGTGTAAGGTATTGGGAAACTCAGTTTTACGCAGGCTATCACCCTGGTATCGTAATAATAATGGTGCAGTAAGTTTGGCGCTTATGCGACCATTTTGACTAAGATAACTTTCAATATTCTTTCCTTCTTCAATACCTGGAGCCCTTCTGCTCAGTTCTTTTACATCATTGACATCGTTTTCACAACCACACACAAAAAAGCAGCCTAATATACAGGCTGCTATTATGTTTTTTATATGAAAAGAAGGTTTAATCATACTTGCGTTTCTGGAACCAAAGATCGGTTAAACTAATACCCAGTGTAAACTGTACATAGCTTTCTGTAATATTATTAACAGAAGATCCTCTTTTTCCAAACTGTAAAGCCGTATTTAAAATAGTGAACTGGCGATCATAGTTGTTCCATTTTTTAATGGGTAATCCAGCACCTAAAGAAAATCCAACATGTTTCAGTCCATTTCCATCCGGATTTAAATAATCCTTACCAAAAAAAGCACCTACACGATAGTTAACATTGCTCCAGTAATTTCTGCCATTAAGTGGGTCAGGACAAAGCTGCGCGCCAACTTTAAACTGCCAGCTGTTATTTAACTGATCGGGCTGTCCGTAGAATCGATATTTGGTCCACTGAGTGGTGGTATATTCAGCTCCGATAGACCACATTTCAAAAGTTCCGCGGTTATTGCTGCTGGTTTTGTGGAAGGTAATACCAGCTGCATAAGTTGCGGGCATTTGAATACGACCTTTAATATCGGTTGTATTAGAAATACTATCAACGGTGATGTCTCCTGACTGTGTTTCTACAAATGTTTCTCTTTTCTGATCCTGAGATGCAGACAGTCTTTGTGCCAGCATCGCAGAACCACCAATGATTATTTTATAACTATTGGTTGTTTTGGTTTGCTCAATTACTTTTTTACCAACCGTAAATTCATACTGAAATCCCGGATTAAAGAATACACCACTAAAAGTAGTAAGGGTTGAAGAATTAGATTGATAGAAGAAGGTAGTATCGTTGATAAAGGTTTTTTTGGTTGAAATTTCTTTTCTTCCAAAATTGAAACCGGTATTAAACCCAACACTCAGGTTTTTCCATTTTTTACCAACGCCAATAAAAGCCTGGTTCAATCCTCCCGACCCTTCATATACTGTTGCTAAACTATCTCCTACTACTTTCTCACGATTAATAACCGAATAGCTGATCCTGCTTAAAGGGCGCAAACCAAATGCCATACCCCATCCTTTGTCTTTATTTAATGGAACGCCCACACCGAGATATGAAGGATAGAAATAATTTGACCTGAATTTTCCTGCCGGGTTCTCACTTCTCAGGTTTCTGCTGTCTATGGTTAGTCCTAAATCATAGGAAACCATAAAAAACTGACCATAAGTAGCCGGATTCATAAAATTAATGGCCTGACCTACGTTATTGTTGGTGCCGTCAGAGTAAGCAACGCCTAGTCCACCTAAGGCCCGGCTGATAGCATGACTGCCATTGTAAAAATCACCTAAACCATACCTGGTAAAAGGTGAATTCTCCTGGGCATTGGCATTAAAAATGCTTATTCCGGTAACCAGAAAACAGCAACTAATTCTGAATAGTATTGTACTCACAGATCGCATACAGGCCTTTAAATATTAAATAAGGGTCGGCAAATATCCTGTTTTTTAGATGCGGTACAAAAAAAGCCATATCACCCCCGGTTAACAGCACGTTAAAGTTGTTGAATTTCAAGGCATAAGCTTCAATAATTCCGTCAATTTCCTTAGCCATTCCCAGAATAACACCGCTTTGGAGGTTGGTTTTGGTATCATAACCGATTAAAGGAACATGATAATCAGGCGTTACAAGGGGTAATAAGGCCGTTTGTTCATGCATGGCCCGGAAACGCATGGTTAAGCCCGGAGAGATACTTCCCCCCAAAAATTCATGTGCTTTATTGATGTAATTGTAGGTTATACAGGTTCCCAGTCCGATAGCCAGGTTATGTTGATTTGGAAATAAATCAACCGAGGCCGCACAAATAGCCAATCTGTCGGCACCAATTGTTTCTGGTTTACCTACCGGAGTGCTGAAAGGCAGCTTACTTGTATGTCCAAGCTTATGAAATTGGGTTTTTTCAGCAAGAATGGTCTCAATTGAAGGGTTATGGTTGATTACGGAAGAAAGAATGGATTTCTGTGGCTGGTATTGTTTAATAAGGTCTTCAATCGCTTCATTGCTGTCGCTCTCTAATACAATCACATCTTTTAGTTCTCGCCCGGAAAAAATGGCGCATTTTAAACGTGTGTTCCCAAAATCAAAACAAAGACTGGTTTGCATAAATACGGTTATTCATTAAAATTAAAACCTTTTAGTTCCCTGAAATGTCCATTCAGGTGAATCCTTTCCTTTAAAGATTCAATGCCTGTAGCCGCCGGAATTATTTTGGAAAGATGTCTTTTCAGGTATTCCAATCGCTGAAGTTCGTGCATAAGACCTAAAAATTCATATTCTTCCTCGGCAGAAAGTCCGGCATGATGGGCCAGGTCATAACTATTCAGCAAATGATCAGGTTTCTTAAATTGTTTGGCAACATGGATCAGCTTGTGCAATTCACGAATACCAACAAGTACTGTTTCCAACAATTGAGGCTGTTTGCTCTCATTATTTTCAGGGTAATGAACAATGGCACCGCTGTATAATTTATCAGGAATCGATTGCACAAGCTCCAGCACGCGAAATACTTTTTCACCCCTAATGCGGATGTCCATCT
This sequence comes from uncultured Sediminibacterium sp., assembly GCA_964611995.1. GTDB lineage: Bacteria > Bacteroidota > Bacteroidia > Chitinophagales > Chitinophagaceae > Sediminibacterium. The sequence goes on along the minus strand of CAZTCS010000028.1, from coordinate 12,229 downwards.
TGCCATCAGGATACACTTCAGCGATCTCGGTTATTTGTACCAATGTACCTAATTCTGAAACAGTATTGTTGTTTACTGTAGGAATGCCAAAAGGTTTTTTCCTGTTATGGCAATCATTAATCAACTCTTTATACCTGGGTTCGAAAATGTGCAGGTTAGCTGTTTCACCTGGAAAGATTATGATACCAAGGGGGAAAATGGGAATGAAATTTGTCATATGCTACCACGAAGTAAATAAAAGCAGTTAATATATGAACAGTATTACCTCATGTTATCGTTTTGATATGCTATTTCGTATTTACTTTGCTTTATGAAAATTTCCGGGTTTACCATTATCCGTAATGCCGTAATCAATGATTACCCAATTGTTGAAGCCATTAAGTCTATTCTGCCTGTAGTAGATGAAATGATTATTCTGGTGGGAAATTCAGATGATGATACACTCGGACTCATGCAGTCGATTGGTGATCCCAAAATAAAAATCCATCATTCCGTATGGGATCCTAACCTTCGTTCCGGAGGTTCTGTATTAGCCGTAGAAACAAACAAAGCATTTCAACTGATCGATCCTGCAAGCGACTGGGCATTTTATATTCAGGGCGATGAAGCAGTTCATGAAAAATACCATGAAACCATTCGTAATGCCTGTTTGCAGTATAAAGATGATAAAAGGGTACAGGGGCTGGTGTTTAAATACCTCCATTTCTATGGAACCTATGATTATGTAGGTGATAGCAGAAAATGGTACGACCACGAAGTGAGGGTAATACGGAACGACAAACGCATTTCCTCTTATAAAGATGCCCAGGGATTCAGAATCGGAAAGCAGAAGTTATGGGTAAAACCAATTGATGCTTATGTGTACCATTATGGCTGGGTGAAGAGCCCGGAGCAGATGATGAAAAAGATGAAAAATTTCAGCAAACTCTGGCATTCAGACAAAGTGCTGGAAGACTTAATGAAGGAACCTGATTTCTGGAATTATGATGAATTCGATTCCCTACAAAAATTTACCGGCACCCATCCACAAGTAATGCTGGATCGGATTGCCCGCCAAAACTGGAAAACAGATTTAGACATCAGCAAAAAGAAATTCTCCTTTAAAGATAAACTCCTCTACTATTTCGAAAAGAAAACAGGGATTAGGTTGTTTGATTTTAGAAACTATAGAATAATTTGAAAATTTGAGAATTTGAAAATTTGGAAATGACGGCCTTTTATGATGTCAATTGTTTTCACACTTTATAAAG
>CAZTCS010000028.1:0-10969 GCA_964611995.1 uncultured Sediminibacterium sp. | reverse complement strand
TTTTCAAATTTTCAAATTTCCAAATTATCACCCACCCATGCAACCAAACTCCATACTGATAGCCGAGATTACACTCAACTAAACAGGTAGCGGCAATGGCAAGGGTCCAGCAGGAAAGGGCTGGTTTTTTTTGCCGCCAGCCATGGTATACGGGAAATAGCAACCAGATCGTGAACAATAACATACCCCACCATCCACTTCCCATCCACCAGAATAACCATTGATTAAATGGCCAGCCGAAGTTGGTATTATAGTTTGGAAATATTTGTTTGAAATTATTTTGTAAAACCTCCGGAATACCTGCCCAGCCTATATTTTGCTGACCAGATTGAATTGCGTGCCAGGCCGCTTTGTTTACTGCATACCTGGCATTGTCAGATAAGGTAGGGTCATATTTGCCGGGTACGTACTGGTTCCAGTCATAAAAACTGTAACCCAATTTATGTTGTACTGTGGGAAACAATAACCAGGCTATGAAAACCAAAGCCGATAACCCAGCCAATACCATCAAACCATTTTTTCGCTGCTCTTTTTTCCATATGGTTTGAATGCCAATGATCAATCCCATCAACATAATCATTACCCATCCGGTGCGTGCTGATAAAAAGAGAATACAAACTGCTAAAAAAATGCTGGCTGCTAATAACCATTTATGCGCCTTTCTATTGAACCATGCAATCAGCACAGCGCCAGATAAGAACATGGAAAAACGAACATGGTCATTATCCATAAATACGGGTAATGATTGTCCGCTACTGTATTTTTCCAAGGCTTCCTGGCTATGCAAAATATACCATCCCAAAGGATACAGCACTGCTATCAATGCAGCTATAACCCAGCAATAACCAAATGTTTTGAATAAACGTGGTTCAATAGATGCAATACAGGCACCACTGATTGCCAAAACCGGGTAAGTGGCTAAAGTAAGCAGGTGATCCCATCCAGCAGCGGCAGCGGGTGATTGCCAAATACCCAGCAAACCAAATAGTACTGGTGTTATTCCCCAGATGATGATGGGATTCCTGAACCAGTTATCGATCCAGTATCGAAAATGCCAGATGGAAAAAATCAACCACGCACCCATCGATAGCGATAGGATAGCACGACTCCACAATAACCCAGCAAGGGAGATGATAAATAATGCAGTTATAAACGATACTTTTTTCACGATATCCTCTTTAAACTGTATTTCTCTGGATTCATTTACTTTCTTTTGCAGGAACAAGGGTAAATTTACGTTTAGCATAGCATTATGTGGCAGCAATTATTAATAGGAATAAAACAGGGCGACCAGCGATCATTGGCAAGAAGTATTTCTTGTGTAGAAAATGAAGTGTCCGGCTTTGAGCAGTTTCTTGCAGAGCTGCCTGCAGGTCATGCAGCGGTGACGGGTATTACAGGTCCGCCGGGAGCAGGAAAGAGTACACTGGTAGATGCCCTGATTGCCACATGGGTTTTGCAAAATAAAAAAGTGGGGGTTTTATGTGTAGACCCATCATCTCCATTTAATCTTGGTGCGGTACTTGGCGACAGGATACGCATGAGTGAATGGTATAATCATCCCAATGTATTTATCCGATCATTGGCTACCAGGGGTTCATTGGGTGGACTACACCCGCATATCATTGATATTACTGCGCTGATGCAGGCCGCAGGTTTCGATCATATAATTGTTGAAACAGTAGGGGTTGGACAAAGCGAAATTGAAATAGCCGGATTGGCAGATACAACGATTGTGGTAGTGGTACCGGAAGCGGGTGATGAAGTGCAAACCATGAAAGCAGGTTTAATGGAGATAGCCGATATTTTCGTGGTGAATAAAAGCGACAGGCCCGATGCGGACCATTTTGTAAAAAATCTCCGGTTGATGCTTGCACCTACTTTTAACCAAACTAATTGGCAGGTGCCAATCATCAAAACAATCGCATCAACCAGAACTGGTATTGATGAATTGGTGAAGGCAATAGAGGAACATGCTTTATTACAACAAACCAGACCCCGAAAAGCATGGCTGCTGGCTGAAAGGGCGTATCAATTGATACAGCGCGAGAAAATGCGAGGTGTTAAAAAATCGGCAATTAAAGATGCAATTGAAACGAATCTTGCCAAAGGTGAATTCAATTTGTTTACATTTATTCAGCAGTATCTTTAATTAAGTTATAAGTGAATAATACGATAGCAGACACAGCAAGTACACCACTGGTATCCGTTGTAATGGCTACTTATAATGGTGCTGCTTTTATTGATGCTCAGATTAATAGTATTCTTTCCCAAACACATTCAAACCTTGAAATTATTATTGTTGATGACGGGTCAACCGATCAAACAATTAGTAAAATACAAGCGTTTGCAGCGAAAGATAATAGGATACAATTGGTTCAAAACAAAGAGAACCTGGGATATATAAAGAATTTTGAAAAAGGCCTGCTAATGGCAAAAGGTGCATTTGTTGCACCCAGCGATCAGGATGATATATGGATGCCGGAGAAAATAAGTACACTGTTGGATGCTATTGGAGATGCAACCATTGTTTATGCAGACTCATTATTAATTGATGGACAGGATAAACCCATCGGTAAAAAACTATCTGATATTAAACGATTGGCCGATTTTAATGATTGCATTAGTTTTCTGGTTGGAAATTCCGCTGCAGGACACGCAATGCTTATCAAAACATCCCTGATAAAAGATGCGGTTCCTTTTGCGCCAATGATACCACATGATCACTGGATAGGCTTTGTAGCGACTTTATACAATGGCATAAAATACCTGGATAAACCATTGGTACACTATAGACAACATAATAGCAGTGTTTTCGGAGCGGTAAAAGTGCAGGAAGGTGAAGAGCAGCAACAGGTTGTACGAACTAAAAAAGCAAAAGATCTTTCAGCAATAAGAGAAAGGGTAAGATTAATGTATAACAGATGTCCGGAATCGATGAAGCAGGAAAAAGAAATTCTCCGGCGATGTCATAAATATTATGCAACTTTTTCTTTGTTGAATAATATTAACCGAATGTGTTTGTTCTTTGCCTATAATCGTCGTATAATGGCCTATAAACAAAGAAACCTGATACGAAGATGGCTATACTGTATTAAATTATTTTTTACCATTCAATAAAAGTTTTGTCCTTTCAACTATGCGGGCAGTAAAAACCATCATACTGGATTGCGAAAGAATGAAATACAACCATACAGGATTGTATCATTTTTGTCTGCACCTCGGACAGGCATTGTTGTACATGAAACTTCCGGAAGAATCATTGGTGTTTTATACCGACAAAACAAATAAGGGAATTTTTGGGCCGAATGAAAAATACCTGCTGCAACAACCCCTTCACAAGATCTTTTTGCCATCAGTGAAAAAGTACAATGTTTGGCATACAACCCATCAGGATAGTATGTACCAACCCCAGAAAGGTAAAATACCCGTTGTGCTTACCATTCATGACCTGAACTTTCTGAAAGGAAACCTTAAAAATCACGCAAAGCAACATGCTTATCTTAAGCGGTTGCAACAGAAAATAAATAAAGCAGATCATGTGGTTGCTATTTCGAATTACGTGCTGAATGATTTGAAAGAACATATTGATATTGCAAATACACCTGTCTCGGTAATTTACAATGGTTGCAATATTACGCCGATACCTAAGTTGGAGGCACCTGAACTTACTCCCCAGCATCCTTTTTTATTTACCATTGGTACCATTACAGAGAAAAAGAATTTTCATGTACTTCCACAACTATTGGTAAACAATACATTTGAGCTTTTGATAGCAGGAGTTGTACAGGATAAAAATTACCAGCAGGTAATTATGGCAGAAGCCACCCGTTTGGGTGTTGCTGAACGTGTACGTTTTATTGGTACGATTTCCGAAAACGATAAGCAGTGGTATTATAAACATTGTAGTGCATTTGTTTTTCCATCTATTGCAGAAGGTTTTGGATTGCCTGTAATTGAGGCAATGGCATTTGGTAAACCTGTGTTCTTATCTACCCATACTAGTTTACCAGAGATAGGTGGCGAACATGCTTTTTATTTTTCAGGATTTGAACAGGATTCTATGCAGGAGGTTTTGCATAAAGGACTTGCAGCTTATGAACAGAATAATAATGCAGCGGCAATTATTCAACACGCGCAACAGTTTAGCTGGCGCACTGCCGCAGAAAAGTACCTGGAAATTTATCGTTCCTTTTATTGATTACTTAGTAGCATAGCCCCATAATCCGGAAGGCATGGTATGGTTTTCGAAACTGGTATACCCTTTATTATAAGTAGCATACTTTTTATCATTTCTTATTAAATGTTTATGGAAACAGAATAAGAAAAATTTCACTACCAATCTAATAAATCCTTTACTGCCAGCTTGTTTGGCCCATAAACTCATCGTTATAACCAGGCTGTAATTAAATCCTCCTCTTGGATAAATGGAGTGACTTGAGAATCCGGTATTGGTAAAATGATTGGTGAGGGCATAAGGGGTAAAGCGATGATGATCATGCGGAACCTCGTGTAAAGAATATATAAATGGAACAGAAAAGAAGATGCTACCACCTGGTTTTAGCACACGGTGCATTTCTTTTAAAATAGCATCAGTATCATAATAATGTTCCAGGAATTCTGTTACAATGATCCAATCTATGGATGCATCTTCCAGCGGAATGGTATACCCATCCCAATACATATCAGGAACTACTTTATTATGGTAGTTGGAATATTGCAGATCCATTCCTGTATACTGCTCAATTTTTCCCGACTCCATTAGAAAGTCGCGGTACGGCATTACACCGCAACCCAGGTCGAGTACTTTACCTCCGATTTTTCCTTTGAGGTCCTGCACGGCTTCTATAAGTGAGCGTTGGATAAGGTAATATCCATAACCCAACTTAAGGGTTGGCTTGATGTATACTTTTTCAATTTGTTTCTTATCCATGTGCAGCCTTGCAATTAATGCGTTTGATAATATGCTATCCGCGAAACTTTTTCCTGGACCTTACAATAGGTGAATCAATGATTTTTAATAAATAGAGCGGGTAGAGAATTGGGGTAATAATGAACCGCATGATATCTACCTCATAACGCTCTTTTATGTATGATAAGCGTATTAATTTTTGCAGATAGAAATCTGAATGTTTTTTAGCAATATATTGTTTGTTAAGTGTTATTCTTTCTTCCTGATTATATCCGGTAATTACCGAATTGGCTACAATTCTGTAATAGAAAAGTTTTTCATCCAGGAAGTAAAATTGAAATCCATTGGATGCTGCATTGATCCAAAACTCCCAATCTTCAAAACCATAAAAGGGTATATCGGTATCGTATCCGCCATTCTTTTCCCAAACGTTTTTCTTATAAACTGCACAGGCGTCAGCAAAATTGCCCGTAACAATATTCAGGTCATCGTATTTCCTGACTTTGTATTGTCTTTTTCGCTGCGATAAATCGCCAAAAAATATGGGTCTTGCATACACAATGTCAACCGCTTTTTCGGTTAGAATGGGGATGGCCTTATTAATATAATCAGGGGTTATTTTGTTGTCGGCATCTAGGGGTAGAATATACACGCCTTTTGATGCGCGAACACCTGTATTTCTGGCACTTGCCGGACCGCCATTCGATTGGAAAATAACCTGGTATCCGGCTGCTTTAAGTGCTTCGAGTTTTTGTAAAGTAGGCTGGTCGGTGGATCCGTCGTCGACGATGATGATTTCTACCGGATAATTTATTTTATCAATTTCAATACTATCTAAAGCCTCTTGTATATAAGCCCCATGATTATAGCATGGAATAACTACAGAAACCAGGGGATTTGTTTGATCCATGAATGTTGAGGGGGGATTATTGCTTGTTTTCCATTTCGTGAGCAGAGACTTCTTTTTCACGCTTCCACCATCTCCATCCAATATAACCCATAATGGCCAATGGTGCGCCTGCCAGGTAAATGATGGCAGAATTCAATGCTTTGGCCGGACCTTCACCCAACTGTGAAGCCGTTTTGGTACAGATCGAACACTGTGCCTCTGATAACTGACTGATCAGCAGCAAGAAACCCACACAAATCACCGTCTTAAATACCTGCGCCATATCCGGAAAGTTTGTACAAAGATACTGAATGGGAAAAGAACAGACGAACAGAAGAACAGAGGAATTTCCAATTTCCAAGTGTCTAAGGAATGTTAGCTTATAAGCCTCCAACTTCGAAGTTGGAAATTGGAAATTCCTCTGTTCCTCTGTTCTTCTGTTCCTCTGTTCCTCTGTTTTTCTTATCTTTCTTCTTTAACCCGATTCCATGGAACAACGTCGTCATTTTTTACAGCGTGTGGGCCTATTGGCCGGCGCTTTTTCAGCAAATAGCCTTTTTCAGCAGTTACATGCTGCCGAATGGGAAGCGGCCCAAAACAGGGTTGCCGCATTATCAGCCGGAGAAATTGCTACTGATGAAGATTACTGGAGTGTTATTCAGCAAGGGTTTACCGTAAACCCAAGCCTTATAAACCTGAATAATGGGGGTGTTAGCCCTTCACCAAGGGTGGTACAGGAAGCTGTGGAGCGGTTTAATAAGCTATCGAATGAAGGGCCATCTTATTATATGTGGCGCATATTGGACCAGGGAAGGGAGCCACTTCGTTATAAACTGGCAACACTTGCAGGATGTACTCCGGAAGAAATAGCGGTCAACAGAAACGCTACAGAGGCATTGAATACCGTTATTTATGGAATTGATTTAAAAGCAGGCGATGAAGTAATTGGAACCAAGCAGGATTATCCAAATATGATACAGGCCTGGCGTCAGCGTGCCTTAAGAGAAGGAATCGTTTACACCCAGTTGAATTTTGATTTTCCGATTGAGAACGATGAAACGATTGTGGCCACTTTTGAGAAAGCGATTACTCCTAAAACAAAAATTCTTCACCTCACCCATATCATCAACTGGATCGGTCAGATATTACCGGTAAAAAAGATTGCGCAAATGGCGCATAGAAAAGGTATTGAAGTAGTAGTTGATGGGGCACACTCATTTGGACTTCTGGATTATAAGATCCCAGACCTTGAATGCGACTATTTTGGTACCAGCCTGCATAAATTTTTGAGCGCCCCTATCGGAAGTGGGATGCTGTGGATCAAAAAAGAAAAAATCGAAAAAATCTGGCCACTGGTTTGTAACGACAAGCCAAGGAGCAGTGATATCAGGAAGTTTGAAACCCTTGGTACCAGAAGTTTTCCTATTGAACAGGGGATAGGCGAGGCATTGAACTTTCACAATGCTATTGGACCTAAAAGAAAAGAAGAACGTATCCGTTACCTCAAAAATTATTGGGCCGAAAAAGCGGCTAAAATACCCGGTGTAAAAATCCATACCTCATTTAAACCAGAGTATTCATGTGCTATTTGTGGTGTATCTGTTGATGGAATGACACCGGCACAACTAGACCAGGCATTGTTTAATACCTATAAAATACACACGGTTGGTATAGTATGGGAAAATATTAGCTGTGTAAGGGTTACCCCTCATGTATACACCAAGCTTCAGGATTTGGATAAGCTGGTATTTGCGCTGGAAGAAATTGCGAGGAAGAAGGTGTAGGATGTCTGATCTCTGATGTCGGATTTTTTTACCAAATCAGAAATCAGAGATCAGACATCAGACATTCCTAAGAAGCTTTCGCTGCTGCTTTCTTTGCTTTTGTTGCAATTGCTTTAGCGTTTGCAGGGCGGCTTTTGCCAAATGACCCTTTAAATCTTTTACCTTTTGCGGTTTTTTTATCGCCTCTACCCATGGTACAGTTATTTAAGAATGAATAATAGTGAGGTGCAAAAATAGAAAAACCCCGCGAAAGCGGGGTTCAATTCTTTTAAAGTGCCCAGATTAGATCTTAGCGCTCAGTTCTTTACCAGCTTTGAAGCGGGCAACTTTTTTAGCTTTGATTTTGATAGTCTCACCAGTTTGTGGGTTACGACCTGTACGAGCAGCACGCTTAGATACAGAGAAAGTACCGAAACCTACCAGTGTAACTTTATCACCTTTTTTCAGGGTTTTAGTTACTGTATCAACAAAAGAATCTAAAGCAGCGTTTGCTTGTGTTTTTGTAATACCTGCATCTTCTGCCAGTTGTGCGATTAATTCAGCTTTGTTCATAGATGTGTTTTTAGATGTGTTTTAATAAGAGAAACAAATTTATTGGCTTTTGGCAAACAGCAAAATATTTTTCAAACTTTAAAAATATTTTCTGAATGCATAAAACCCTGCCCGGTAAAGGATTTCAGCCGATTATACAAAATCAGGTGGTTAAACTTTAGTTGTAATAAACCGCTGAAACCCTTTATTTTCAATGCTTTCAGAGAATATTCGCTGAAAATCAATACCGTAGCGGGTTTCAGGACAATATAGCGAAGTTTTGTGATTGACAAAATGATTTTGCAAAACTATCCACACTCAATTCACAACTTGCATTAAGGAGCGAAAACCAACAAATTGGTTACCCCATTCATTCAGGGCATCCTGCCTTAATGCAGCGGCAAACTCATCAATATACCGGTCATAAGCTTCTTTGCTGGGAGCAAAATATTGGGTAGCATAGGTTGGGCCCTCGGTTTCATCTACTTCCAATACACGCACAAACCGAAACTCAGAAAAACAACCGGTTTCCATTACTTCTGGTATATGCTTCGATTTCATCCAGTTAACCCAGCGTTCATGAATGGGCCATGCCAACTGTATGGTAACATTATAGATATACATTAATAACTAGTTTATTGAAGTTAAACGGTAAAAGCAGCGTAAATCGGACAATGATCGCTGTGTTTTACATCCGGATAAATAGCGGCTTCTTTCAAATGACTATTCAGGTTGTCTGTAATACTTATATAATCGATCCTCCAGCCCTTATTCTGTAAGCGCACAGACGGGAATCGCTGGCTCCACCAGGAATAAGCCCCTTTAGCTTCCGGATTAAGGAAACGGAAGCTATCTGTCCACTTATTCGACAGAAACATATCCATCCAAGCCCTTTCTTCGGGTAAGAAACCGGAGGATTTTTTATTTCCCTTTGGATCATGGATATCTGTTTCAGTATGTGCTATATTATAATCACCTGTTACAATTAATTTTTTTCTGGTTTTACGCAAAGCCTGTAAATAGGTAAAGAATTCATCCAACCATTGGTATTTATAAGTTTGCCTTTCATCGCCACTTGTACCAGATGGGAAATAAGCATTAATAAGTGTAATATCTCCAAAATCTGCACGAATTACCCTTCCTTCAAAATCACTTTGTTCTATGCCATTTCCATAAAGTACTTTATCGGGTTTGATTTTTGTAAAAATGGCGACCCCGCTATATCCTTTTTTTTGAGCGGAGAACCAGAATGTTTCATAGCCCAGTTTTTCGATTGCAGCAATATCGGCATCTTCTTTGGTGGCTTTTGTTTCCTGCAAGCAAATAATATCGGCAGGGTCTGTGGCCAACCAGTCTGTAAATCCTTTTTTCATTGCGGCCCTTATGCCATTCACATTGTAGGATATAACGCGCATAAACAATCTTTTATTGGTAAAATTTTGTAAACGCAATCATCATTAACTGATTGAGTTTTTCAATATCTAAAGATGCATCAAAAATTGCAATACGTTCAGGTAAAAAAATGCCTTTGGCAACTGCCATTCTTTTATCGTCTAAATAAATCTCTTTCAGACTATTTCTATCTGAACAGAATATTGAAAAGGGTTGATCGCCCAGAAAACCCTTAACCTGGTATTCACAAAAAACATTTCTGGTTGCAGATGAAGCCCTAATGTTTACTACAGAACTACTATCGTATCCATTACTGATTTTATTCAGGAAAATTTTTTTCTCTGGTATACCAATATTCTTATTAATACTGAACCGGGCAATGGTATCTTTTTCTTTTATGAGAACATGAACCGGACCAGATAAAAAATGCGTAAAGAGATCGGCTTCAGAAAGGTAATTAAAGTTGGGATTAACTTCGTTGATCAACTTAATTGTATAGTTCTTATCTCTTAACACATCCCTGCATTCCTGTCTTAACTGCACAAAGTCAGAACTGTTTTTGTTGCCGGTCGCATTGATCACATTTTCTATGGCCGAATTATCTGGTATATTCTTTTTCTTACCCTTTGCTATCAACTCTTCATAAAAATGATCGCCCATCCTGATCATTTCTGAGTTTCCATTGTACTGGTAGGAATAAATGTCTTTCTGCGACTTTGTTTGTAAAACTGTATACTTTCCTATTTCAGGAAGGATAAAATTATCCGCATAAAAAGCCGGCGCAACTTTTACTTCTATCAAAGCAGAGGTATTGGCAGTATCTAATAATCTTCCGATAGACAGGTTTAACATATCCGTAAACCCTTTCGGTGTAATTGCCAGATTACCAGCTATAATGCCAAATCCATTACCACTACCTTGCCCTACACAAATGGTCAGTCCATCATTCGAAATAACATTCTTTTCGTGGTCAACAAATAAAAGTCCTACCTGAAATACAGACCTGGTTCGCTTAAATAATATATTCTGGCTGATAGGAAAAAAAAGTAGCCGGATCGTATTCATAGATATCTACATAAAGATGTTGGGTAGTTGTATCGGCAGTAGTAAAATAAACACTTGCGGTGCCTTTATCATTTAAATTACTAATGGGAATAATTCTGATCGTAGTATCGGAAAGTACAGCGTTTTTTTTATTCAGTAACTGATCCTTTAGTTGAGTGATGAAGGTTGACCTGGTAGAAGGTAATGTCCAATAATTCATTACTGGTCCTAACATCGAAAATGTACGAACCTGTTCCAGTATGATGCTTTTTTGTGCATTTGCTGATAATATGAAGCATAAAATTGATAGTAGAAGAAGGTTGAATTTTCTCATAAAACTGTTAAGTATGGTGAACTACCGTTTTGACAGCAAATTTTGTGCTAATTTGAATTTTTATCAATATAGTACAGAAATGG
>CAZTCS010000027.1:788-34238 GCA_964611995.1 uncultured Sediminibacterium sp. | reverse complement strand
GTACTGGATGGCTCTACTGGCCAAAATGCGCTGGAGCAGGCGAGACAATTCACCGCCACCACAGAAGTTACCGCCCTTTCTATTACCAAGCTCGATGGAACGGCCAAAGGAGGCGTTGTATTAGCCATTGCCAATCAATTTAAAATCCCCGTTAAATATATCGGCGTAGGAGAAAAAATAGACGACCTGATTATTTTCGATAAACACGAGTTTGTAGACAGCTTGTTTAAACTGTAAGAATTAAAAAATAAGAAATAGGAAATAAGAAATGAGGTTGGGAGACTTTGTCTGCATTTTCTCATTTCTTATTTCCTATTTCATATTCCTTATTTAAAAGGTATACCTTATCCCAATTCCTCCCCAGCCACCTTCGAAGTAGTTGTAGCCTATGAAGTTGAAAGAAGGTTGCCAGTCGAAGCTAAGGTTTAGTGGTGCTCCTTTGATTTTGTAATCAACACCTAATACACCATCTACACCTACGGCAAGTCCGTCATTTCTGGTTGGGTAACGGTTTTTCCAGTTGTCGCTCCATAGTCCAAGGTGAGCACCGCCACCAATGTACCATTTCAAGCCATCTACGCCATTGAAATCACCATGGTATTCATACAAACCGGTTAAACGAAAGCCATCATTGGAAATGTAGCCCAGACCTTCCAGGGCGGCATCACTTTTAATAAAATGTTTTACACTTATCGCACCGGGGTAAACTTTCACACCTAACGCTGTTTTGTAGGTAGATCCGGTACTCTGCGACATAGCTGCATTGGCAGCAAAAACGATCAATACAAACATTAATATTCTTTTCATAACAGTGTTTTTCTCTTATAAGATAAAATCATGCCAAAAATAATCTCAGGAATCTTGAAGGAATAGTTAAGGTTGCATTTGCTTTTATATTTAGGTTTGTATTATGCACAGTTTTAAAGATTTAGTAACAGAATTCGGAAATTATTTCGCTGTCAGACATTTTCCTGAACAGCCTGCCAGTTTATATGATCCCAATGAATATTTTTTATCATGGGGTGGCAAACGCATTCGTCCGGTGATGTGTTTGATGGGAAATGAACTCTTTGATGAGATTCATGCTGATACCTGGCAACTGGCAACAGCCATAGAACTGTTTCATAACTTCACCTTGATTCACGATGATATTATGGATGCCGCTCCTTTGCGCAGAGGCATGGAAACCGTACACCTTAAATACGGAGAAAGTACTGCACTGCTTGCTGGTGATGTAATGCTTATCAGGGCATATGATTACCTGAATAAAATAAATCCACAATACTTACATCGCATTCTCCATTTATTCAATACTACTGCAAGAGAAGTTTGCGAAGGACAACAGATTGATATGGATTTTGAAAAAATGGAAACGGTATCGCTTGATGCATATATCCGTATGATCAGTCTTAAGACCTCAGTTTTACTTGCAGCTAGTTTAGAAATGGGCGCTATTCTTGGAGGAGCAAGTGAAGGCAATTGCCGACACATCTACGACTTCGGTAAAAACCTGGGTATAGCCTTTCAGGTGCAGGATGATTACTTAGATGCATTTGGTGATCCGGAAAAATTTGGTAAAGATGTGGGTGGAGATATTCGCCAGAATAAAAAAACCTTTCTTTTATTACATGCACTTGAAGTAGCAACACCGGCACAAAAAAAGGAACTCGAAAACCTGATGCAAGAAAATCCGCCAGATAAAGTAGCTAAAGTGCTGGCCATTTTCCGGGAATGTAATATTGATGCATGGGCCAGAGAGCTTAAAGACAAATACCTACAAACTGCATTGGAACACCTCGAAGCTATTGCAGTAAGATCTGTAAGGAAAGAACCGTTGGAGGAACTGGCTAATTTCCTGATACAGCGGGAATATTAAGCCGGATTAAACTATCTTGTAACCCAGGCTATAATCTAGACTATTATATCTATCACCAAAACTAACCAGCATGCCAGGTTCTCTTTTCAGAAGAAAATCGATTGATAAAATTGCAGCTGAAGCTGCTGCAGGACACTCAGACGGACATGGAGCCGGACTAAAAAAAGTATTGGGTGTTCGTGACCTTACTTTTCTTGGAATTGCCGCCGTTGTAGGTGCGGGTGTTTTTTCAACCATTGGTGGTGCGGCCTATGACGGAGGCCCAGGTATTTCTCTTTTATTTGTAATAACAGCTATAACCTGCGGATTCTCTGCACTTTGTTACGCAGAGTTTGCCAGCAGGGTGCCCGTTGCAGGTAGCGCATATACGTATTCTTACGTAACGTTCGGAGAACTCATCGCCTGGATCATCGGATGGGCATTGATCTTGGAATATGCTATCGGGAATATTGTGGTAGCTATTTCATGGAGCGGATATTTCAATAACCTTTTGGTGCATATTTTTAATATTCATCTTCCTGATTGGCTATTGGTAGACCCATTAACGGCGACCAATGCCTTTACCAGTGCAACAAAAGCCATTGCCGCCGGAAATATTACCGATCCGGCACAATTGGAAAGTTTTCAGTTTGCCATAAAAGCTTATAACGAAGCACCAGTAATTGGTGGTTGGCATATTTTCTTTAACCTGCCAGCTTTTATGGTAGTTGTTTTAATTACCTGGATCACCATAATCGGTATCAGGGAAAGTAAAAAAACAGCCAATGCCATGGTGATTTTTAAAATCGCCGTTATCATTTTTGTGATTATAGCAGGTGCATTTTTTGTAGATACCAATAATTGGAAACCCTTTATGCCCAATGGCTTTACTGGGGTGCTAAAAGGCGTATCTGCAGTATTCTATGCCTACATCGGTTTTGATGCAATATCAACCACTGCCGAAGAATGTAAAGATCCCCAACGCGATATGCCAAGGGGTATGATATACTCATTGGTAATTTGTACCATCCTGTATATTTTGATTGCCCTTGTTTTAACCGGGGTAGAAAATTATGCGAACTTCAAAGACATTAATGATCCATTGGCCTTTGTTTTCGAAAACAGGGCGCCCTGGATTGAAAAAATTGTTTCAATCAGTGCCGTAGTAGCAACTACTTCCGTGATGATCGTGTTTCAACTTGGACAACCAAGGATTTGGATGAGTATGAGCAGGGATGGCTTATTGCCCAAGCAATTCCAACGCATCCATCCAAAATACAATACACCCGTTTTCGCATCAATCGTTACAGGCATTATCGTGGCAACAGGGGCTTTGTTTATTGAATCTGGTATCATGACAGATCTTACAAGTATTGGTACCTTATTTGCTTTTGTATTGGTATCCGGAGGCGTTTTATTATTGCCCCGTATCGAAAAAACGCCGGGTAAATTCAGCTTACCCTATATCAATGGTAAATGGATCGTTCCTATCCTTGCTTTTGCGTTTATATACCTTTCTTGGGACAGAATACAACTAGCCGTTACCAATATTACAAATGAAGGTTACCAGGAGATTTTATTCCTTGTATTCCTGATCATTACAATTGTATTAAGTATAATGACTTTCCTGCGCAACTTCGGATTTATACCCATAATGGGCGTGCTTACCTGCGCATACCTAATGATTGAAATACCTGCCATAAGCTGGGCCTGGTTTTTCGTATGGATGACCCTCGGCTTGCTTATCTATTTCTTCTACGGCCGGAGAAACAGCGTACTAGGCAAAGAAGAGGGGAAATAATGAATGTCGAATATCGAATATCCAATGTCCAATGTCCAAATAAAATAACTTGGACATTGGACATTGGATATTCGATATTCTTCTGTTCTTCTCTTCTTCCGTTTCCCCGGTTCTTTCGTATTTTTGTGGGATGAAATACCAGGTAGGAGACGAGATCATTGTTTTGCATAGCAATGAGGAGGGCAAAGTAATTGAGCTGATTAATGATAAGATGGTGCTGATTGAGGTGAGGGGAGTGAAATTTCCGGCCTATATGGATCAGATAGATTTTCCTTATTTCTATCGTTTTACCAAAAAGAAACAAACAGAAGAAAAAAAACAGGCCCCCAAGCAATACATCGATCAGGTACCCAAGGAAAAACCCCAGCCCAATAAAATACAAGTGGCAGATGGGGTATGGATATCCCTGATTCCCAAATTTTCACTGGACGATTTTAATGACGAAGTCGTTGAATTACTCAAAGTACATCTTGTAAATAAAACCCCGCAACCATACAAGTTTGTTTACAAACAGTTTTTTGCCCAGGAATTACATTTCGAATTAACCAATCAAATACAGGGCTTTCATGATTTCTACCTTCATGATATTGCTTTTGAAGCAGTAAACGATAGCCCATCATTCTCTATAGATTTTTCACTATTACAGCCCGATAAAAAGAAAGCACCGCATTTTGAGGCGCAATTAAAATTAAAGCCCAAACAATTGTTTCAGCGTATCGAAGCCATGAAGGAAAATAATAGCCCAACTATTTCCTACCAGCTATTCGATGAATATCCCGATAAACAGGAAGAGGATTATGTAGATCTTTCAAAATTATCGGGTAAAGGTTTTAAAATTTATGATGCGTCTAAAGTTCGCCAAAACCTGCCTCCAGCGCGTTCTGTGGTTGACTTACATATTGAAAAACTCACCAATAATTACGAAAGCCTCAGCAACCTGGAAATTGTAGGTATACAATTGTCAGAATTTGAGAAATGGTTCGATTTGGCTATTGCTCACCGCCAACCAAGTCTGATCATTATTCATGGGGTAGGTACTGGAAGACTAAGAGAAGAAATACACGATATCCTCAAGACCAAACGCGAAGTAAAAAATTTCATCAACCAATACGACCCTCGCTTTGGTTATGGAGCAACGGAAATATTTTTTCAGTATTGAGTGAGGTAGCTATTGGCCATTAGCCATTAGCTTTTAGTAGGGCTTTAAATTACTCATTGCCGATACTAATTCCTAACACCTAATACCTAACACCTCGTCTCCAACCCCTACAATAAATTACGTTATCTTTGTATTTCCATAAGTTCGTACCATCGCTTCTCTCGTCTTTGGCGAGGGGGGAGGAAAGTCCGGACAGCGCAGAGCAACCTACCGGTGAATAGCCGGCTCCCCACATTACTGTGGGGACGAGATAGTGCCACAGAAAATAACCGTCCCGATTAACATTGGGGTAAGGGTGAAAATGTGAGGTAAGAGCTCACGGTTTTTATTGGTAACAATAGGAACGGGTAAACCTTGGGTGCTGTAATGCCATGTATAGGAATCATCGAGGACGGCTCGTCCGATTCTGCCTCGCCTTTGGCGAGGTGGGAGGGTTCCAGGGTAGGCAGCATGATCCCATCAGTAATGTTGGGGCTAGATAAATGATGGTATAGAAACAGAATCCGGCTTATGAGACTTATGGTTTATTTTTGATCTTTGAGTTTTTGATTTTTGATTTTGTATAAATAGATCAACATCTATTGGAAAATTAAAGATCAAAAACTCAAAGATCAAAGATCAAAAACTCAAAGATCAAAAATGACAATAGAACAGATTAAAATTTTAAGGGACCGTGTGGTTGTCCTGAGGAGGTTTCTTTGACGTTGAGAACAGAAACCATAAAGTAGAAACCGATCGTCAGCTCTCTCTATCGCCTGGATTTTGGGATGATAATGCCCGCGCAACAGGCATCATGAAAGAAATTAAGGTTAATGAATATTGGCTCCGACTGTATAAGCAGGTGGAAGCTGCTGTAGAAGATTTTGCGGTACTCTTCGAATTTTGGAAATCAGGAGATGCTACAGAGCAAGAGACCAAGCAGGCTTATGATAATGCCCTTAACAGCCTGGAAGATGCCGAGTTTAAAAGTACCCTCAATAAACCGGAGGATGAATTACCAGCCATCGTGCAGATTAATTCCGGTGCCGGAGGAACGGAGAGCCAGGATTGGGCCGAAATGTTATTACGCATGTATCGGATGTATGGCGATAAGCAAGGTTGGAAAGTTACTGAACTAGACTTCCAGGAAGGGGATGGTGCAGGTATTAAAAGTGCGACCCTTCAATTCGATGGCGACTTTGCTTATGGGTTCTTAAAAGCAGAAAGTGGCGTTCATCGCTTGGTACGAATTTCTCCTTTCGATAGTAATGCCCGTCGACATACCTCCTTTGCTTCAGTTTTTGTTTATCCATTGATTGATGATAGTATCGAAATAAATGTGAACCCCGGCGATTTAGAATGGGCTTTTTATAGAAGTGGAGGTAGTGGTGGACAAAACGTAAACAAAGTAGAAACGGCGGTGCGATTAAAACACATCCCCAGTGGATTCATAGTTGAATGTCAACAGGCCCGTACACAAGGTGAGAACCGAGAACTTGCGTTAAAAATGTTGAAGAGCCGGTTATACGAAGAAGAATTAAGAAAGCGTCAGGAAGCATTGAATGCAACCAATGCAGGCAAGAAGAAAATAGAATGGGGAAGCCAAATCCGAAGCTATGTATTCCATCCCTATAAAATGATCAAAGACCATCGCACCGATTTTGAAGTAGGCAACGTCGGCCCAGTAATGGATGGTGAAATAGATGGTTTTATTAAGGCGTATTTGATGATGGAGAAAGAAAACTAAAAGGGAAATCTCTGATCTTTGATTTAGGGTGTCGGATGTAAGATTTGAGATTTGAACATTCAAATCAGAGATCAAACATCATACATTCAAAATCAAAGATCAGAGATCAGAGATCAAAGATCTGTTATCTGCTGTTTTTTAGCCACAAGTATCCGCTCAGCATGGCTATTAGGGAGGCGAGGAGTACGGATATTTTTGCTATGTCCTGGTCTTCAACTTTGTTGAAAGCGAGGGTGGAGATGAAAATACTCATGGTAAAGCCGATACCGGCTAGTAATCCTGCTCCAATCATTTTGTTCCAGTTAGTGCCTGAGGGTAGTTCTGCCAGTTTTCTGGAAACAAGTAAATAACATGCGCTGGTAATCCCCAATGGTTTTCCTAAACAAAGTCCAAAAATGATACCCCAACTCAAACTGCTATTCAATGCTTCCAGGCTATTTTCAGGGATTCCGATTGCGGTATTGGCCAATGCAAAAATGGGCATAATGATAAAATAAACTGGCGTATGAAATTTCAGTTCCATATCTGCTAATTTGGAAATAGGAACCAAAAAGGCAAAAATCACACCTGCTACTGTTGCATGAATGCCCGAGTTAAACATAAAATACCAAAGTGCCAGGCCAAGTATCCAATGCAGGTAGCCAAAGCTTATTTTTCTTTTGTTGATAAACCATAATAAGAAAACTGTAACAATCGCTGCCAGTAGATACCCAAATTCAATTTCGCTGCCATAAAATAATGCGATTACAACAATAGCCCCAAGGTCATCTATAATAGCTAGTGCAGTTAGAAATATTTTTAATGCTACAGGTACACGGCTACCCAATAATGAAGCGATGCCTAATGTAAATGCAATATCTGTAGCAGTGGGAACGGCCCATCCTGTCATAAAAATGGTGCCCTTGTTAAAGAGACTAAATAACAGGGCAGGAGCGAGCATACCTCCTACGGCAGCAATTACCGGCAGTGCAGATTTTTTAATGGAAGCGAGCTCACCGCATACCAGTTCCCTTTTTATTTCCATTCCCGCCAGAAAGAAAAAAACAGCCATCAATGCATCGTTGATTACCAGCAAAGGCGAATTGGGTAAGGATAAAAAACCTATATGTGTATGGTGCTCCTTTGTTCCGTCAAAAAAAATATTCCACATATCCCTGTATGCAACACCAAATTCACCCCAGTTTGCCAATAATAGAGAAATGCCTGTACATGCCAGCAGTGTAACCCCAATTGCCCGGCTATCCCGGATAAACTGTTTGAGTGGATGAAATAAACGTGTTTGTACAAGCTTTGATAAGATCATACGTACATTTTAGAAATTAACCAGGGGATAGTTTATTGCGAAGAAAGAATATCGAACATGCTCTTTGGTCTACGGCTTTCCAGCCACCTAAAGTTACGCAATTTTAGTTGATCGTGGTCAACTTGTCGCATAGGATACATGGTGCCATCAACCGCATTGATTAATACTACGCGTTTGGGTTTGCCATTATCAAAACGTATTTCTATAACATCCGAACTGTTTTTATTTACGCCGATAAAATTTTTCTGTTCATCAACACCATAATAAACATTTTCACTATTTCCTTTGGCCCTTAAAAAATGAATTTGTCCTGTAGTGTCGAAAAATGCATTGATCGTATTTCCCCTAACCTGATTAAAATAAACGGAACTATCTACCTTACTCAAGGCAAGTGCATTATCGAAAACATATAATCTTTCGGGTTTATTGTTCTTTACATACATGTAAATAGTATCACCGCTCACCTGGTTTTCCTGTGCCCAAACAACAGGTTGTTTGAATAAACGAAAAACGGAATCCTTGAGTGCATAAAACAAACTATCTCCTACGCTTTGTAGTGAGTCTGAAAAAATTTTTACATTATAATAAGCTTCAAAATATTTATCCGTGCTGTCTTCCTTTGTGCTGTCGGGAGAGAATACAAAGTCTATACTATCCCTGACTCTTGGAACAGGTTTATATTTTAATAGGTCTGATAATTTTGCGGAATAAAATGTATCTGCTGTTATATAAATGGTATCTCTTTCCTGCTTCAGTAGGAGTAAAGGTTGTTGGGTTGCCAGGAGAGAATTCTTTTTATTGTTGGTTTTAATATTATTGGCAATCAGGTCGAAACCCTTAAGTGAATCCTTTCCACGATAGACCGCATTTCCCCTGAATTCACCGAGTCCACTGGTACTATCCAAAGCCATTTCATCAGCAGTCATGGTATAACTACTATCATCAATAACAGAGCGTTTGTATAATTCGGCCCTTTTGTTTTTGAGGTCATAATAACCATCCCTGGTTTTAATGACCAGTTTTTTATCGTTTCGAATCGTCGATGGACTTGTAAAAGTGGCAATTTCAGTTTCTGTATTGTATTGCAGGGTATCTGTATTGATGCGATAATCGGGGTTGATCAGGATTACTTTTTGTTTAAAGAAAATATCCTTAGTGTCTCCGTAATAATAGCCTTCAATACTGGTTAAGTTTGTTTTTTCATTAACTACTTTACCTCCCTTAAGGTAAGTGCCAATTTTAACTGTTACATCGTATTCCAGTTCATCGGTAGTAAGGGTGCTTTTGCCATCTGTAAGTCTAACTTTTTTCTTCAGGTAGGCTTTCTTTTCCTTGCTGAGGTATTTTAAGTATTGGGAATAAGTATGTACGCTATCCGCATCATTAATGTGAACATTTCCGAATGCTTCGAATATATTAGTTATAGGGTTAAGCACTGCGCTATCTGCATAAAACAGTGTTTTTTCCTGACGCATTATTACTCCGCCGGCGTAAGAAATGAATTGATTAACAGAGTCAATTTTTTTAATATGTTGTCGGTCTGCATGTAACATATCCAATAGCATCCCTGTTACAACAGCAGACGTATCTTTTGACGGAGCTTTCGTTGTTTGTGCATTGCTTAAA
The DNA here is from genome assembly GCA_964611995.1 of uncultured Sediminibacterium sp. GTDB lineage: Bacteria > Bacteroidota > Bacteroidia > Chitinophagales > Chitinophagaceae > Sediminibacterium. Next base: position 24,768 of record CAZTCS010000027.1, on the reverse strand, counting down.
TATCCACAACACAAAAACAAACAGCAGGATACAAATTTGCGGATCCGCATAATTATTTATTCTTCGTAGAGTCTAATGGAGCCATTAATGGACCTGTTCTGTCCTTCTTGCCAAATACGGAGATATTTACATAGCGTTTTGGATGCACCCGGAGGTCGTCCATCAAAATATTGGCACTTCGAACGGTATTACTCAGGTTATCATAAAGCGTTTTATCGTTCAGTAATTTACCTAATGAACCTTCGGTTGAAGATGCTTTGGCAAGAATGCTGTTCAATGTTTCGATCGAATTTTTTAACTGGGCAACTGTTCCATCAATATCTGCTTTAGAAAGGTTTTCTGTGGTTTTCTCCACATTACCTAGCATACGGGTTATCTTATCGTTATTGTCGGAAAGATTCTTGGTGAAGCTGCTTACATTATTCATGGAGGCGGCTATTGTACCAGTTTGCTGGTTCAGCATAGCCTGTATTGATGCGGAAGACACTACAAGGCTGGCAGTAGTTTTATTGATATTGGCTATTACGTCTTGCAGGTTGTTTTTAGTGGCGGGATCAAAAATGGTATTGATATTCTTTAATACACTGTCTAATGAACCGACTGTTGCTTTTATCTGATCACCTACTGGACCAAGTTTATTCATTACATCACCCAATAATCCGGCAGAAGAAGAAGTAAGAATGGTATCGCCAGATTTTACAAAGTTGGGGGCATCGCCTAGACTAATGGTGATGCTGGCATTTCCAAGCGGGTTTTCTTTGATGGAAGCCACTGAGTTAGAGGGGATATTGTAATTATCCTTAAGTTTTATTGCAACAACGATAGAAGATAAATTGGCATCAGCATTTTCAATGTCATAAACAGATCCAACCTGAAAGCCATTAATGAAAACACCATTCGATACCATAATGCCTTTGGTGTCAGCATATTTTGCGTAGATGAAATTACCTGTTTTGAACAGGGTTTTACCTTTCAGGAAGTTAAAGCCAAGGATCAATAAAGTGATGGCGATAGCAGTTAGGGCCCCTACTTTTGTTTCATTCGATATCTTCATACGGCAAAACTAAGGTTTCTTGGATTAGCCTGTCTGAACTACCTGTTAAAGGGAACTTTATTTTCTTGAATTAGCCGCACTTATGCCAGCCTGATTTTCAAGTGAATTTTTATAAATACGAACAGCTTTTGTAATAACCTGGCAAATTTCTAGCTGTCCTTTTTCGCTGTTTAGGTAGTCTTCTTCCTCTGGATTGGATATAAAACCAGTTTCGACTAATACTGCGGGCATATTTACTGCTTGTAACACCCATATTCCTTTTTTACGCTGCTGGGCCTTACGGCTAATGCGACCTACTTTCTGAAATTCCTCTTCGATAGTCATGGCCAGTTTGGCGCTGCGTTGAAAATATTGCTGAGTAAGTATATTGGCAAGCATTGTTTTGGTCGGGTCGTTGGCATCAGTTGCTTTACGGGCTTTCAGTATCTGTACAGAAACACTGTCTAAGTATTCATCCAACCCTTCGCTGGCAACAGCCTTACGCTCGTCGGTTTTATCTATTCCGTAAATAAATGTTTCAGTACCCATAGCTGGGTTGGGAGTAGTCCAGGTACGATAATCCTTCACTTTTTGCTTAACCAGTTTGCCCTTTCTTTTTACGGTAATGGTTTTATAGCCAATAAACTCCCGGTTCTTTTTTGATGCAGCGGAATTTACGTGGATACAAACGAATAGGTCGCCCTTGGCCTGATTGGCCATTTCTGCTTTCTGTATTACGGAATGAAAAACATCCGTTTTTCGGGTCATGATGATTTCTACATCAGGAAGGGCATCCTGAAGCATTTTCTCAAGTTTAAGGGCAACTTCAAGCGAAATTTGGCTTTCGGTAGAATACCTGCCCCTTGCTCCAACATCTGTTCCTCCATGACCAGCATCTACAATGATCCTCTTAAGTACCTGTTTTTGTTGAGGTTTGCCCTTTTCAGGCATAAAAGAACTGAAAATACCTACCCCTAAACTTAACAAAACAAAAGCAGCATATTTAACACGCATCATATCAATTCGTTAAAGGATTATAACCAGAGTACCGTTTACACGCTTCAAACACTATTTTTGCCAGGTGAATATGCGCAAACGCTGTAAAATTAACGTAAAAACCATGCTTCCTATTGTTGCGTGCGGATATTTGCTCATATTAACATTTCATAGGGAGGTTAGTGCTGCTCCGGCTTTTTCGAAATTTTCAGTCGAAAATATCATGCAGGATACCGTTCTGCCCAAATCTGCAAGAGATACCAGTATCAAACAAAAGGATAGTTTAAAAGCCGTTAAAACGGGCGATTCCTTGGTTAACAGAACAGATACCCTACGTATCTCCAAAGATTCAATTGATGCCCCAATAACCTATAACGCAACAGATTCAGGGGTTTTAATAATAGATACTAAGGAGTTTATACTCTACGGCAAGGCCAAAACCAATTATAAAGACCTCCAGATGGAAGCGGCTACCATTCGCTACGACCAGCAATCGCAAATGGTTAAAGCCTATGGCTCGCTCGATTCAACCGGGAATCCACTAAGCAAGCCCCAGTTTATTCAAGGGGAATTGCAATCTGTAAGTGATTCTATTTTCTACGATATGCGGACGGGTAAAGGACTTACTAAAAATACCTTTTTTCAGGAAGGAGAAATTTTTGTGAATGCCGAAGCACTTAAAAAGATAAGTGCGGATGAAGTATTTGCAAGTAAGGCCCGTTTTACAACCTGTAACCTGGATACACCCCATTTTGCCTTTCGAACGAGAAAGATGAAAATCATCAATAACAAAATGGGTATTTCAAGTGCAGCATTTCCAGAATTTGAAGGGGTACCCATACCCATTGGTATTCCATTCGGCATATTTCCATTATATCGCGGACCACAATCTGGTTTTATAGCCCCAGCTTTTACTGCAAGTGAGGATTTTGGACTTGGGTTAGAAGGTATTGGTTATTACCATATTTTCAATGATAACCTGGACCTTACAACCCGTGCCAATTTATATTCTTATGGGGGTTATAATATCAATTTCAATTCAAGGTACCTAAAGCGTTATAAGTTTACGAGTAATCTCAATGTTACCATTCAAAGCTCAAGGATTCTTAACAGGGGTGGTATTACAAAAGATGAGTTTAGTAAAACAAAATCATTCATGATTAACTGGGCGCATAGCAGGGATGGAAGGGCCAGGCCAGGAACCAATTTTTCAGCGAATGTGAATTTCGGTAGCACCCGCTTTAACCAGTTGTTATTGAATAATCCTTATCAGAACTTTCAGAACCAGTTAAGTTCATCTATCAATTATACGAAAGACTGGAGAGGTAAATACAACCTATCTGTAAATGCCAACCATAACCAGAACAACAATACCCGATTGGTGAACCTGAATCTGCCTACATTGAATTTCAACGTGGTAACCTTTTATCCATTCCAGAAAAAAGACCAGGTTGGTTCAGGGAAGTGGTTTGAAAAAATAGGCATAGGTTATAGTGGTAATGTGCAAAATCAGTTGTCTTTTTATGATACTGCATTTAACATGCGTAGCGCGCTTGATGAACTTCAGTGGGGTGCACAGCACAATATTCCTATAACACTTTCATTACCTGCTTTGGGCCCGGTTACAATAGCACCAAGTGTGTCTTATGAAGAAAGATGGTATGGTCAGCGGATTTTCCGTTCATGGAACGATACGGCTAAGCAAGTGGATACAAAAATTCAACGTGGTTTTTATACTGCCAGACAAATGGCTTTTGGTGTGAGTTTGAATACCCGGATTTTTGGTACATATACCCTGAAATCAAAGGATACAAAAATTATCCGACACGAAGTTCGCCCAAGTATCTCATTCAACTATAAGCCAGATATGGCTGCGAAGTATTTTTATACTACTCAGATTGATTCAACCGGAAGAACCATGCGGTTTTCTCAATTTGAAGGTGGTATAATTCCCGGCTTCTCAGAAGGTGCTTTTGGAGGAATTGGTTTCGGTATCGATAACCTGCTTGAGATGAAACTTAAGGACAAGTCTGATAGTTCCGGAAAAGCCACCAAAAAGATAAAACTGATTGATGGTTTTGGATTTAACTCTTCCTATAATTTACTGGCAGATAGTTTTGCACTTGGGAATTTTAATTTCTATGCCCGTAGTACATTGTTTGATAAGATCAATATAACAGCAGGAATGAATATTGATCCTTATGCCGTAGATGCACAAGGCTATCGTTTAAAACAACTGGCAATTGATCTTAAAAAATTAAAGTTTGGTCGTGTAACCAGTGGTAACCTGGCAATATCTACTTCTTTCACCAGTAAATCGAAAGATGGCTCTAGTGAAAAAGATAAAGATATTCCCATCGATCCATTCATGACGCCTGATGAACAACAAAGACAATTACAGTTTGCACAGGCTAATCCTGCAGAGTTTACAGATTTTAATATTCCCTGGAGTCTAACGCTTGCTTATTCTTTGAATTTTAACCGTGTACTTAAACAAGACTTTTCCGGATACGAAACACAAATTTTTTCCAACCTCAACTTCAATGGAGATTTTAGTCTGACAGAAAAATGGAAGTTGGGTGGTACTGGTTATTATGATGTAAATAATGGGGGATTACAGCAACTTAGTATGTTTATAACAAGGGAAATGCATTGCTGGCAATTATCAATCAATGTAACACCAATAGGTTTATACAGGTCATTCAATATCACCATCAATCCCAAATCTGGTATTCTCCGCGATCTAAGGATCAATAGGAGTAGGGTGTTTTCTAATTCGAGATTTTAGTAATAGAGGTATTAGGAGTTAGGTATTAGGTATTAGGAATAAGGAATAAGTTTCTGTTCATCGAGCAGTTTACTATCCTAAAAAGAGTTTAATCCTAATACCTAATACCTAATACCTAACTCCTAATACCTTTCTGCCTCTTCATAATACCTCCACATTATACCAAATAACTCCTCCTTAAGATCCGATGCCTTTTTTCCTTTTGAAGGAACAGGTGGGAGGAAATGCATTTCAAGTGGGTGAGGCATCAGGTAGAAAAATATATTGGCTGGTAATACTTTTTTGGTATGAAATAGTATTGCCGGTAAGATAGGTTTTTCTGTATCTGTTGCTAGTTTGAAAGCGCCATCATAAAAGCTTTTCAAAGGATCTGTGGTTCTGTTACGCGTTCCTTCGGGATAGATAACCATGTCGAGACCGATGGATAACATTCTTTTCATTTCATCATAACTGCGTCTGCGGCTCTCATCACTTTTACGATCTACCAGCACACTGCCGAAAGTATAGATCCATCCAAAAACAGGTACTTTGGCGAAACTTTTTTTGGCGATGGTTTTATTAGCCCTTGGCATAAAAGGGGTGCTAACTGGTACATCCATCAGGCTATTATGGTTACAGATAACGATATAGTTGGTATTCTGCTCAAAATTTTCTTTGCCTTTTATCCGCAGCGGACATCCAATCAGGTTCAGGTAAATCCACATCCAAACCCTAGATACATGTCGGTGCCATCTGGCTTTTGCAGGGTCGTTTAATAAAAAACAGGGTAGGTAAAAAACAATCGCCGGAAGCATGGTACCTATAAAAAGTAACAGGGCCCATAATGCAAACACTCTTCCGAGTATCAATTTCCATACAGGTGTTTTTGATGATATTGATTTGTTCATTGATTATGCGTTGTTGGTAATGCTCCAGTCTATTGGACTCAAGCCTTGTTTCATCAATAATGCATTTGTTCTGCTAAAATGTTTACATCCAAAAAAACCTTTATCGGCGCTAAAGGGTGAGGGGTGTGCAGCTTTTAGCACATGGTGTTTTGTTTCGTCGATCAATACTTGTTTTTCCTGGGCAAAACGTCCCCATAACAGAAAAACAACGCCTTCTTTTTCATCTGATATCTTTCTGATTACAGCATCTGTGAAATCCATCCAACCGATCTTAGCATGACTAGCTGGTTCATTCGCTCTTACTGTTAATACTGCATTCAATAATAAAACACCCTGTTTGGCCCAATGGGTTAAATTGCCGGTATTGGGTATCTGCATTCCGATATCCTGCTGTAATTCTTTATAAATATTTACCAGAGAGGGTGGAGGTTTAATGCCATCGGGTACAGAGAAACTTAATCCATGTGCCTGCCCAGGGCCATGGTATGGATCTTGTCCGAGTATTACCACTTTTACTTCCTGAAATGGCGTAAATGAAAATGCATTAAAGATAAGTTGACCCGGAGGGTAAATTGTGGCGCCAGTTGCCCTTTCAGTTTTCAGGTGTGCCGCAACCTGCAGGAAATAGGGCTTTGTGAATTCATGCTTAAGCACTTCTTTCCATGAAGCCTCGATCTTTACATCCATTAGCTTTGAAGATTGATTGCGAAAATACAGAAACAATTTAGTGATTGAGGCATTGGGGTGGCTATTAGCTTTTGGCAGTTAGCCATTAGCCATTAGCTTTATGGACTTAGGTGTTAGAAGCGGATAAAAAATCACCTTTCTTATTATAAACTCATAAATTATAAATGCAAAAGGCTAATAGCTAATGGCTAATGGCTAACGGCTAATAGCCATTAGCCATTAGCTAATAAACAACCGTAACAGTTCCAGTAACTGGCTTTTGTTTATCATTTTGTTTAATCAGGTAGTAATATACACCTACGGGAACTATACTGCCATTATTTGAGCGTCCATCCCAAACAGGTAGGTACCCTTTGGATTTATAAATTAATTGTCCGTTTCTGGTAAAGATTTCGATCCTTGATTCAGGATAATATTCAATGAGCGGAATTTTCCAGGTATCATTGATGCCATCTCCATTCGGAGAGAAAATATTGGATGGAGCGATGATAGCATCTTCAATATTTACAACAATAGGGTTGGTGGCGGTACATCCAAAAACATTTGTACTCTTTGCATAATAAGTCCCCGATTTTAAAATTCGCTCAGGATTTAACTGAGGTTTGGTAGTTGCACTGTCTTGCCAATAGGAGTAGGTCCAGTCAGCGCTAAAAGGTACTGAATTAATAAGGTTGATGGTTTGTGGTATTCGAACAGTTGCAGGGTTTGTAACTGTAAATTCAGGAATAGGATTGATAGTTACTTTGGCAATTTTGCTTACAGTGCAGCCTGCAACTGATTTTAATTGGACGTAATAATTGGTGGATTTTGTAAATACATGATCAGTTGCTAATCTTGATGTAAATGCTGCATCAGACCAATAGCTTGGCGTAGCAGTAGGGTCGCTGCCAGCAATCGGGTTCACATTCGAAAGCATTAAATTTCCACAAGCGGTTAAGTCAGTGGTAACTAATAACGGAGGGGCTGTAATGGAAACATCCACCGGCTTTACACTTGAACAACCTTTATCCGTAGTTGCTTTGATATAATAAATTCCTGACTTACTGATTACCGTAGGTGTGCTTAATGGTTTAGTAGCAGGCTCATCGGTCCAGTAACTGAACTGTAGTCCACCTTCACTACCCTGTGTTATGGTTGAATTGGTAAGATTGACTGTATTCGGAATACATTCAGGAAGTTCGGCTTTTACTTTTAAAACAGGGTTTTTCCAAACCAATGCGTCAAAAGGCTTTGTATCTGTACATCCGGCTGTGTTGGTTGCTTTTATATAATAGGTGCCAGCTGTAATAATCTTTTTTGGGTTTGACACAAATTCTGATTCATTAAAATCTGCAAAATAGTTGTAAGCCATTCCCGGGGTACTTCCTTGTATTAGAGTTGGTGAAGTAATATCGATGCCAGTAGTTTCACAGGCTTCTGCTGAAGGTTTTAAAACAAAATCAAATGGGTCATCCGATTTTGTTACAGTTGTATATAAAGTATCTAAACAGCCCTGGTTCGGATAGGGTACAATCTCTAGCGCAAGTCTTGTACCAGGTGCAGGTGCTGGATTTAATTTGAGTGTATTGTTGATGCCCAGTGTTTGTGAAAAGTCTTCTGTAAACCATTTATAGGCCATGAATCCATAAGGAGCGGTTAAGGTAAGTTTGGGTGTTCCATTACACAATACATTACCTGTAATCGGGGTGGTACAATTCTCATTGATATCAATATATGCATAGCCAAAATGACCCGTTAAAGCACAATCATTTACTGTAAACTCTAATCTAAGTGTTTTGCCTGCATAGTTTTGCAATTTTATAGTAATCGGGGCCCAGTCTTTATAAAACACATCAGCCCTCGAACTATTTGAGCGTTTAAATCCAGGTAAATCTGCTGAAGCAATAAATTGAAATGATCCGCAGTCTTCATATTTATTGTCAGTCACATTAAAGATACTTACTGATAGTTTAGGTTGTTCAAATGCTTGATGTGGAGGATTTTCCAGTACTACAGCATAGTTGTATATAATGCTATAATCGCCATTGGTTTGTGGAACAGTGAAAGTGTAGTTTAGTCCATGTGCATCAGCCCCGCCTTGTTCCATGCCCAGTTTTACGGAGTATCCACTTCCATTTGGACAAACAACAGGGAATCCGCCATACTGGTCAACCTCTTTTCCGTTGATGTCTGCACTAAGAATCCTATGTGTGGAGGGGTCTGGGGTAATAGGCGTGAGAGATATAACCCCTTCGCGGGATATTTGTCCTTTTAAAGTTTCCCAATTATCAAAATTGCCTCTTTCAAAACCAATATTAGGTGGGCATTGAGCAAAAACAGCCGTAAAATTGATGAAAATATATAGAAGCAACAGCAGGCTACATTTGAGCATGTAGCAATAATTTGAACATCTGTTGTTTCCTTTCATAATCTTTAATTACACAGTTACCCTCTTAAAAGACAAAAAAGTCCGTTTACTGGTTGCATGGATTGGATTAAATGCGGGTTTTAGAAAGGAGATCAGGGTAAAAGGAAAATTAAGTAATATTCGATTATATACCAAAAAAATCGGATATGCGGTTGGTTTGAAGGGGGAGGCCAGACCATAGACCATGGACCATGGTCCATGGACATAAGTACTGGCTCGTTCAATAACCAATGATTCACATTGTCATGGCTCATTCATGAAGAAATTGTTTGATCCAGACTATTGACTATGGACCATGGACTATGGTCTGGCTCCAACAATAACCAATGATTCACATTATCACGGCTCATCCTTGGAGGAATTGTTTGATCCTTTCACGATTTAAACGGGAAATTGGAATTTTTGTTCCATCGATCATTAATAGTTTTGGGCCATCATCATTGATCCAGCTTTTCACATAACTACGATTAACAAAGTGTGATTGATGTGTTCGAATAAAATCGCTGGCTGGTAATAAATTGATATATTCTTTTAGCGTTTTGGCAACAAGTATTTTTTCGAAATCATTCATGTAAAGGTAGGTGTAGTTGTTACTTGCTTCACATCTAATAATCGAAGCTATGTCAATATACCTGACTTCCTGTTGAAGTGGAATGGCGATTCGTTTTGGGGTGTTTGATCTTATTTCCTCAAGTAGAAACTTTAATTGTGCATTTTCATTTTTGCTCTTCACTTTTTCAACTGCTTTCTTAACGGCGGAAACAAGTTCTTCTGAATTAATAGGTTTTAATAAATAGTCAAGCGCAGCATATTTAATAGCCTGAATACCAAAATGGTCATAAGCAGTAACAAAAATTACTTCAATGGTTTTATCGGATATTTGTTGTAATAACTCAAATCCGGTTTCATGATTTAGTTGTATATCAAGAAACAATAATGATGGTTGAAGTGATTTAATTTCTTGTAAAGCCACATTTACTGTTCTGGCAGTACCGGTTACTTTTATTTCTGGGCAATGAATATGCAGTAAATGAGATAAGTTTTCAATATTGTGAGGCTCGTCGTCTACAATATAACTTGCTATGCTCATGACCATTTATTAAGCGTTATTTGACAAGCTGTATGTCCATCAATTGATAATACATCAAAAAATACATTTGATTCAGGATACAATTTATTAAGTAAGGTAATTCTTTCTTTGATTAGTTTAAGTCCATGACCCTCTAAATTAGGCTTGGAAGAAAACCCTGGACCATTATCAATTACCTGAAGGGTAATATTATCAGATTGTTGATTAACTTTTAAGGTTATCAAACCTTGTTCTCTTAATCCTGCAATCCCATGTTTTACTGCATTTTCAATCAGGGGCTGTAATAGCATGGAGGGGATAACGGTTTGTGCCTGATCAATTGTTTCATCTACTACAATTCCATATTGAAATCCAAAACGGAGTTGTTCCATAGTCAGATAGTCTTCTAATAGTTTTACTTCGTCAAGAATGGAGGTCATATCATCTTCTTTTTCATTTAAAATATGACCAGTTATACGAGCAAAACGTGACAGGTAATTGCTTGCTTTGTCGGTTTCATTTTTATTCATCAAATTCTGAATACCTGCAAGTGCATTGAACATAAAATGTGGATTCAATTGTGCCCTAACGGCTTTTAATTGTAATGATACCTGCTGTTTTTCCTGCGTTTTTTTTGCCAACTTTTTTTTGCTTCGATCTCTGTAATAAAACAGACCTGAACCCCCGATCAGTAAAATAAATGAAGTGTAAATTATCGCTTGTTTTGAATTGTACTGAACAATGCTGGACGGTTTAACGGAAAAAAACAGGCTTGCTTTTGGTGTGGAAATAGTGTATTTAAAATCTTCCGGTACTTTTGGTACTATAAAAATTTCATAGTTACCGGGTTTCTTGAAATAGGCTGCGTTAATAATTAGTTGTGGACTTTTTGTGTAGTATGAGATATTCCATTTGTTGGATATAAAACTGGTATCAGAATGCTTTTCACTATAATGCCGAATGTATACATAATACATGTCATTGAGCAATGTGGGTTTAATGGAAAGTGCAAGATGATTGATGCTATCACTCCATTCGAATGATTGATTATTCACCTCTTTCTCAACAATGTCAGGTTTGTTATTTTTATTAAAGAAGACTACTTTTCTTGGGCCTCCGATTCGGATTTGTTTTGAAGCTGGAATATAATGTTGTTTATGTGGTTGGAAAAGATGGATGTCGTTATAATATAATGTGGCATCATCTATTGAAGCGGCAGGTGTATAGAGGTTATTGAAGTAAACAGTTCTTTTATCATAATATTGACTGATATGGTAGATCTCAAATTTTAGTAATTTATAGAGTGAATTGAATTTTCCCAGATAGGCATAAGTGCCTTTTTTATTGGATTTAAAAGTAGTCGGGTGTTGCCATGGAACGAGTTCGATACTGTCATTTAAAACAACATGGTACAAAAATGAATCTGCATTTGCTTTGGTGATACCTGCGGCTGCCAGTTCCAAAAATTCCTGCCCATTCAACCAGCTTAAAGTAGCATTGCCATAAAAGCTGATTACAGCCGAGGTAGTGCTTTTATCTTTGCGGGTGTATGAACTAAATCTATTAAAAACTTGAAAGCTAATATTAGCTCCAAATCTCGACCATTTGTCAGATGGGTCAGTTTCCATTATTTTGGTCCACTCATTGTAGTGGTTCAGTTTTATGGCGGTGTCAGTTATTGGTTGAGCATAACTGTAGCCGAGGTATAAGCAAAACAGTAGAGTAGCAAAAGTCTTTTTCATGACATGATGTTTACAGCAAAGCTGTATAAATATATATCCCTAAATAGTTATATTTAGTATTTGGTGTATTTGGATTAGGATTTGGTAGATTTTTGGGAAGGAGTGGGTACAGGCAACATTTGTATCAGAAACCATAGAATGTCTTCTTAAACTTCTATAATCAGGAGCATCTTTTTTTCTTTACTATCTACTTATTCAAAATATGTTCTCAGCAGATGCTTCTTTAAATACCAGTTTAAAAGAGCCGATTTACTCCAGCAACACGCTTATTTTTAAGATTCTTAAAAAAAGTTTGGCGGTTCAATATCTTTGTTATTACCTTTGCTTAACAGTGTTAAATTATTTTACACTTTTCAAATGGCAAGTAAAGATCGCATATTAAAGATTAAAGAAGACACCAGGTGCAATATCCTGACTGCCAGCCTTGAAATTGTTAAAGAAGAGGGATGGGCCGCGTTAAGCATGCGAAAAATTGCAGATAAAATCGATTATACAGCCCCTATTATATATGAATATTTCAGTAACAAGGATGCGATTCTACGTGAAATGACAAGGATGGGTTATATAAAGTTGGCCAATAAGATGGAGGAAGCTAAGCATCTGAGCACGAGCCCTGAAGGACAACTAGAAGCAATGTGGTTAGCCTATTGGTATTTTGCTTTTGAAAACAAGGAATTATACCAGGTTATGTACGGAGTTGAGATGAATTGCTGTGTATCTGAACATAATTGTCCTGACTATTCTAAACCAATGGACATGCTTTGGGATAAAATAGAAGAAATAACCCCGATAGATAGAAGAAACGAAGAATATATTGACCGCAAATATTATACTTTCTGGAGCGTAGTACATGGACTGATTTCTATTAACCTGACTACACAAATTAACCGCGAAGAACTTAACCGTGAAGTATTGCGGGATGCTATTAGTGGAATTATTAATTCTATAAAAAATTAAACTTTTAAACATAAAATATTACTCAATGGAATAATAAATCGGGTATTGTAATGAGTATTTTTTTTTGATCTTTTATTTAACAACGTTAAATAATTTACCGTTGTTTTATTTTGATTCAAACAGTTTCTGGGCTGTTTTTTTTATCACCACTATTTAACACTGTTAGAAAATTTAATCACGTTTATGAAAAAACTGTTTATCTACTCCCTTTATGCAAGCTTTTTATACATTGTTTCTTGTGTAAGCAAAGCAAATGAACAACAGGCTCCGCCTCCGGCACCATCACTTCCGGTGGTAAAACTTGAGTCTGATTCGGTAACTATCTGGCAATCTTATCCTGCTTTACTCCAGGGGACTACGAATGTTGATATTCGACCACAAGTCAGTGGATACCTTGAAAAAATCTATGTGGAAGAAGGTGCATGGGTTTCAAAAGGCCAACCATTGTTTCGTATCAATGCAAATGAGTATGCACAATACAGCAAAACTGCCGATGCAAATATTCAACTGGCTAAAGCTAATCTGGAAAAGGCTCAAGTTGAAGTTGACAGACTCCGGCCACTTGTAACGGGTAAAGTGATTGCTGAGGTTCAATTGAAAACAGCCGTTGCACAACTACACGAGGCTCAGGCTAATTATGCACAGGCAGTTAGTGCAAAAAGCAGCGCCGAGATCACGGTAGGTTATACTTTGATCTCCGCACCTGTAAGCGGTTACATAAGTCATATTAATTATAAACAGGGAAGTCTGGTAGGCAAGGGTGAAGTATTGCCGTTAACTGTAGTAAGTGAAGTGAATAATATGCATGCTTATTTCAGCATGAGTGAAGCGGATTTTTTCAAATTCTTTTCACAGGTGGATGGAAAAAGTATAGAGCAAAAAATCAATCATATACCATCAGTTGAACTTATTCTTGCAGACAACAGTGTTTATCCGGTAAAAGGCAAGATAGAGCTTGTGGAAGGGCAGTTTAACAGGGAATCCGGAAGTATTTCATTCAGGGCCTTATTTACTAATACTGATAAATTATTACGATCAGGTATTAGTGGGAAAATCCGTATCCCGACACCACAGCATAATAAAGTTCTTGTACCTCAACAAAGTACCTATGAAATGCAGGATAAGGTGTTTGTTTTTGCTTTAGGTGATAGCAATAAAGTAACAGCCAGGCAAATAGAGATCATCGGTAAAACAGGCAACAGTTATATAATCGGGAAAGGAGTAAATAGTGGGGAAACCATTGTTTATAGTGGGTGGCAACGTCTACGCGAAGGAGCAGTTATTGCACCTCAGCAGATTTCTGTTGATAGTGTACTGGCGCTTAATCGCTGATATTTCAACATCCATTTTTTTCATCGAATAGCTTTCTTTTTATAGCCTTAGGGCAGGTGGCAATGTATTGCCATACTACAATTAACCAAGACAAAATTTATGTTACAGAAATTCATAAAAAGACCGGTTCTGTCAACCGTGATTTCGATCCTGTTGGTATTGTTGGGAATCGTTTCTTTAGCCAAACTACCGATTACACAATTCCCCGACATAGCCCCACCAGCAGTGTTAGTGACTGCAGCCTATCCAGGCGCAAGTGCAGAAGTTGTTGCCCGTTCGGTTGCCACACCACTGGAAGAAGCCATTAATGGGGTGGAGAACATGACATACATGACTTCCAACAGCAACAACGATGGGTCAATGACACTGAGCGTGTTTTTTAAATCGGGCACCGATCCTGATATCGCTTCCGTAAACGTGCAGAATAGAGTAGCCAAGGCAAGTAGCCTGATACCTGCAGAGGTTTTACAGTCGGGAATATCCACACAAAAACAGCAAAACAGCATCATTATGGCCATTGCACTTTATAGCGATGGTAGTTACGATGAAACTTTTTTACAGAACTATGCCAAAATAAATATCGTTCCGGAAATTCAACGTGTTCACGGTGTTGGACAAGCTACTATTTTCGGAACGAAAGACTACGCTATGCGCATCTGGTTGAAACCAGACCGATTGGCGAGCTATGGAATCTCCGCTCAGGATGTTTTGGCATCGATTCGAGAACAAAATTTGGAAGCAGCACCCGGAAAATTTGGGGAAGGAAGCAAAGAGTCCTTTGAATATGTTATTAAGTATAAAGGAAAACTAAGCAATTATGAAGATTACGAAAATATAATCCTCTCATCAAACAAAGATGGATCCCTGATAAGGCTAAAGGATGTTGCTACTATTGGTTTGGGATCTTTCAATTATACATCTGAAGCTAAGGTAGATAAAGGCCCCTCTACAGGTATCCTTATTTACCAGACAGCAGGCTCGAATGCTAATGATATTTTAATAGAGGTGAATCGTATAATGGAAAGGGTAAAGAAAGATTTACCCAAGGGTATTAGTACTTTTGTTCCATACTCTTCAAAGGAATTTCTGGACGCTTCAATCGATAAAGTTAAACGTACTTTAATTGAAGCGTTTATACTTGTATTTATCGTAGTATTCCTGTTCCTCCAGGATTTTCGTTCTACTTTGATCCCGGCTATTGCAGTACCTGTAGCTATTTTGGGTACATTTTTCTTTATGCAATTGTTCGGCTTTACTATCAATCTGTTGACCCTGTTTGCATTGGTATTGGCTATTGGAATTGTAGTGGATGATGCTATTGTTGTAGTGGAAGCCGTTCATACGAAGATGGCCAATGAACACCTTCCTGCACGGGCTGCTACTTTAAAGAGTATGAATGAAATCTCCGGAGCGATTATTTCAATTACATTGGTGATGGCAGCCGTGTTTGTTCCGGTAGGGTTTATGCAAGGACCTGCAGGAATATTTTATAAGCAGTTTGCATTTACGCTTGCTACTGCTATCCTTATTTCGGCTGTTAATGCACTTACGCTAAGCCCGGCCTTATCTGCTCTATTTCTGAAAAACCACCACAATACTGATGGTAAACCCAAAAATATCAAAGAGAGGTTTTTTAAGGGTTTCAATGCTGGTTTTGAGAACCTTACCAATCGTTACGTACGCAGTCTGAATTTTCTGATCAAAACAAAATGGGTAGCTATTTCAGCACTGGTGTTAATTACGATAGGCACTGTGATGATGGTTAAAAGAACCCCAACTGGGTTTATACCTACCGAAGATCAAAGCATTTTTATCTATTCATTGAATATGCCTCCTGGGGCTTCCCTTGACAGAACCAAAAAGGAAATGGTCATCATTGACAGTGTAATTGCAACAGTAGAAGGGGTTGAAAAATCGTATAGTGTAGCTGGTATGAACATCATTACCAATGCAACAAGCCCCATTAACGGACTTGCATTTGTTAAACTTAAAAAACCAGGTACAAGAGGAAAAACAGAAGATATAAATGCAATTCTTGCAGAAGTAAACCAGAAATTGTCAATCATTTCAGCCGGGGATCTTTTCACATTTACTTTGCCAACTGTTCAAGGTTTTGGTAATACCAATGGTTTTGAGCTGATTCTTCAAGACAGGGTAGGTGGTAAGTTGGAAGATTTAAGTGCTACTGCCTATGGATTGATCGGGGAATTGATGAAACGTCCTGAGATCATGTATGCTTTTACCACTTTTAATACTGGTAATCCACAATTCAAACTAAACATAGATGAAGAGAAAGCCAAACAAATGGGCGTTTCGATAAGCGAAATTTTACAGACTTTCCAGATGTACTATGGCAGTTTACAGGCAGGTGATTTCAATAAATATGGAAAGCAGTATAAAGTGATCCTGCAGTCAGATATTTCTTACCGCCTTGATCCTTCAACATTGAACGATGTTCAGGTTAAAAATAACCTCGGTCAGATGATACCTGTAAAAGCGCTGGTTAATTTAGAAAAAGTATATGGCCCTGAAACAGTAACGAGAAATAACCTCTTTAATGCAGTTACCATTAACGGTGCCCCTAAACCTGGCTTTAGTTCAGGGCAGGCATTGAAAGCTATTGAGGAAACAGCGGCGGCCTATTTGCCCAGGGGCTATGCTATTGAATGGGGTGGTCTTACAAGAGAGGAAGAGCAATCAGGTTCACAAACTACCTGGATATTTTTGATGTCTATCATTTTTGTTTATTTCCTATTGGCTGCACAATATGAAAGTTACCTCCTGCCTTTTGCTGTGATCCTTTCTGTACCCACAGGCTTACTTGGTGTATTCCTTTTTATTAATCTAGGCGGCATTGAAAATAATATTTATGTGCAGGTAGGACTTATTATGCTCGTTGGTCTGTTGGCGAAGAATGCCATACTGATTATTGAATATGCAGTTCAGCGAAGGAATGCCGGGCTGTCCATTATTCATGCAGCTATTGAGGCGTCAAAACTAAGGCTGCGCCCTATTTTAATGACCTCGCTAGCTTTTGTGGTAGGATTGATTCCGTTATTAACTGCAACTGGTGCCTCTGCACTAGGGAACAGGTCGATTGGGACAGGAGCAGTAGGAGGAATGTTAACCGGAGTTCTGCTTGGAATTTTTATTATACCGGTTTTGTTTAGTGTGTTCCAATTTCTTCAGGAAAAAGTTAGCGGAAGAAAAATTGTAGAGCATGATGATTGGCTCATTGAAAAACTTGAAAAGCAAAATAAATAATCAAATGAAAATCTTACAACAGTTTATATTTTTAGCACTAGTCTTGAGTATCAACGCTTGTAAAGTTACGAAGGATATTTCGGTGCCTGAACAGCCATCGAACTTACAATACCGTAATGCACAAACATCCGACTCGTCAACAATTGCTGTAATACCCTGGAACCAGTTTTTTGTTAATAAAGAATTGCAACAACTAATCGATACTACGTTGGCAAACAATTATGATATGCAGATCGCATTGAAAAATCGTGAAGCTGCCCAACTGGTCGTGAAGCAAAGCAGGCTCGGATATTTACCTACAATAGGTGCCCAGTTATCCGGAACCATTAATCGTCCATCGGATAATAGCCTTTCTGGTCTTAGCCTTAACCAGTTTCTGGGAAAATCTTACGTGGAAGATTATACATCCAGTATTTCTTTAAACTGGGAAGCTGATATCTGGGGAAAAATAAAGAACCAGCAATCTAAATCGTTAGCTGCTTTTCTTCAGACAGAGGAGGCGCGAAAACTTATACAAACGGATCTTGTGTCTACCATTGCAAAAGGCTATTACAATTTATTGATGTTGGATGCACAGGTTTTGATCGCAAAGAAAAATATACTGCTCAACGACAGTGTTCTTGCTATTCTCAATTTGCAATATAAAGCCGGGCAGGTTACGAGTTTGGCCGTTCACCAGGCAACAGCACAGCGACTTGCAGCAATTGAACTGGTTCCACAACTTGAACAGGCGATTGCAGTTGAGGAAAATCGATTAAGTATTTTGTCAGGAGTTACACCCGATAAGATCAAACGAAGTGGTTCCATATATGAAACTGTTTTTACGGGTAATTTATCAAGTGGGTTTCCTTCAGCACTTCTTGCCAATAGACCAGATGTGAAGGCAAAAGAACTGGATCTTGTAATTGCAAACGCCAATACTGGAATCAGCAAAGCTGCTTTGTATCCATCATTAGCGATTGGGGTTAATGGTGGTGTTAATGCATTTGTTGCAAGTAATTGGTTCAATATTCCGGCTTCATTATTTGCTACCAGTGTGGCAAGTCTTACTCAGCCGATATTTCAACAAGGGAAATTAAAAACACAATACAAAATATCAACCGTTGAAAGAGAGAAAAAAGTGATTGCATTTCGACAGTCTGTATTACATGCAGTTGGGGAAGTGTCAGACGTCTTAGTGAAAGTAGAAAAGTTACAAGAGCAGCATAATATTGCGCAGGCAAGGGTAAATGAGCTGCAACTTAGTATCGGAAATGCCAAAATGCTTTTTACAAATGGTATGGTTAATTATTTAGAAGTGATTGTAGCACAGGAAAATGTATTGCAAGGCGAACTTTCTCTGGCCAGTTTACAAAAAGATAAAGCTACAGCGATTATTGATTTATACCGATCCCTTGGTGGTGGTTGGCGATAATTATCCCGATTGATGTATCTGAATATCGAATGCAAAGAGGAAGGATGGAAGTTCGGCCTCTTTGTAATTTATGGAGATTATTTATTTTTTGAAGCACTGAATATGAGAAAAATATAGGTTGATTATTGTTGATTCGTAGTTAGTATCGGATAATCTTCTATGAAATTATAAAAAAACAAAAAGCGCACATATCTGTGAGGCTTTCGTGAACCGGATTGTCCCTCCTGCGTCGGGAGAACCAGTGACCTTCCCGATAGAGGTCGGGATGCTTCCGCCTGAGGCGGACTGAGCTACTACAACAAAAAAGCCCCACATATCTGTGAGGCTTGAAAGTGAACCGAAGTTGGGAATTTTCGAACCGATTTGTCTCGGATATCATGCTACTAGCAGTAATGAACTAGGAACAGAGTAACTGTATTATTGGAAACCATCAAATTTTATTATCGCTACAGCCTAAAACACGTTTCTCGAAAGGATAATCTAAAAATTTCTTTTAAAGTGACTGATATACATTATAAAAATGCAACAACTGTTGTCAGATTAATTATACCAAAGTTGTATGGTTTTTATTTAATATTTGTTGCGTTAACGTATATTAGTAATTCAACCTAACTGCCCAATATGTATAATCCTCAGGTTCATTACAGAACGCTATTCAGTATCAAAAAATCTTCGGTATCGGATTTTAACCATGTTTTTCAGGCTGTTGTTATTCACACTAGAAAATGGCTTAAGTTTCATTCACGTACAAAGCATTTGTCAGATGAAATTTCAAAGTCTTGGTTATTTCATGGAAGCCAAAATGCATTGCGAGATGGTGATCTTTGGATTAGTGTTCGGACCGACGGTTATGATAACGAAACAAAAGCTGCTGATTATTGGGTAATGCGTTTTGAACATACAGATTCCAAATACAAAATGCGGAAATGGAGAACAGATATTTCATTACACTGCTTAGACACTGAAAATGCAGAATTTAGCATAACCGTTACCTGGTTTTTAGCAAAAAATTATTTCGGTGAAACACCACTGCTGCCACCTTCATCGGTTCCAAGGCTTGTTACAGATATTTTGGATGACAGATCTCTTTACTGCAATATCGGGCAGAAGCGAATGAATCAAATCGCAAATTATTTGCAGCCAGGGGATGGGCGAGATATGTATCGATTTGTAGTTGATTCAAGTCGAGTAGTTCCTGTAATCTTAATAAATATAAGATCACAAAAGGATTTAATTAATCCTGATGGGTTACAAAAACTTATTTTAGGGAGTGGTATAGTTTATTGGTATGATAGCGCCGATGTACACTCAGAATTAAATTATGATTGGGGCTCTGAAGCTGATCGATATCAGTGCCCACCTGATACAATTAGGGTATATGTTCCTAATGTAAGAGTCGATGATGAATACGACAATCTTAGACACAGATATTTTCGATTATCCCAATATCTTGACACATCTGCACTGTTAATTGATATTCTTAGTCAAAGTGTATTCCGTATCAGTTCAAGGAATGTTGATGAGGATGTAGTCACAAATTTCGAAAGTTTGTATATACATCAGCAAAAAAAGCGATTAATTAAACTTCGCGAAGCGGCTGAGAAAAAGCCTCGAAGTGCAGAGGAACAGGATTATATTGATGCCCTAGAAAAAGAGAATATTGAAATGTCAGCTAAAGCAAGACAATTGCAAGACAGCTTAAACAAAGAGGAGGAAAATTCACTGTATCTTCAGATGGAGGGGGTCGAGTTGAAAGAACGGCTTAATAAGATTCAGCATCAGTTCGAAAGTATTGGAAAACTAGAAGGTCAATACAAGCAAACATTGGTATCTCAGACAAATATTCTAGAATGTGTTAGCACACTGCCAAAGACATTAGGAGAGGTGTTGAGAGTAATTGAAAAACTCTTAAAAAACACAATTGTGGTGCTCGAAGAAGCGCACGAATCTGCTTCTATAGCTAAATTCCAGCATCCACATGAGGCATATGCATTGTTGTTCGCAATGGGGACGAAGTTACACAGCTTGTATTTTACTGAAACCTCAGGAGATATTGAAGGCGATTTTAAGAATCATGGATTTGATGTTACCTTAAAAGAAGGAAGCGCTACAAATAGCGATAATAAATTAATGGCTCATAGAAAACGCATATATGACGGAACTGAGCGGATATTTTCACCTCATACAAAAATTGATCGAGGAGGAAAAAGTCTTCGTATTCACTATATACCTGATCATGAAAGGAAATTAATTGTTGTTGGACATTGTGGTGACCACCTTCCGACTGCGGGCACAAGTCGTCGAAAAGAGGGGTAAGAATTGAACAAAACGATTATTAAATCATTTCTTTTCTGAAACCGGATTGGATTTCGTGACAAGCGTTTGAGGATTTTTGGGCCGATCTGTATGAGAGTAATGCTAATGGCAGATATTACATCTCATACATGATAAGATAAGATTAGATATTATTTTACTTGTATTGGGTAGCAGCTTTAGGATGCTGCGCCAAGATGAATAAGCTACAATAATAGACAAGTCAAAAATGTATCTAATCCTTGTATTTTTCTTGACAATACCCCTTACCAACCGGAGGGGGTTTGACAAGGAAAATGTATCTCCAAAGTATCTACTCCCGGCTACGGTTTAACGAGTTTTAGACTCATTTTCAAGTTTCGTAACAACATTTTCAATTAATCGCCTGATATCAAGTTTGATCTGGTAGAAATTATCCTGAATGTCCTGTTGTGATATACTATAAACAGGAGGGATATCTTTGAACGCTTTCATTTCCCTGTTGATCGTTTCAGTATCCTGTAGGATTTCTGCGTGAAACATTTTCAATTTAATCTTATCATCAGGATTATCTGCTACCATTCCTACAAATTCACCGGATGAGAGGGCGGCAATTTTAGAGGAGGGTATGGCATTGTCCATCTGCCAGGATTTGCTAATACTGGTATCATTACTATTGATACTCATACTTTGTCGCAACTGTACAATCTTACCGAACCTTTCTGATAGCAATCGGGCGGTTTCTCCTGTTACCTGACCTGAAATAATATTTCCGCAAATATTGGTGATTACATCAGCCTGATCTTTACCATAATCCTTCTTTAGCTGAGAAAAATCCTGGGCGGCAAGTATCGTTGCAACTTTGTTACTCCTGGCAGTTGCGATATGCCCATCAATGTCATTGAAAAAGATGGTAGGGAATTCGTCAAAAACCAAGGCACTTTTGAGCTTATCCTTTCTGTTTACGATTTTAATGAGGCGGGAGGCGTAGAGGGAGAGGACGGCTCCATAAATTGAACGTTTGTCGGGATTGTTGCCTACGCAGACGATTTTTGGTTGCCAGGGCGAATTGATGTCGAGGGTGAAGTCATTACCAGAGAGCACCCAGTAAAGTTGGGGGGAGGCCAGTCGCGCCATTCCGATTTTGGCGGAAGCTACCTGACCTTCTAATTGCTCCATTGCATCATTTTGGAATGCTGTGATAAAGGGGTTGACAAATACTTCAATTTCAGGTTCTGAGTTTAGTACTGGAAATAGAGTATCATATTCTACCTGCATCAGTTCAATCACATGGGGTAGGGTACAATATACCCCGTCTTCATACTTTCTTAAAAACCAGATAATAGCTGTTACGAAGTTGATCGGAGATTCTACAAAGAAATCTCCCTGTTTTTTAATCCATTGGGTATTGAGGCCCAGTAAAATTGTTCTGGCTGATTCAGTGGCATCGGTGATATCAAACATGGAATCTGGATCCAAGGGGTTGCATCTGTGCGAACAGGCGAGGTTGTCAAAATTAATGGCGTAGAATGCAGGTGGCGTTTTATACGCGGAGGTGTTTTGTAACAACCAATTATAAGCAGCTTTTGACAAGTCATCATATTTGAAGTCGTAAATGAACATGGTGTATCCCTTCGAGATCAACTGGCGAATCATGGGAAGGATAACAAACCATGATTTACCTGCACCCGGACTGCCTGTGACCAAAAGTCCACGGAAAGGATTGGGGAAGGATATCGTGGATTTACGAACCTTATTTTTTAACCGGTATTGTGCAGCGAAGTTGATCGAATATTCATTGACATGCGGAACTTCTTCCTGCGGAAATGTTTCGTTTTCTTCATTGAAAATATCCTGCTTCAAGTTGTCAAAGAGCAGCCGGCTCAACCGGGCTCCTGTAAATACCAATAATACAAATCCGGTACTACAGGTAAGGATGTAAGAGGCGGCAGTAGTAACCATACTCAAATTTGATACAAGAAGAAAATTGCTGAGAAAGAATAATAGTACTCCACAGATGATCCAACTGATCACTGCACTCAATTTGTACTCCTGGTCTTTTTTACCTTTTGCTCCGAGAAAGGAAATGATTAAGAGAACTAAAATAAGCAACTTGATTTTCAGGGTACTTTCGAACACCCCTGTTTTGGCAATGGACTGTAATACGCGATCTGATAAAGAGGAACGCACACCATAATCTGCAAAGATGGCATAACAACTATAGTAGAAATGCAGCAGCAAGAGGCCAACGGAAAGCCACCTGCTTAAGTCTACAATTTTTCGTAAACCTTGTTCATTCTCACCTGTTCCCATCGCTCAATAGATTTACTTATATGCCTTTTTGTTTTTTTCGTTTCTTTTTCTTTAGTTGAAAGGGGATATGCTGGGTCACATGTTCCGTCTGAAGTAGGTCATTGGCCAAGCTTTCCATTTGTTGCGCGCTTTTCTCTGCATTTTTTTGTTCTGTATGGATCAACTTTATGACTTTTTGTTTCTCTGTTTTCAGTTTTTTAGCCAAGCCTGCTATACTGTATTCTTTACCTAATTCTGAGCCATTGAAAACACTTCTGTTTTTATGGTCGACAAATGTGATACCGTAGATTCTTCCTTCTGCATTTTGTCGCAGAACTGTTTGGACGGATTGGTCGTTTAGGAATTGGATCATTTTGTCAAGAGATGTAGGTCTCTGCATCAGGCAATTGTCAAGGCTGTTTTTGAGTTGCAGTTTTAAAACATCCCGATTGTTTTCATTGAGGGTAAAACGATTTTCCAGATAGGCGAGGGTAGGTTTGCTAGCAATGGAGCTGGCTTTTATAGGTATTCCGATGGCTTGCCCGTCTTTATCGATCATCCGGTACAGAAGGCCATTTTTTCGGTGTGTAAAGCTCCCTTCCTTGCCCCGATCTGCTTTTACACCGAACGTGGACAATATCGCGTTAAACTGTGCCAGCGAAACATAATTATAAAGATTGATGGTCTGCTTCAGCACATTGGCTATACTTCGCTTGGTTTCTGATTTGCCATATTCCAACCTGTTTTGCATGGGAGCAGCCAAAGCCAGTTCATTTGACGTTGTCCCCGCCTTTACGAGCCCATGTTTTTCCTCTACCAG
>CAZTCS010000027.1:0-700 GCA_964611995.1 uncultured Sediminibacterium sp. | reverse complement strand
ATTTCCGATTGATTCCGGCCTATGTTGTGGGTATTGATCCGAGAACCATCTCCCCGGATCGTTGTTGCAACAATATGGAGGTGAGGATGTCCCGCGTCTTTATGCTGGTAAACGAGATAGGGTTGGTCGCCAAATCCG
Organism: uncultured Sediminibacterium sp.; assembly: GCA_964611995.1. Taxonomy (GTDB): domain Bacteria; phylum Bacteroidota; class Bacteroidia; order Chitinophagales; family Chitinophagaceae; genus Sediminibacterium. Next base: position 562 of record CAZTCS010000027.1, on the reverse strand, counting down.
ATTCGTTCCATATAATCCTCTGCGATTGAATTTAACTTAGCGATCGAAAAATTTTCAGATGGCGCAAAATTCAGGGACACATGCATTGTTTTTGTTGTGGCACGTTCATTCAATTTATTCCTTTGATTGAACCAATCGAGTTTGTGGTAAAAATTCATGGCTGTGATCGGCAATAAAAAGTTGTTTTCTGCAATGCAGATGGCTGCCCCTTTTTGAACTTTGTGTTCATTGTAGTTCAGTGTTTCACTAATTGAAGCCGGGAATGTTATCCTTGCAACCATTTGTCTGACCATTTTTGAATTTCAGTACAAAGTTTTACTGCGACGGCCTGAACATCCTGTCTTGTTTTTTCATAAACTGTAATCCAGACACGGAATTCAGGGATCTTATTCAGCGTATGTAGTTTGTGTACTGCCTGGTTGAAATTGTTGCCGATGTGATTGATTTCTTTTCGTAGCTGGATCAACTCTGCGGAAAGCTCATCGATTGAGGTATTTCTGGTTTTAACGGTTACGGCTTTGTGAAGGGCAAGTTTGCGCAAGTAATTACTATTGGTTTTCTC
>CAZTCS010000026.1:27538-34665 GCA_964611995.1 uncultured Sediminibacterium sp. | reverse complement strand
AACCATATAAGTTACTGATTTTACCGGAATTTTCACTTAATATTTGCCAATCGGCTCAAGAGGAAGTGTTTCCGGCGGAACGGCCCTTCTGAGGAAGCGACCTGCTTTTTTCGAAAGGAGGGCGAAGTTAACAAAGAAAACCCTGATTACACACACTTAGCTGTTAAAGTTTACCTTTGTTCTGCATGAAAAAAACGATTGTTCAGACAGCATTAGAAACTATTGCATTAGAAGCAGCCTCCGTTGCCGGGCTATCTGCATTTATAGATGAACATTTTGATAAAACCATCCAGCAACTGGCAGCCTGCAAAGGCCGTTTGGTAATAAGCGGTATTGGCAAAAGTGCCATTGTTGCCCAGAAAATTGTGGCTACTTTAAATTCTACAGGTACACCTGCATTGTTTATGCACGCTGCCGACGCCATCCATGGCGATTTGGGAATGGTACAGCAAGATGATATCGTTTTGCTAATCAGTAAAAGTGGGGAGAGCCCGGAAATTAAAGTGTTGGTTCCGCTTATTAAAAATTTTGGCAACCTGCTTATTGGTATGGTTGGTAATACAGATAGTTTCCTGGCCCGGTCTTCGGATTTCGTATTAAACACAACAGTTAGCCAGGAAGCATGTCCCAATAACCTGGCCCCAACAAGCAGCACAACTGCTCAAATGGTAATGGGTGATGTTATTGCTGTTTGCCTTATGCAATTAAATGGTTTTACCGATCATGATTTTGCACGTTATCATCCGGGAGGCAATTTGGGTAAACGCCTATACCTCCGTGTTTCAGATCTCTGCAGTCAAAATGAACGCCCTCAGGTATTACCACAAACCGGGTTAAAAGAAGTAATCGTTGAAATAACCGAAAAAAGATTAGGAGTAACTGCTGTAGTAAACGAGCATAATGAGGTGCTGGGTATTATTACAGATGGTGACCTGCGAAGAATGCTGGAGAAATCAAACGACCTGGCTAAAATTACTGCAGCAGATATTTTCTCTCCAAATCCTAAGACAGTTGAGTTGGATATGCTCGCCGTTGAAGCATTGGAGGTACTTCGCAAAAACGATATTAGTCAGTTAGTGGTTACTACCAATAAACAATACATGGGAATTTTACATATTCATGACCTTATCAGAGAAGGCATAATATAATAACATACACATTAACCAAAACTATTTCACCCGATTGCCCATAAGCCTGTAATATTGCATGGCCTAAGAGGCAACAAACTTGGAAGGAATGAACAAACATCATAATGTGGCTATCATGGCTGGAGGAATAGGTAGCCGTTTCTGGCCAATGAGCCGTACAGCTTATCCAAAACAATTCCTGGACATTTTACATACTGGCAAATCGCTTTTGCAATGGACCTTTGAGCGATATAAAACTTTTATCCCGGAAGAAAATATATTCATTGTTACTTCGGAGGAATATGTATCTATTGTGCAAAAGCAACTTCCCACGCTTCCTATCCAGAATATAGTAGCAGAGCCCAGTCGCAAAAATACTGCTCCTTGTATTGCCTATATTTCTTTTAAACTATTGCAGAAAGATCCTGAAGCTTCCTTAATTGTAGCACCCAGCGATCACATGATATTAGACAATGAAGCTTTCAAAGCCGTAGCACTAAAGGCCTTGGATTTTGTAAGCCATATTAAATCACTGGTTACTTTAGGTATTACTCCTACTCATCCCAATACTGGCTATGGTTATATACAGCACGATAGCATGACTGTGGCCGATGGCATTTATAAAGTAAAGACCTTTACTGAAAAGCCCAACCTGGAATTGGCCAAAACATTTATCAGTAGTGGCGATTTCCTCTGGAATGCCGGTATTTTCGTTTGGCAGGCAAAAAATGTGGTTAAAGCTTTTGAAAACCATCAGCCTGAAATGTTTGAACTCTTTGAAGGAATAAAGGATAGTTATAACACCGACCAGGAAAAAGCAGCCATCGATCGTATCTATCCATTATGTACCAATATTTCCATAGATGTTGCCATCATGGAAAAAGCAGAAAATGTTTATGTTATCCCTTCCTCTTTTGGTTGGAGCGATTTAGGCACTTGGAACAGTGCTTACGATAACCTTGAAAAAGATTATCTCGGTAATGCTGTTGCCAGCGATAATGTTATTGTAATTGACGCTACCAAATGCATGGTTTCTGCACCAAAAGATAAATTACTCGTACTGCAGGGTTTGGATGACTTTATCGTGGTAGACTCTAAAGACGTACTGCTCATCTGCAAAAAAGAAAAAGAGCAATCTATCAAAGAATATGTTGCTGAAGTAAAAAAGAAACAAGGGCGATAAGTATTTATAAAAAATAAGATTCACAGATTATGAACGATTAATCTGTGAATCTGTGGCTTAAAATTTCTCCTCCGAAAAATTTTTAAAACTCCCTGAAATTCACTGATAATCATTAGATTTGGCATTACCCCTCATTCTAATAGCAATGCCAGAAAAGAAAACAGTTATCACAGGAACCGGGTCTTATATTCCTCCACATATTAAGACCAACAGGGATTTCACGATCCAGGATTTTTATACGGAAGATCATGAAAAAATTGTGGCAACCCCAAACGATATCATTGAAAAATTCCGTGATATTACCGGCATTGAAGAAAGAAGGTATGTAGGAACTGAATTCAATGCCTCTGATATGGCAGTCATTGCAGCCAAACATGCTATTGAAGACGCGGGTATTGATCCGGAAACACTCGACCAGATAATTGTAGCTCATAATTTCGGCAATGTGGTAAAGCATACCATTCAAACCGATGTTTTACCAGCACTGGCATCCCGTGTAAAACAGGCATTACAAATACGTAATCCTTCCTGCGTTGCTTATGATATTTTGTTTGGCTGTCCGGGCTGGATACAGGGACTCATTCAGGCGGATGCATTCATTAAAGCGGGCATCGCCAAAAAATGTATGGTTATCGGAACAGAAACCCTGAGCCGTGTTATTGATCATTACGACCGCGACAGTATGATTTTCAGTGATGGTGCAGGTGCCTGTATCATTGAATCTAAAGAAGGTGAAAGTGGTATTCTTGCCGCAAGCGTGCAAAGTCATTGTGTAGATGAAGCTTTCTATCTCTATATGGGCAAGTCAAATTTCCCTGAATCAGATCCACGTATTCGCTATATTAAAATGAAGGGCAGAAAAGTATATGAGTACGCTATAAAGAATGTACCTGCTGCTATGAAAGATTGTCTTGATAAATGCGGCGTTCATGTAACCGAAGTAAAAAAATTCTTTCTGCACCAGGCCAATGAAAAAATGGATGAAGGTTTTATCAAAGTATTGTACAAACTCTATGGATTAAAAGAAGTGCCTTCGCATGTTATGCCTATGAGTATCCATAAACTGGGAAACAGCTCAGTAGCCACAATTCCTACATTATATGATCTTGTTAAACGCGGCGTACTAGATGATCATTCTTTACAAACAGGCGATATCGTAATGTTTGCTTCAGTTGGAGCAGGTATGAATATCAATGCGGTTTGCTACAGGGTATAAAAAAATTATTCTTTATACAGATACGGGTCGAACGGAATAAAATATAAGTCCTCATACATCCTGCCTGCTCCTTTCTTTTGACGAGAAAAATACAATCGTTTTTCTTTTACATGGTAAAAAGGACAAAACTCTGCTAACTCGCTATTAACCGGGGTTCCTATATTTTTAGGTTGTGCCCATTCCCCATCCTTTTTAAAACTGATATAAAGATCCACTTCGCCTAACCCTGTTGTATCTGAGGAAAAATAAATGATGTAATCTTCCTCCGGTGAAATAAAGGGATTGGACTCCCTGAATTTTATGGTATTAACAGGTGAACCAATATTTTCAGGCTCTTGGTATATCCCATTAACTTTTCTGGAAACATAAATATCAGCATTACCAGCTTGCGCTGGGTTTTCTTTCATAAAATAGACATCCCCTTTGTTTGTGACCGAAGCATAAGATTCCGAAGCATCTGTATTGATAACATTACCTAAATGATAAGGAGGCGTCCATCCACTAGCTGTTCGATCAACTGCCCATATATCAAAACCCGTTCTGCCCGGGCGATCGGGTACGGGTCTGTTTGATTGAAATAAAACAGTTTTTCCATCCGGACTAAATATCGGATCAATGTCTTTCCATTTTGCATCTGCTGATGAGAATGATGCCGTAACTGGCTTTGTCCAGCTACCATTTATTTTATTGGATTGAAGTATAACCAATGTATCTCTTTTCCCATTCGACTTCACCCATAAAGCAGTATTGCCATCAGGTGAAATGGTGAGTCCAAATACACCGCCATCGGAAATTAAACCGGGTTCAAACAATTGCACCTGTTGAGAATTGCCAAAAAAACTAACCAGGATACCCATTATTATTAATCCAATTTTCACCATAGCTATTATAATTTAATCTTTTGAAAAATAATAACTGCTCTATTGAAAAAAGTAATAAATAGTGTTCACTGGTTAAATAATTATTTAATCGACTCTACAATTGTATTGGCAAACAGGGGAACGATTAGTTATAATTTATCGAAATTGAAATAGCTTTTCCATTTTTCATATTTCGATTTTCCATTTAGCTGTTGTTCATAGATACTATGGTTGCCAGAAATAAAATAGGCAACCAAACAAGCAATGGCTGCAAAAACAGCTATATCAAATCCGAATAATTCAACTGCCATTATTGTACAGGCAATAGGGGTGTTTGTTGCCCCAGCAAACACTGCCACAAAACCAATACCAGTAAGAACCGATAATGGCATAGGAATTATCAGCGATAATGCATTTCCCAATAGTGCACCAATAAAAAACAAAGGAGTTACTTCCCCTCCTTTGAATCCTGCAGATAAGGTAAGGATAGTGAATAATATTTTTATGGCGAAATCGTATGCAGGCAAAGCGTTTTCAAATGATTCTACAATGGTTGGTATTCCCAACCCAATATATTTTGTTGTGCCGATTAACCAAATAGCTCCGGCAACGAGTATACCACCCAGTACTGGTCTTAAAGGAGGATAAGGTATGATGCTTTTAAACAAACTACTACAAACATGCATCCCCCTGCAAAAGATCATGGCAGTGAGTCCAAATGCAATTCCTGCAAGGATGGTGTACAATAAATTCATTGCCGTTATTTCCGGAATGGCAGCTACTATATAATGCGTGTGAGATGTTTGCCATAATAGCGTAACCTGGTCAGCAAGTAATGCTGATGCTACGGCAGGCAAAAAAGCAGTGTACTTTAGTTTACCTATACGTAATAACTCCAGGCTAAAAAGTATACCTGCAAAGGGTGTTCCAAATACGGCACCAAAACCGGCTGCAATTGCGGAAATGATGAGTACTTTTCTTTCTTCCTCCGACAAACGAAATGGCTTACTCAGTTGGTCTGCAATAGAACCAGACATCTGTAAAGCCGTGCCTTCTCTACCTGCTGAGCCCCCGAGTAAATGGGTAATAATGGTACCGATATATACAAAGGGTGCCATGCGGATAGGAATTGTTTTCCCGGGCTTATGAATAGTATCAATCAACAGATTATTACCCGCAGAAACCTCTTTTCCGTAGTAATGGTATAATAAACCAATTAGTAAACCTCCTATCGGCAAGAATGCAATGATCCAAAGATGTGCTTCACGAAAATTGGTTACCCAGTCGAGGGATTGAAGGAAGAATGCAGCAGCAGTACCAGCTGTAGCTCCAATGATAAGACATAATAAAACCCACTTCAATAAAAGCCTGACGATATTGTTTATTGATTGTGATTCCATTTCCTGGATAAATGTAGCATATTATCAGGAAGGTTTATTTTGGGATCATCTTTTAAAAATCTGTGAATCTGTGGCTAAAATTTTATTTCAATCGCTCCAACACCCCTTTTCGCTTTACAATATTTTTATAATCCCACTGAATTTCGCGTGATTTTTTGAGCCAGCGTTTGAGGTCTTTTTTATTGATTTGTCCGGCTTCTGTATAACGTTTCTCCGCTGCCATAAATTTTCCTTCCTTTTCCAGACCTTCTTCCTCAAAACTTCCGCCGCTCCAGAATAATAATCGCACACAGCTTTTAAGTTTATCATATCCCACTATCGGATTCCCCTCAAGAAACCAAACAGGATGCCCATGCCAGATTTTATTTTCAGCGTCTGCTAATTGCCCACTGATTACTTCATACAAAGTATCACAGATTAATTTGTCTTCTGCAGCGAGCGCTTTGTGGTAAAGTTGAATGTCTTTTTGCATGGTTATCATTTATGCATCAACCGGTTTAGCTTTTCTTCTTAACACCAATGAACTGATAAAAGCCACTACCAGGCCAATGGGCAATACTTCAAAATAGGTAATCAAGATAACAAAAAAAGGACTTTTATACATTTCTTTAAACTGTTCCATTTCCGCTTTTTTTGCGGCTAAATCGCCGCCCTCTCTGGTACATACATTCAACACATGTGCGGTATAGACTTCTATAAAATCAGGTACAAAGAGGTAGTAATAGCATAACCATACCAGCACATACATAGTTGATCCCAACAGGGCAATTAAAGCACCCGTTTTAAATGCTTTCCCGAGACTAATAACACCTCCGAGTTCCTTATTACGGTAATTCCTGATGCCAAAGAAGGTAAGGGAGAATACCACAATCATGGCCGCATAACCTACTACATCATTGGTTTTGAGATCGGGTTTTGAGTAGAGCAGGTTTACCATATAAAGCATATGGCCAATGAGGATTGTGCCTAAAATGAGACCGAAAATTAAAATGTTCTTTTTCATCGTGTATAATTTTACACAAATCTATCTGTGCCTGCAAGCTTTGGACTCATACTAAAGTACCAAAATGAATCGAGAGGGGGTATTTCATACTAAAGTAGGAGCATGGAAGCTATATAAATACTTTACTTTACTGTTAATAGAGGTTGTTATTTACCGCAGAGAAGGAGAGATTATGGAGATTACGCAGAGAGACTTATTATGGTGTTAGTTTGAGGCGTTTGGCTTTTTCGATGGCCTGGGTACGGTTTTTTACCTCCATTTTAAAGAAGAGATTTGAAACATGGGTCTTTACCGTGCTTAGGGATAAAAAAAGTTGCTCCCCTATTTCTGCATTACTC
>CAZTCS010000026.1:5027-27528 GCA_964611995.1 uncultured Sediminibacterium sp. | reverse complement strand
GCTGTAATACTTCATATTCACGGGGGGTCACGTTCAGTTTCTTTAGTTCCGCTTCATTCAATACAAATGCTTCCGGAGGTATAACATAGACCTCTTTTTCAACCACTACCGTCTCAATTTTGGGTTTTGTTAATTGGGATGCTACCCAGATACCCAGCAGGGTAAAAAACAAAGCTATCAATCCAACATAAATATCTACTGAATGGTCAACAATCAGGTATTTCCATTGCATCCATTTTAAGGCAAAAACCAGTACTGCCATTATTCCGGCATACAAAAAAACAGATTTACCCGGTTTCCATAAACGACTGATCAATGACATTGTTGAATTAACTTATTTCGTTCCTTTCGAAGATAAATAATTCTCCAAAAGAGATCATCATTCTGCAGCTATCTCAAAAAAGATTTCGCATAACTCCGCTGGCTTGCTGAAAAAGGGTGAATGACTGGTTGCCATTTTGTACACTTTTTTGCAGATAGTTTCGTTATACATTTTTTGTTGAATAAAAGGAGTTACTGCCCTGTCTTCTGTACATTCAATATAATAACGGGGTACTGACCCGAAATTTTCATCACTAAGCACCAAAGCAGTAGTTCCTGTTGCTGCACTTTCATGACTCAACAATAATTTGGCAAGCTCCGTAATATACGTTTCACAATCATGGTACAAGCCCTCCTTATAAATAGCTGTTTCCAATGTGTGTGATCCTGTTTCCGGATAACGGGTAACATAAGGCTTCAGTACGCCATGTATATCCTGTGCAGAATATTCGGCCTGTGTTTTCCCATTTGGAATAAGATAGGCTGCCAGGTAAATTAGTTTTTCGATTTTATTCGGACGATACTCAGCGGCTTGCGAAATAACAATGCCGTTTTTACTATGTCCAACCAATATTACCTGACCCTCAGCTTCATCAATAAGCTTACATAAAGCACGCACCGACATTTCGAGTGTTACATTCTGTATCGGTGTTTTATCTCTTCCCATGCCGGGAAGATCAATGACGATGGCTTTATGTCCCCCTGCCTCTAGTATAGGAATTACTTTATGCCAGTTCCATGCGCTATGCCAGGAACCATGTACGAGAATAAATGTTTTCATTTTGTATGTTAATTGTCAGACCTGGTATTTAGCGGTGAAGAACAGAAGAATCTTGAATAATGAATGTCGAATTTTCAACTTCGAAGTTGAAAATTCATTATTCATTATTCTTCTGTTCTTTTCGCGCTTTCCCATCCAATAATCGCTGCTTTGCGTGTTGGCCCCCACATATACCCTCCTATTTGTCCGGTAGATTGTATTACCCTGTGACAGGGTATCAGATAAGCGACTGGATTAGATCCGATTGCAGTACCTACCGCACGTGATGCATTTGCGTTTTCCAGCTTTGTGGCAATATTGCCATAGGTAGCTAATTTACCCATGGGAATTTTTAACAGTGTTTCCCATACTTTGAGTTGAAAATCGGTTCCTTTTAAATGGAGTTTTATATTTTTTAAGTGCGACCAGTCGTGCTGAAAAATATACAAAGCATTTTGTTGTAGCATATCTAATTTCTGTTGATAAATCGCATTAGGGAATTGCGTTTTCAGGTCAGTTAACGCTTTTATTTCATCTTCTTCAAATGCCATATAACAGATACCTTTCTGTGTAGATGCAATGATGAGACTACCGAATGGACTTTCAGCATAACTATAGTTGATGGATAGTTGTTTGCCTCCATTTTTATATTCAGCTGGTGTCATACCTTCAATATTGATAAATAAGTCGTGCAGTCTTCCCGTTCCTGATAATCCGAGTTCAATGGCTGTATCAAAAAGGGTTGCCTGTTCTTCCTTTAGTAATTTTTTGGCATGTTCTGTACTGATGTATTGCAGGAATTTTTTTGGAGTAGTCCCAGCCCATTCACTAAAGAGGCGTTGGAAGTGAAATGGACTCAAATGAACCTGCTTTGCAAGTTCTTCCAGACTGGGTTGTTGTTTGAAATGAGTATGAATATATTCAATAGCTGTAGCTATACGATTATAATTGAGTAGTTGCTGATCGTTCATAACATTGATTGGAACACAAATTTCAGGGTTCCTCAACCCATACAAAACCCGAAAATTGCGGAATATGAAGATCAGAAAAACTCCGCATTTCTGTGCCCTTCAGTGTCTTCAGTGGCAAAATAGTCCGAAAGTCCGCCCTTCCTTCGTCAGGGTGACCGAAAGTCAGGTGGAGATTGCCACTGAAGACACTGAAGGGCACAGAAAAAGGGGGCGAGATTTATTTTTTGTTCCAGAGTTCAGCTCCCTTATAGAGTTTTTCTGTGAGCAGCTTTTCGATCAGTTTCATATCATTATCTCCATTGAGAAAAATGAGCCAGCCATTTTTGCTTTTTGGAAATATAACAGCAAGCGTACTTACTCCGGGATCTTTTCCCGAATGCAGCAATACATATTCATCGTTACTGAATCCGGTTATTTTTTCCCATCCTAAACCAAAATAGTCATTGTCTTTAAGCTTCACCTGATTTTTATGCATCTCATCCTGTACCTGCTGCGATAAACCTGCACCCTGTAAAACATACACCAAAAACTTGCCATAGTCTTCTACGGTGGTTAATAGGTTTGCAGCCGCATTTGCTTTGTAATACTTTACCAACTCATGCGCATTGCCATTCTTATCATAATTGCGTACATACCTTGTAGTATCCATCGATGTATCCCACCAAAAACGTGTATCCTTCATATTAGCCGGTTTAAACAACAGCTCGTCTGACAGCTGCTCCAGGCTTTTTCCAAATTTTTGTTCCAGAGATTTACGGAGGTATTCAAACCCTTCTCCTGAATATTGAAAACGGTTACCGGGTTCGAATTCAAAATTTAGTTTTTTATCAGGATGTAAATAGCGCCAGTTGGGAAACCCAGTTTGGTGCGATAATATGATCCTTGGTGTTAGTTTATGCATCCATGGGTTATTTTTCAGGTCGGGGTCCTTCCAGTATTTATCCAGAGATTCATCAAGCGCCAATTTTCCATCGCTCACTAATTTTAATGTTACCAATGCAGTGATCGGTTTGGTAAGTGATGCTACTTTAAAAATTGCATTATAGGGAGCGGGTCTTTCTTTATCAAGGGTTCCGAATACATTTATCCTTTGCAGTTTACCATTGTTTATGATTCCTAAACCCAGGGCAGGTACTTTTTCCTGTAGCAGCAACTGTTCAATTTCCTTTTCAAAGTTCAATGAAACTGGCTGGTTCGATTGATTCTGATGGTCATAACTCAATACCTCTTTTAGCAACCATACTCCATTATCCAAAAGCCAAACATGGGTAAACCTGGCTTTAGTGGTAGGCCTGTCTGGTTTATTAGGCTCTCTGATATAAAAATCATGTATCCCGTGTTGAATGGCGCCATATAGTTTACCCTCCTGGTATAATGGAAATACTTCGAGACTGTTCGCTTCCAATTTCCGGATCGGTTTTTGGTTTGGGTTGCCACAGATATTCTTTTTTACGCTTTCCAGGAAATCTTCCCGATTTTGTATGCCTCCCTGGTCGTGGAAGAAAATCAGGTCGGGGTGAATGGCTTTACTGAGGTATTCGAGGTCGCAAAGGTTAAAGCTTCTTTCGAAAAAAATGCTGTCCTGCTTTTGTAATTGCAGGAAGAGTTCCGAGTCTTTAGCCGCTTGTGCTTGTGTATGACTATAGGCAAACAGGGTCAATAATAGTAGTACGAACCATTTTTTCATCTTAGGATCTTTTGAAGCAAAGATGAACGGTTGAATTGGTTTTTGGGTTGAAAACAGCCCGCCAATATGCCGCCAGCATGGCGCCAAATCCTTTACAGGCTTATATCAAGCTGAATTTTACCCCTATTGCGGGCTTTTTGTGCTTATCGAGTGAAATGGCGTTCCAGAGGATGAGCATGATATTGCTGAGGGCCAATAAAACCATCACAACTAATGTGAACTTATTACTCCAAAAAAACCAGTTTCTGACAAAAGCAGCTATCATGAATAATACAAAAGAACCAACCGCCCAGAGTATCTGAATGGTGATCAATTGTTTGGCCATAGTACCAAATTCCTTTTTGAGGAACATGACCAAGAGGGGTAATATGATATTTAGGGGTGGCAGAAACGCTACCGGTAAGGACGCCAGGTTAATCAATTTCATCAGGCCGATGTTTACTGGCTGGGGTTGGGATACTTCCTTTGTACTCACCAGTTCATTTGCCTCAATTTGTAAGGTTTTGGCCAATGCTTTGAGGGTATACCCTTTTGGCTCAGTACCGGCTTCTATGCGTTGAATGGTTCTGACTGATACGCCCGATTGTGCTGCGAGTTCTTCCTGGGTGAGGTTAGCTTTCTCACGGGCTATTTTTAATTTCGACATCCGTATCCCTGTGTTTTACTGCCTGCAAAATATAGATTAGTGTTGATTGAACAGTAAAACCGGGTAAGATTCATAGCCCCTGTCTTACCGTTTTTCTGTATTCATTTCCAGCAACATCACTTCGCCTGAGTTCCAAAGTATGTGCATTAGCCATTGCAGTTGTAAGGATAATACGATAGGGAAAACGGGAATAGTAGGTAGTGTCGTTGATTTTTGTCCAACGGTAATACTTATCAGCTAAAATATTATTCAGAAATTGCTGGTAACAGCTATCACAGGTCAATACTTTTCTTTCTTTATAACAACGGTTTTTGTTGTCGAAATAAAGTATAAGGTCGAGGTTTTGAACAGATTTGTCGCGTACCAGGTAACTAAGGGTTGTATCTGTTGCTGAAATATTGATATTTAGCCCTGCGTTATTCGATTTTGACTTTTCCAGCTTCTTTAGGGCTTTTTCTTTTGTCAAATCAATATAACCCTGTGCAACCATGGTTTGGCAAATACCGAAGGATAATAATAGTAGTAAAAGTTGTTTCATACTACCCATTTGCTTGAATATTTATAAAGTTTGGAATTTAAATGTATTAATACAATTATTACTGTTTATTTTTCTCCTCTTGTATCATGGTATCGATAAAAATATTTACCACCTCCTCTTTTAATGCAGCATATTTCTTTCTGTCTTGCCCTGCCCGTTCCGCTATTTCATATTTCATTTGCTGATACTTAAACCTTGCCCAATCATGTTTCCTAAGATAGTTTCGGGAAAGCAGGTGTCGCTCAAGTGCCTTGCTGAATGTAGGACAAACATAAAGATGATGAGGAATCGAATCAAGAATGTCATGAATTTGAGCACCATCTCTCTTAAACACATCGCGGTTTTCAATACCCTGGTTTCCATTATGATAGTACCCAGCTTTTTCAAGCCTGGTTTTTATAAGCTGGAAATCATTTTCATTATAAAAGATGATATCTATATCTATAATGGGCTTGGCATCTAAACCAGGTACAGCAGTGCTTCCTACATGTTCAATAGTACAATTTATGCTTTGAAGTTTGTTTTCAAGTACCTCTTTGATATTGTTGAATTGATGAACCCATTCCGGATTATACTTTTCAAGTAGCATCTTACCCATTTCTTTATAGCTGTAATTATCTGTGAAAATTACTTACAAATCAAGACTATAAAATGGGTATTCGGACAAATGGCAACACAAAACTGCCACTGGTTAATAAATGGGGAGCTATTTTGTATGATGACTCTCCTTAAGTTTTCTCATCAGTAGTCTAACAGCCTGAATTGCACCTTCATTATAACAATTAATAAAGATGATATAGGCCATCTTTTTAAGCCTATCTATTTGGGTAATTGTATAATAAGTAAAAGCTCCCGTTCCAGAATGGGTAGAAAATTCCTGTTTATTTTCATAAATATTAAACCAACCCATTGAATAGTGCTCAACCCCCTTATGCAGAAACTGATAGGTTTTAGCCTTCAAATAATTAGACTGACCGTTTAATCCCTTGAGATTTAATTGAATAAATTTGATGTAGTCTGTAAGTGTAATATTTAAGTCCCCTGCCGGTTCTGTATAATCCAGATGATAATCGAAAGTAGAAGGCACTGGTTTAAGTTGATTGCTGTCGGTACTATGTCCCCAGGTATCTTTTCGTTTTTGGTTCTCGGGCCAGGACAGTTCTACATTCAGTTTTAGGTCTTTATTGAAAACCTGATCTACCAGCTCTTCCCAGCTTTTACCAGATACCCTTTCTACCATTAATGTTGCCAGGGTGTACCCTGCGTTGGAATAAATAAAAGGATGTGCTGAATCAGGTTTAATCGGCTCAAGGGTTAAAACAAATTGTCCGAATTGGCTTCTCTTCTCCTGATTGTTTCCCTTAAAATTTGGAATTACCGGATCGTCCTCTCCCTGAAATGGTTGTATACCTGCTCTGTGAGAAAGTAAGTCTTGCAAGTTTATCTCCTGATAACCCTCTTTGCTTGTTTTTTTCCATTCAGGGAAAATGTCAAAAAATCTGGTGTTCCATTTTAGTTTTCCCAGTTCAATATATTTGGCAATGATAAAGGCTGTCATTGCTTTTGTATTGGAGCCAATATGAAATCTATCCTGTAATGTAGCCGTATCCGGTAAAGCAATGGAATGATGTCCCAATGCCGCTATCTCCATTGTTTTTGCATCATCAATTACTGCATATGAAAGTTCAGGAATACGGTATTGTATCCTAAGTGAGTCGGCAAAATGAACCGTCTTTTGGCCTGATACAGTTGAAAAATTGAGCAACAACAGTAGAATAGTGTAAATTCTGATCATAAATATCTATCAGGTCTTATATTAATTATCCAGTTATAGGAAGGAAGTGTATCCTTAATTGTATTGATTGCTGCAAAGGTATCCTGATCTTAGATTGAATAAATTGACCTATGTCAATTCCGGAGTTTTTTTCTGATCCGGCTTAGTCTTTCCTGCGTGATACCCAAATAAGCCGCTACTTGCAGGAGGGGAATTTTCTCCATAATGTAAGGTTGCTTCGAGAGCATTTGTTTATATCGTTGCTCTGCAGTTAATGAAATGGCTTCAATCACCCTATTTTCAAGAATGGATATATAGTTTGCCATTATATTATTAGTGATACTGGTATATTTTTTTGCGGAACATGCTTTCTGAAAGTCTTTTAATTCACAAATCAATACTGTACTATCAACAACAGCTTCAATAGCAAAATTATTGGGCGTTCCTTTCAGCAATGAAGTTGGACAACAATCAACATCACCATCAAAAGTAAAGCCGAGTATATAGGCTTTGTCGGCTTTTATAATTGAGGTTTTGAATGCACCGTTAACAATGTAAAAAAAGAAGCTAGGATGGGATCCATAGCGTACTATGGTTTCACCTTTTCCGATTCTCTTTTCTTTCCCAATCTTCTGAATAATTGAGTAGAAATACCTGGACTGCTTTTCAGTTATTTTTCCAAATAGAAATTCAGGTGAAATCATAGTATTAAAGCTGTCACCATTTTCTTATGTGAAACAGACAGGCAAGTTTGGGAAAGTTTGGGAACTTAGCAAAAGTTAATTTTCAGTAACCGCACTAGCTATAATTAAGATATAAAAAAGGGTTTGTTAGTCTATTCAAAGCCAATAAAGGTAACATTGCTTTTACTTTATTATAATTGAACTAGGGTGTATGATTACTTTGACTATGCTATTTTGTAGGCTTTTTAATAAAAGAAGTAAAGCCAATATAAGCAAACCATAATACGGAAAAAGCAATAATCCCCTTAAGGTTTGCCAGCACATCTTCCTTATCATAACGCCCATGTATCCTTACCTGAAAGAATTTATTCGAATAAGCTTGCGCATATTCAATGGATACGCCTAACAGGTAGAGAAAGCTAAATATGAGTATATGTCTGGTAATTTTTCTGTTTGCAAATAATATGTTGAGAAAAGCAGCAGCTAAAAAATAAAATAAGGAATGTAGCTCTTTATCATAGTGCCGAAAAGCCGAAGGTAATTTTACCATGAAGCCGATAATAGATCCTACCAAAAAAATACCAGCCAATGCTATTTTAGCCTTTTTACTCATTAAGAAATTCATTCTTAGCAATGTTTTATTAGTTGTTGCAACTAAATTATAAACCAGATTTTCTGAAAAATTCTAGGAAATATAACTAATGCACAGGTTAGTACTGTAAGATATTGGGAAATGGTAGATTTTGCGGAGAATAGTAGATTGAAAATAAGTTTAGCTTATTTAAGTTCTGAGATTATTAGCTTCTTTTGTTTTAATGTTTGTTTCATCGCTTTTTCCCTTACAGCCGGATCTTTGCTATGTATTAACTCAAAATATTCGGTTGGTATAACCTGCCATGATAATCCGTATTTATCCTTACACCATCCACAAGAGCCTTCTTCACCGCCATTTTTAGTGAGTGCATCCCAATAATAATCCGTTTCTGCCTGGTCTTTTGTATTGATCACAAATGAAACAGCCTCGTTAAACTTAAATAATGGTCCGGCAGCTAGAATATGAAATTCCATACCTGCAATTTCAATTACGGCTGTTTCAATACCTGCTTCATTTCCCGTTTCGTTACTATCGAATTTGCGAAAATCTTTCAGTTTACCGTCTTTAAAGATAGAGAGGTAATAATCTGCTACTGCCTTGGCATCTTTTTCTACCCACAAATAGGGAGTGATTTTTTGTGTAATCATTTTATTATCGTTGACACTGGTATCCTTTGAAGATCCGGTTTGATTAACTGCATTACCAGACTTATCCTTATCAGAACAGGAAATCGTTAAACCAATAAATATCACTGCTGCAAGAATCAATTTTTTCATTGAAGGTCGGGTTGGGTGAAGTAATGAGGAATGAAGATTAAATTTACAAAAGTTTATTGTTTAATATGGATTGATGTTCTTTTACTAATGGGTTGATTAGCAGATGTATAGATAAATAATCCAGAAATCCATTCCTATATCTGGCCCATTTTTAGCAAATAAATCTCAATTAGACATTTTAAAGTTTCAGGACTTTTGAAAACGATGATTCTCTATTGAGCGTAAAAAATAGGGGCTTGCATTTAATCTGAAGGATTCATGCGTTTATTCAGTGTAAAACTGAAATTTTCATTACCCTTAAACAGGGTCTCATTTTTATGTAAAAAGAATAACACATTTTCATCGGCAACAAATAATGAAATTGTTTTAGCTGGTTTGTCTGGGTCTAGCTGAAGAATGATTGCATTTGGATTTAACGAACTGCCTTTTATAATTTTCCAATTACCAACAATATCTGATTCCCTGCTATTCGTTCTCTTCAAAGCATAAGTAGAAGGTTTTAATGTTTTAGGGTCCTTGTTCAAAATCAATTTCCATTTCAACTTAAAACAAGATTCACTTACTGTCAGATTATTCTCTTCGGCAAAGTCTAAGCAGGGGGTGCGACCATCATAAACCACTTGCAATAAGGTATCTTTTAAAATACTAGCTGAATTTCTAAAAACCGGCAAAAGATATTTGTTGTTGTCGGGATTTTTTTTGTTTAGTGTGTAACTCCATCCACCGTTACCGACCATTAACTTTTTTTGCGGTGTTAATAAGTGAAAAACAGTTGCATCAAGTTTAACCATTGCGATCTCGCCTGAAAAATCCTTGCTCTTTAAATAATAAATTTCGTTTCTATCATATTGGGAGATACGATATGCTCCTTGATACGATTTCTTTAGTCCACCATTTTTGAAACCGAGTGTATTGGGCTGAGATTCACCATACACTATGTTTAATTCAAATGAATTAAGACGCGAGCTTTCTAAGGTTAGATCCCATTTGATAAAATCAATTACAATATTGTTTGAAATCCCTAATTGTGCTTTAATTAAAGCATCTCCCGGTGTGCAGGCAACATACAATGTTTTATCAGTTGCAAAAACGCAATGACTGTTTAGTGATAGCAATAGAAAACAGATAAATGGGTATGCAAATGATTTTAAATAATTCATTATTGCAATGTTTTCAAATTAACTATTTCATTCAGGTTGGGATGAGTCGGAAAAAATATAGCATCATGAAGTTACTTTGTCTAATAGACATTTTGTACAAATTGTTTTTAATTACGGTTGGGAAGTATATTCTAAATGACAATGTAATCATCAGCAGTTTTCAGAATAACTTTTGGAAAGTTTTGAAACTTTCCAAAAGTTATAGCTCACTTATTTTGCTTTCAAGAACTGGTTAACATCCAGCCAATGAACAAATGCATCGAACCAGCGATTGCTTGTTCTGCCTGGATTTCCCAGTCCAAATCCATGACCTCCATTCTGGTAAAGATGAAATTCAACTGGAATCTTTGCTTTAAACCAAGAGTCAATGATGCCAAACTGACCGCGGAAAAGAAAATCATCAGAAGCAATTACATTAAACATAGGAGGTGCATCTTTTGGCACGGTAACTGGACCCATCCCACCGTAAATCGGACCGATGAAAGCCAGTTTCATTTTTTTTGAATTAAGTGTTGAATGCATCGTTAATCCTGCACCTGCAGAAAAGCCGATCATACCTATTCTCTTGGTATCTACACCCCATTCTTTGGCACGTTTTAATATCATATCGTAAGCTGCTTCTGCATCTTCCAGTTGATCACTTAAATCCATCTGTTGAGGGGGTGCTGGTGTTTTTGCCTTTGAAGTGTCTGCTGGAGGAGGTGGGGCTGTACGTGGGCGATTCATCCAGGCAATAAAATCATCCAGTTTTTCCGGAGTAGGCTGAAGTCTGTACTTTAATACAAAAGCAGCTATCCCTTTATCAGCAAGTGCCTGCGCTACTTCCCAGCCTTCATTACCCAAAGATAGCCAACGGTATCCCCCACCTGGTGCAACGATTACAGCCGCTCCTGTTGCGGTACCGGGTTTAGGAAGAAATGGCGTAAGTGTGGCAGTGGTAATATTTCTTGCCATAGGATCGCCCCATTGACGAAACCAGGATTCTGATGCCGGTTGATTTTTAACCCCCCCGGTGCCAAGTAAGATGGCATTGGGTTCAGGTGGAGCTTGTAG
Source organism: uncultured Sediminibacterium sp. (assembly GCA_964611995.1). Classification (GTDB taxonomy): domain Bacteria; phylum Bacteroidota; class Bacteroidia; order Chitinophagales; family Chitinophagaceae; genus Sediminibacterium. The sequence continues at coordinate 16,564 of CAZTCS010000026.1, read as the reverse complement.
TGGATAGATTGTACCATCCTGAGCATTGGTTGCCACTGATAAAATCAGTATAGCAGTCGCTAAAACAGACGATTTAGCAAACGTCCTAAGATTACAGGTCATGTTAGCTTGTTTTATGATTAAAAAAAGAAGGTCAGTCTTTTTTGTACTAATGTATAGGACTATGCGAAGAAGCATGGCAAGTTTCAATCGTTGACAGACCTTGATTAGTAAAGGTCAAATTAATAAATAATTGTAAATTTTACAATTAATAAGATGGTTTTTTAAGTATTATTTGAGTCCCTTTCCTAGGTAACGGTTTTGGGGCTTGTAAATCAGGTAAATGTGCTAGTATTTTGAAAATGGTTTTAAGCAAGAAGAAAACAGGATAAGAGGGTTTCCATAAACGATTCAGTACCTACAATACTCACACCTTACTCTGTTTATTTCAATATTGTGGAAATATCGTCTTTAAGTTTTTCGATATTAAATCCTGCATATTTTTTTACGATAGTACCCTCACTGTTAATTAATAATGCGGTAGGACAAGCACTAAAACCCAGCTCCTTAAACATTTTTGCACCATTATAGAGCATTGGATATGTTGGAAGGTATTTTTTATAAAAGAAAGCTATGTCTTCCTTCTTATCTTCTACATTAATGGTAATCAATTGAAAGGAATCGGCAGGAAAATTACTTTGCAGTTCTTTGTATCGTGGCATAGCTTCCATACAGGGACCACATGATTTAAACCAAAATTCAATCAAAACCGTTTTACCCTTATACTTTGTAAATGAAACCTGCGCATTCTTAAAAGGTTTATATTCCGGTAATGAGAACCCGAGAAAATGTTGTCCGACCTTAATTTCTTCTTTTAGTTGCTCTGGTACAAAAGGTTTGTATTTTGGAATGTATGATGCGTATTCCCAGGTATACCTTGGTAGGTCGGCAGGTTGCAGCTGTATTTTTTCATAGGTCATTTTAATAAAATCTCTGTCATCATTCCCCCTGATAAACCTGGCGATAAAGAGCTTGGGCAAGTACGTTTTTTTATCCGCAATGAGCTCATAAGGTCTTCTTATGTTATACTTTGGATCAATCGATTCAAGTCCGGTGTAAATTCCAAAGTAACTGTTAGCTTTTTCAAAAACAATCTTCCAGTAATTTTTCCCGTTGATTATGGTATCTGAAATGGATTTACTGAACCCTGAGTCCTGCATTACAATGGCAAGACATTGCTGAAGCATCGCAAATGAATGATACAGGTGGCTATTGCTTTTAATATCCTGAAACGTGACAGAAGAAGAATCAATCGTTCCTTTTGCAAGATCAATATTAAAAACCTGTTTCCCATTAAAAACACTATGCATTGTGGCATCTTTAGCCAGGTATCTCAGGTTTATAATACCCGGTTTATATTGCTGCATATAAAAAAAAGCTGTTCGTTTATGATAGTAATTATCAGCATGGTATTTGGTTTCCCTTGTATAGGTATATGAAAATGATGCATTGCTTTTTAAAACCCTAACAATGTTTCTTAAAATATCATCAGCAGATTTGTTTGAGGCCGTTTGACCCAACAACAAACAGTTATGTATCAGCAACAGTGAAGCTGCCATTACAAGTGGATATACTCTTCTTACCATATTTGCGTTTTGACAAAAATAGGATGACCTGTCAGGTAATAGGCTATTTTCAGACAAAGCAATTCAACCAATCGATGAAACTTCTAAAAACGGGTTCGTCGTTAAAAAAAAGGCATTTGTCGAAAAAAAGTAGATATGGTGTAATCAATCAGACAATAGCATAATTTCAAAGATGAAATGGAACAGCAACATATTTAAAGACAATAAATATTTAAAATTTGAAGTATTATTTTTTGTCTCTATTATGTTTTTAATTCCTGTTCTTTCTGATCTTGAATATGCCTATTATGAGCGTCCAGTGTATTTCAAAGATGGATCATACCCCACAAGTATTATTAGGCGTTTAATTTGGGGATGCTTCAGGATTGTTCCTTACTATCTTTTTTATAAACTAGTCATTGAGCGGTTACTGATCCCTAAGAAATACATATTATCTATTTTCTGGTTCATTTTTTTTGTTTCCTTCTTAGATATCTACTCACTATTTATGCATAAATGCATTAGTCTGATGTATTTTCTGCCGGTTGAATTAATAAATGAAAGTAAGGCTGTTATAAATAAGCCATACAGTTTTCATTTTAACCTCAACTATATGCTCAAAGAATTGTTTTTGATGGCAGGGTTAGCTTACTTCATCCACTACAAAGAGCAACAGGAAAAAATTGCTTCAATGAAAGCACTACAGTTACAATCTGAATTAAATAATTTAAAAGTTCAATTACAACCTCATTTCTTCTTTAATACTTTAAACAATATTTATTCGCTGGCCTTAAATAAGTCAGAAAAAACAGCTCTTATTGTTGCCCAACTGGCTGAAATGATGCGTTATGTGCTGTATAAAACAAACAAGGATAAAGTGAGCTTAGAAAAAGAAGTTGCTTTCCTGCAAAACTATATTTCTGTTCAGTCAATCCGTTATGACAGCAGATTTGCAATCAACTTTGATACGCAGGGTATTACTCCAACTGCGCTTATTGAACCTTTATTGCTGCTCCCTTATATAGAAAATACATTTAAACATGGCCTGGAAGGAGAAATAACAAATGGTTTCATTGATATTGTGATTTGTCTGAATGAACATGAATTGACCTTGAGTACCACTAACAAAAAAACTAACTCTACTCATGAAAAAAACAAAGCAAAGGGAATTGGCATGAAAAATACCGAAAAAAGATTAGCCTTGTTATATCCAGACAGGCATAATATTACCATTGAAGAGAGTGCCGATATATATAAACTAACCTTAACCATTTTTTTAAGGAGCCATGATTAATTGCATCGTGATTGATGATGAACCACTTGCCAGGGATGTACTCGAAAAATATATTCGTGGCCATCAGCAACTTAGCTTGCAAAAAACATGTAATAATGCTAAAGAAGCTTACGGTGTTATACAAGTATTAAAACCTGATTTGATATTCTTAGATATTCAAATGCCTGCTATAAGTGGCATCGATCTGATAAAATCACTAAACGCTCCTCCCCCTTTTATTTTTACCACTGCCTATTCCGAGTTTGCTTCCGTTAGTTATGAACTGGATGCTGTGGATTATCTTTTAAAACCTATTACACAAGAGCGTTTTGAAAAAAGCATCGATAAGTTTCTAAAAATTAGTGGAACTGAAAAATTAGCTCCAGCGAAAAACTATATCTACTTAAAGTCAAATGGTCATCTGATTAAGGTTTTTTACAATGATATTTTATATGCCCAGTCTATGAAAGACTATATTAAAATTGTCACTGTCAAAGATCAGATCGTTACCCTGCTCACCTTAAAATCGCTTATAGAATTACTTCCTGCTACACAATTTATACAAACCCATCGCTCTTACCTCGTTAATACTTTATATGTGTCTGAACTAAGAAAGGGGGCAATAATACTAAATGGTCATTCTATCCCGATTGGTGAAAAGTTCAGGGATAAGATTATTTTATAGTTCACAGTGTAAGCTTTCGCATATTTCGAGCCACTTAAAATTTAAAAAATTAAGTTTTCTCCCAGTTGTTCTTGCTTCCCTCTAAACAGGTCTGTTGCTGCGCATTTGAGCGTTTTGTAAGATAGTTTATGGTTATAATCCGAGACCCATTCTTCCACCTTATTTTAACCCTCATTCGATTGTTCAAATCCTATTTGTTTGCATAATATGGAGAAGAGAATACTTAACGTCTAATTGATCATTACCAGACTTCCGTGCAACTTTTGGAAAGTTTCGGAACTTTCCAAAAGTTAACTATATAGATTAAGGATAGCGACTTGTTTATTGACTAATCAAATCAGTTGGCGCATATCCGAAGTGTTTTTTGAATGCATATGAAAAATGAGATAAGTTTTCAAATCCAACCTCGTAACAAACATCAATCGGTTTCTTCTTTTTTTCGACAAATTGATAGTGTGCTAATTCCAATCGCTTTTGAGTAAGCCAGCGCTGTGGTGTAGTGTTATATATTCTGCTAAAGTCGCGTTTGAAAGTTGTAAGGCTACGACCAGTCAGATAACCAAATTTTTCTAAAGGCAGATTAAACATATAATTCCTTTCCATGTACGCTGCCAAATCAATTTTTCCCGGCTCTTCGAAATTCGCTAAAATGTTATCTATGCCATTGTCAATTGTCCTGAGAATGCTGATTGCTTCGGTAATTTTCAGTGTCGCAATATTCTCTGGAAGTTCCTGCATTTCAAAATAGGGAACAAGAGAAGCAAGGCAACTTTCAAGTAAAGGGTGATTACTAAATGAATATATTTTTTGCGATTCTAACGATTTTGGTTTTACCTGCAAATTGGCATAAAAATCTCTTAGCCTATTAGTAGATAAGTGCATCACTACCGTTTTATGGGGCTGTCCGTTAGTGGGATAATTTATGATTGTTGCAAGTTGATTTCGTGGAATTAAAAATATATCGCCCTTTTTAAAAAAGTAAGTAGCATCTGCCTGTACTATTTTGGTTTCACCAGAAATAAACCAAATGAGCATATGATGGTCGAACATAATGTCCGACTTGAAAAACTTATCTTCATAAGAAGATAGTTTTATGTCATCGGTTATATACTTTGCTTTATATTCCATTTGATTTTATTGAATTCCTGTTCTTTATATAGGAAATTATGTATACAAAAATAGAAATTATCATATGATTTGATATTAAGCGGATTGGCCGCCATCAATCAGGAAATTCGAACCTGTAATAAACGAAGCACTATCGCTTGCTAGATAAGCTATCAAATCTGCTACTTCATCCGCTTTACCTAATCTTGACAAAGGAACACTATTAATAATCTGCGTTTCTACTGAATTATCCAAACCGAGTTTATTCAAAATTTCTGTTGCTACAGGGCCGGGGCTTACTGCATTCACACGAATTTTTTGGGTAGATAGTTCCAGTGCCGCTATTTTCATGACTGCATTAACCGCCGCCTTACTTGCTGCATATACCGATGCGCTTTGCGGTGAAATGGTAGCAGATGTTGAAGATAAAAATACAACTGAAGCGTGATCATTTAAAACAGGAATAAATTTACTTAAAGTAAAATACGCCCCTTTAAAATTTACATTCATTACTTCATCAAACATATTTTCAGTCATTGAAGCTATCGATGAGAATTTTGTAATGCCTGCGTTGATGAGTAAAATATCGACTTTACCAAAATCCTCTTTCACTTTTGCAACCAATAAGTCTATATCTGCTAAGTTGGATTGATCTGCCAACAACCCTGTTACATTAAGTTCTGATGCTGCTCGTTCAATCGCTTCCTTTCTCCTGCCAGTAATGATGACCGTTGCCCCTTTTTCTTTCAAAACTTTTGCGGTAGCATAACCGATACCACTATTGCCACCTGTGACAACGGCAACTTTGTTACTTAAATTTTTCATTTTAGTATTTTTATTGATTTAATTAATGTTGAACGAAAACCCTGTCATTGCTTCACTCATTGCCCATAATCGTTTAGCGTTGGTTTTATCTAATGAGTAAAGTTTTACCCCTTTTGACATGGATGTTTCAGAAGCCAGTTCGGCTATATCTGCATCTTCGCAGTACACACCACCCACATTATTCAATAATGCACTGGTGGCACACCAAATTGTTGTGGCAGCTCCTTGAGGTATTGTTTTTAGCGATGCTGCAACTTCTGGTAAAAGGTTACCATCTGCATCAAGAAATCCCATTTGTTGAAATAGCTCTATTGATGCTTCCCGTCCTAATTCTGTTCCTGCAATAGAACCAGGATGCAAAGAATAAGCTCTTACATTATAGGTTTTGGCCAAATTGTCTAGTTCAAGAGAAAATAAATTGGTCGCTGTTTTTGATTGGCCATAGGCTTGTAATGTTTCATATTCTCTATTAAGAAAATTGGGATCATCAAAATTGAATGGTGCAAATTGGTGTCCATGAGAGGAAACATTCACTACACGTGCACCATTGGCTTTTTTAAGGGCGGGCCAAAGTCTGCCAGTTAATTGAAAATGTGCCAAATAATTAGTAGCCAACTGTGATTCAATACCCCGATTATCCTTACGCAGCGGCACCCACATAATACCTGCATTGTTTATGAGTAAATGAAGAGGCCTGCCCGAAGCCAAAAACTTTTCGGCAAATGAATCGATTGAATTTGGATCCATCAAATCCATTGCTGCTAATTCCACATTGATAAAACCAGATAAATTTTTCTTTGCTTTCTCGATATCTCTTGCAGGCACTATTACTGTTGCGCCCGCGGCTGAAAGCGTTTTAGTAGTTTCCAAGCCAATACCTGTATTCCCACCGGTTACGATTGCGATTTTTCCAGTAAGATCAATTCCCTTAATTACATCACTTGAAGTAGACTTTGCATTGAAACCAGCATTTGTAGGTTTTTGTAATGCACCCTGATAATTGTTTTTTTCCATCTTTTTACGTTTTATTGATTTTGATGGAACAAAAGTAGAGCAGGTGGTTTCGACGAACTTTGTTTAAACGTCCGAATTTGCTTTGTTTAAAAGGTCAACATATTGTAGAATGTAGGTGAGTATTACACTAATGTTTAGGGGCAGATATTTGAGGGTGATCTTGAAACGGATCTCCTCATACAATTCCTAAATTCAATAGGAAAAATATAGTTTAAATTTTTGAGGGTCGGTTAGTTCAAGGCCAATCATATTTTTGTATGCTCAATTATGATTTGCATGTCTCAATATAACTTTTGGAAAGTTTCGGAACTTTCCAAAAGTGAATGCTCCCCGTTACTTATTCGTGGAACCCATTCTATGAAGTTGCCATTTCTCATTAACCTTTTTGAATACTGCTAGCCAGGCGAAGTGAGAAGTATCTAATTTATGATCCGCAGATTTGGCTCGGGTAACTACCAATTTTTCAACTACTGAAGTTGCCATCGTGCCGTCGTCTGATATGCTGATGATGGGAGGTGATACGTCTTCCCAAGTAACGAAATCTACCGATTCGAAATAAGCTGTAAATTTTTTAAAGTTTTCTGTATAGCTCGGTTTTTTAACTAAGCCCCGATTTATTTCAATGTAATCAGCAGAACTATCGCCAAGAAGTAGTGCTACATTTTTTTCAAGATGCGCTTTTTGTTGATTATGATGAATTGCCAGAATTGCCTTTTTTTCAGCATCCATGTCGGGCACTGGATGGCAAGCTTGAAAGGTATAGACCAACAAAAGAGAAAGCAAAATATATTTCATTGTTATTGTTTTAGGCTTTGTTAGTTTAATAAAAAGTTTGCGCCTACCCTAGTGTTGCAATAGGACTTTAGGAAAGTTGAGGAATTTTACTAAAGTTAAAGCTCCGGCTTGCTGACCAAATTTACATAGTTAATTTTAGTCACCTTTTTTGTGGAATTTTAACCTGCTGGAAGGGTGAATTAAATATTTACGTCTTACAATAAAAGTAGTCTTATTGAAGTAGCCACCATTGTATGCTGGAAAAAGGGTGATTGAATAATCTAAGTTATTAGTATCTGATTTCACAAAAGTGAATGTTTGATAGCCTGGGAATGTAAAACTTAATGTATCTCCCTTTTGAATTGTAGTTATAACATACGATGTTGTACCGTGTGTACGACCGAATATTTTTCCGTTAAGTGTATACAACGAAATACCTAATGTATCATTCGAATGATTTAAGAATGTAAACCTGGAAGATTGCTCGGAAACGCTCTTGTACTCATATATTTTATAAGCTGGTCTTGTGAGTGAGTCGCTTTCTAGTAACAGTTTATGATCTGCCAATAAAGACCACTTCCCCATACTCTCAACATAATATTCGTTCGAAAGCAAGGCTGATATTGTATTCTCTTGTAAAAAGGTGAACTTATTATCAGGCAAAAGAGTCAACTTAATTCCTGAATTATTTTTAGCGTAATAGTTTCCATTAATAGTCTGATACCTAGGCTTACAAGATGCAAGCATTATCACCAGACTAAAAAAGAGGAGCTGTTTCATTTACATGTTGTCTTACTGGCAGGTGTTATCAGCGGTAGGAAATTCCTTGCTCGCCCATATTGAACTACTACCTAGATATTTTTAAAGTTAAAAATTAAGATCTAAAATTGAACCTTATATAAAATCTAATTGCAGAAAAATAGAATTATCTATTTCACCGATTGCCATTTTATGCAAACAATTGAACTATGGATGAGTGCATAAGGAGCTAAGTAATCATTTACAAGCCTAAATGCAACTTTTGGAAAGTTTCGGAACTTTCCAAAAGTTAATGCACATTAAAATACAGTACTTTCTGCAATTTCTCTAAAGTTGTTAATGTCATTTTGCACGCTGCCCAACTTTGCACTTAATGATGCAATGGCAACTTTTCCTAAAGGTAGTCTTAATGGAGGTGTGTCAAGTTTTGTTATTTCAAAAATTGCTTTTGCTGCTTTTATTGGGTCTCCTTCTTGGTTACCATCAATTAGTTTCATTCTATCCCTAAATGCACCAGCTGTTGAATTGTAATCATCTATTATTTTGCGAGCTTCCTTAAATGAGCTACCTGCAAAATTTGTTCTAAAAGGACCAGGTTCTATTATAGTTAACTTTATACCTAATGGAGCTAATTCAATTGATAATGCTTCGCTGAAACCTTCTAATGCAAATTTGCATGCATTATAAATACCAAAACCTGGAAATGCTTTAAACCCTCCATGCGAAGAAACTTGGATAATATGCCCTTCTTTTTGCTCTCTAAACAAAGGCAAAAAAGCCTGGGTTACTTGCAAAGTACCAAAGAAGTTGCATTCAAATACTTCTCTTGCTTCTATTATGCTCGTTTCCTCCACTGAACCTGCAAAACCAAAACCAGCATTGTTTACAAGAATATCAATTTTCCCAAATTTTTCTGAAACGAATTTAAGTACACTTTTAATTTCTGACTCATTTGTAATATCCAAAGTCAAAGCGAATGCTTTCTTCTTGTGCAGATTATTAAATTCATCTACTTGTGATTGATTACGAAATGTACCAATTACAAAATCACCCATTTCAATTACAGTTTGAGTAAGAGCTTTACCTAAACCGCTTGAAATTCCAGTGATAAACCAAATTCTATTATTCACAGTTACGCTATTTTTAAAAGTTGAACCGGAACATTGATCTTTACTTTGTCTGAAACTGCTAAGTTTCCCGTACCCAACAAAACATTAAAAGAAAGTCCGAAATCTTGTCGGTTAATAATCCCAGAAATAAAGAAACCAGCTTTTGTGTTGCCAAATGGATCTTCTGGCACAGTACCTGCATACTCTAAAGTAAATACTACTTGTTTTGTAATGTCCCGTATAGTTAAATTACCGTGCATTTTATACTCGTTAACCGTTGATGTAGTTTCTAATTTTGTACTTTCAAATTTCATCTCTGGAAATTTTTCAGCATTGAAAAAATCATCCGCTTTCAAATGAGCATCTCTTTGAACATCAGAAGTATCTATACTATCAATTTGCACTGTTATATTAACTTGCAAATCAGAAAAGTCGTCCTTTTCAGTTTTTATTATGCCTTGGTATTTTCTGAAAAAACCTTCAGTTTCAGAAATTCCGAAATGACGTACACTAAAACCTACCCTAGTGTGGCTTTGATCTAAAACCCATTTTGCCTGCTCTTGCATTGTTTAAAATTTATTTAAGGATGTCAATATTGACAATGCAAAGATGGGGAGACGAAAAGGCCTTTTGGTAAGATGAAACCTACCTATTTAGGTACTTTTCGGACATTTCAGTTTTGAATACTGTGGGTGAAACTTTTGTTTCAGCTTTAAAGGTTTTAGCGAAGTAGGAACTATCAGAATAATTGAGTTGAAAAGCAATTTCCGCAACAGTCTTATCCGTGTAAGTTAAAAGCCGTTTAGCTTCTAAAATGCTTCTTGCTCTTATCACTTCACTTGCTGTTTTTCCTGTAACTTCCTTAGTGATCAGGTTTAAATGATGTGCAGTAACATGAAGTTGTTTTGCAAAAAATGAAGTTGTCTTATTTTCAGAAAAATGGTTGTCTAGGAGATTTTTGAACTGTTTAAATAAAATCAAATATTTTTTCGAAACAGGCTTGTCTGACTCTTTATCTATACACCGCTGAACTTGTGCTAACAAAATATGAAGTAATGATTGTGTAATTGTTTGGCTTTTATCATTTCGTTTTTGTTCGGCAGCAATTAGGTCAATAGTTTGTTTAATGTCAGCAAAATTCCTTTTGTTTAATTGAATACAAGGATTTGCATAAAAGTTATCTAAAAATATTAACTCAAAAAGTTTGTCTTTGTTATTATGGTTGAGCAAAAGAAAATCTTCAGTAAATAAAATTGTCCCGCCCTTTAGCGGCTTCCATTCCTCAAAATGATGCACTTGATTAGGTGAAATAAAAAACAAACTGTTTGGTAAAACTTTGTATTCTTTATAGTCAATAGTTTGCTTGCTTATTCCCTTTTCAGTCCATAGAATTTCGTAAAATGTATGTTTGTGAACATCTTCAACATTGGGTTCTTCCATTTCAGTAAACTGCATTATTTCGAATTCAGTTCTATTTGCTGGTTCATTAATAAAATGTCCAATAGTATATAATGGAAATAATTCTTTCATCCGTCAAAGCTTGTTAATTTGTAATTTTTTTTATCTGTACTTCTGTTCGAAGCCTTACACTAAATGACCAGGGTTCGATATATATCCGCCATAAACGCAATCGGGAATTTTGATAAAGTTATATAGTAAGAAATGAAATTTCGCATTTTGTAAATTTGCGAATACCAGAACAATTGAATTGTTTATTTGAACTACCCCTTTTTTGTACCCAATTTTCATTTGTAATTGGAAATTAGGCAAAGGTATTCATTACAGACTTTACAGGTATTTTTTGGAAAGTTTCGGAACTTTCTAAAAGTGAATGCGTAGGATATGAGGCAAAACTGAAAAACAAAAGCTGACGAACCTTATTCGTCAGCCTCCATTTTGGCAAACCCCTTGTTAAAGGGAGACCTTCCTCCCAAAACTATTTAGGCTTGTTAAACATATAGCGAGCAATCTTCCATTCGCCGCCGTCTTTTCTTAAAAGAAAAAACTCCCTATTTTCCTCAGGTATCGTTTCACCAGTCGCATGAATTAATGTTGTGCCGTTTGATAACGTACGGGCAAATGCAATATCATCTTTTATAATTATCTCTTCAATTTTTACGGTTACATTTAATTGTATCGCTTTAAAAACATTTTCGTAAGCTGTAACAAGTTGCGTCGTGCCGGTAGCTGTCGGTAAATTTGTAGGCATAAAAACACCATCAGTTGTGTATGAACCTACTGCTGTTTTTACATCTGATACATTTAAAGAGGCGAAATAATTGTTTAAAGTTTTCTCAATTGCTGCTACATTTTGAGTTTCCATTTCTTTTGAAATTTGATTGTTATTCAATTTAGTTTTCGAATTGTCGGTGCAGGCTGATAAAGAT
>CAZTCS010000026.1:0-5017 GCA_964611995.1 uncultured Sediminibacterium sp. | reverse complement strand
CAAAATCAGCACTGCTATTATTATTTGTTTCAAAATCTGAATATAAAATTGATTGTTAGTAAACTGTTTCTTTAGCTTCTTTAAGTGTTAAGGTTTTACCCAGGGCACCAAATTCATGCAGGTCGCCAAAAACCTCAATGCGTATGCTTTGATCTAAACCGCCCACATGAAAGGGTTCAAAGCCGCTGGCAGTAATTAGTTCTTCAATTTTTGAATTGCTGTTGATACTGTCAGAAGCATAGAACAACACTTTTCTTTCAGGTTCACTGAATGCCGCTTTTAATAACGACTCTGAACCCAATGTGCCAAATGCTTTTAATAATATGGCATTTGCGGGAGTTAGTTCTGATAATATTCTGCCTGCTGATTGCGATGGCTCAATAATTTTTTTAAACCCGCCATTTCCGTCAGGGGCAATTGGGTTAGAAACATCTACAATTACTTTCCCATCCAGTTCTTTGGCATAAGTTTTTAAGAACTCTTTTATTTTATCAAAATAAATGGCAGGAATAACTACATCGGCATTTTTAATAGCGGCACTTATTTCTTCGGCAACAACATTAGCCCTCAAGCTAATGGCAAATTCTTTTGCTTTACTTAATTCTCTTGAAGCAACTATTACAGTATGGTTACCTTTTGAAAGATTGGTTGCAACTGCTTTACCAATGTTTCCTAATCCAATAATGGCTACTTTTGTTTGTTGATTTACCGTGTTCATCTTTTTATGTTTTAAAATTATTTGTCGCTATTGACAACACAAAAATGCGATGAACAAACAGCCTGCACTTATAAGATAGGATAAGAAATAGGCTTAATGTAGATTAAGGGTAATAGATTATCCGTGGGTTCTGCTGTTTCGTATTTTGCTTAAAAACTCAGGAGTAATGCCTAAATAGGATGCAATTTGAGTATTGGGCAAACGGTTCGCAAGATTAGGGTACTGCTCTATAAAACTTTCATATCTTTCATAGGCAGTAGCACTAAAAGTTTGAAGCAGCCTGTTTTGAAGCTCTATGTATTTGTCTTCAATTATTACCCTGAAGTTTCTGTCAAACTTCGGATAGTTTGTATATAAATACCATAAGTCTCCTTTAGAAAGTTGAAGAATAGTACATGGCTCTATCGCTTCTATAAATAATTTGGATGGTTTTTCTTTATGCAGGCTGTAAATGTCAGTAATCCAGTCGTCTTCAGCTGCAAAAGTTAGATTATGCTCCGCTCCCGAATTGTCAACGCCATACATTTTAAAACAGCCCTCTACAACATAAGTAAAATATTTACAAATGTCACCTTCTTGTAGAATGTATTGTTTGCGTTTTATCTGTCGTTGTACCAAACGACTTGTCAAAGCTTCCTTTTCTCTGTCGTCCAGAGGAAGATATTTGTCAAAATGTCTAATGATACTTTCCATTTACGGGGTGTCTTTAGGGTTGCCTATAACCTATGAATTTACGAAAGTTTTTTTTCAAAATGCGTTACGAGAATTCGTATAATTGACTGATTAAAAGGGGGGATAAAAATTTACCAAAAAAAATTGCCGTTTCCTCAATCCATCATCCATTTTTTCATCTGGTGATTTAGGTACTACTATATTCAAATGAACCATCCAATTGGTTAACAATAATTCAAAAAAAATGCGCCCCATTACCTGAGACGCACTTTAAAAATAATCTATCAAGAAAATATCAATACCCCCTCACATTCTTCCCTTCAATAAAATTCAGGAATGCCTTATTCACCACTTTGTTACCTCCAGGAGTAGGATAATTACCAGTGAAGTACCAGTCGCCGGTGTTTGTTGGACAACTATCATGCAGGTCTTCAATAGTCTGGTAAATAACTTCTACCGGAGTATCGATTTCTGCAGGTGTAATGAGTTGTGCAATTTTATCAGAGATCTCTTCTGGGGTAAAGGGCTTGTACACCTGGCGTACTACATTCTCTGTATGTAATTGACCAGTTCGCGCCAGCTCTTTTATTTTTTCATGTACTTCTGTGAGTACATGTTCCATATCTTTTTCTTTCAATAAAGCAATAGCCGCACGGAAGGCAATAAAATCTCCGAGCTTACTCATGTCAATACCATAACAATCCGGATAACGAATCTGTGGTGCAGACGATACTACAATAATTTTCTTTGGCTTTAGTCTTGCCAACATGCGCACAATACTTTCTTTCAGCGTCGTGCCACGAACAATACTATCGTCTATAACCACTAGTGTATCTTCACCCCTTCTTACTGTTCCATAAGTTATATCGTACACGTGCTGTACCATTTCATTACGATTCGCATCTTCCGTAATAAATGTGCGCAGTTTCACATCTTTGATGGCTATCTTCTCCTGGCGAATTTTACGGTTCACCATTTCTTCCAGTTTCTCCGGGGTAAAATCATTTCCCCAACTCAATATGCGTTCTACCTTAATTTTATTCAGGTACTGCTCCATACCTTTTACAAGTCCATAAAAAGCAACTTCAGCAGTATTGGGAATATAGGAGAAAATGGTATTCTTTAAATCGTGGTTGATGCGCTCAAGCACCGTTTGACTTAAATGATGCCCCAGCGCAATTCTTTCGCGGTAGATTTTTTCATCACTTCCGCGGGAGAAATAGATGCGCTCAAAACTACAGGCCCTTCTTTCTTTCGGTTCCAGTATTTTTTCAATCGAATAATTTCCTTTCTCGTCTACAATAATGGCCATACCCGGCATCAGCTCCATCACTTCATTCTCACCAACATTAAAAGTAGTACGTATAGCGGCACGCTCACTCGCTGCCACAATCACTTCATCATTTATATAATAGTATGCCGGACGAATACCATGTGCATCCCTCATCACAAAGCTTGAACCATTGCCCAGTAAACCACCAATGGTATATCCACCATCAAATAATGGGGTTGCTTTCTCCAGTACTTTTTTAACCTCTGCAGCATTTGGACTAACCTCATCTTCCTTCGACAGAAAATGATGGATTACTTCCAACATGGCGGCCAGATCACTTTGTTTCTGGAAATCGCCAGGACTCATATTGATCAAATCAAAGAGTTCATCGGTATTTACCAGGTTGAAATTTCCTGCCAATGCCAGGTTTTTACCCGGCATGAGGTCGCGCTTTATAAATGGATGACAAAATTCTACATTGTTCTTTCCCTGGGTGCCATAACGCAAGTGGCCCAGCAATAATTCTCCCATATAGGGCAGGTGTCCCTTCATCAGACCGGGATGCTGTTTAATATCGGGCTGGTATTTTTCCAGTTCCTGTATTTCCTGTCCTATTTTAAAGAAAATATCGGCAATGGGTTGCGGGGCACTGCTCCTTAAGCGGTAGAGAAAAGGGTTCCCGGGCTCGGTATTCAGTTTCACGGCGGCGATACCGGCACCATCCTGCCCACGGTTGTGCTGCTTTTCCATCAGCAGGTACAGCTTGTTAAGGCCGTAGGTTACCGTTCCATGCTTTTGCAAATAGTAAGAGAAAGGTTTACGGAGTCGAATATAGGCGAGCCCACATTCGTGTTTGATCTCGTCGCTCATGATATATTTTAAAAAGAAGTGGCGAAGTTAACAACTCCGCCACGTTTTATAAAGTTAATTGTATAAGGCACTCATTTCGGGCCTCAGCGTCTCGGCCAACCAAAGGAACTCATTGGTAAACAGGTCAATAGACTTACTAAAAGATTCATCTATCAATTCACCCTTTTCATTGAATTTCTTGTCAACAAATGGTGTTATCAGCATATAGGGCGATGTAATACCAAATAAGGCCGGCACCAGCAGCAATAATTGCTGACTCGCCCTCATTCCACCCATCGCACCCGTAGAGGCGGTAACCAGTCCAAATGGCTTATGGCTTTGTTTGGGGAAATGATCCATTAAATTCTGTAATGCCGGCGAATAACTACCATTATACTCTGGTGTTACAAGTATAAAAGCATCAGCAGCAAACATTCTTTCTGCCAGTGGCTTAAACGCTTCAGGTGTATTTTCAACTGAACTAAATACTTTCTCCAGCAACGGCAGTTTCCAATCGCGCACGTCAATAATATTTACCTGATGCTGGGTATTTTCAGTCAGATGCTTCTGTAAAAACAACGCCACTCTATGCGTTACACTATTCGTTCTGGGGCTACCAGTTATGATTTCTATGTTCATTTTTTGCAAGTTTGGGGTCTGAGTCCATGGTCCATAGTCGATAGTCCATGGTTAGCGCCATATTTTTTTTCTTCCATGGACTATGGTCTATGGACCATCAACCATGGACTAATAACAACATTCCTTCTCAACAGTTCAATATGCAAGCTACTATTCTATGCTGCTCAGCTTTCTGATACAGCTGATTTCTGTGAGATTCTTCCGTTTATCGAAACTTCAGAAGTATTCTCTGCGTGAACCTTGCGTTCTCATGTTCTCTGCGTTTTTTTCCTGAGTAAGGGTGACGTGAGGAACCCCACCGCAGAGAACATG
Organism: uncultured Sediminibacterium sp.; assembly: GCA_964611995.1. Lineage (GTDB taxonomy): Bacteria > Bacteroidota > Bacteroidia > Chitinophagales > Chitinophagaceae > Sediminibacterium. The sequence continues at coordinate 554 of CAZTCS010000026.1, read as the reverse complement.
AGAACGCAGGGGTTTCGCTGAGGCTTATCAGTTTACAGATGTATTTATTTCAATACTTCCACTGAGGGTTTTGGAGACGGGACAGAGTTTCGCAATCTGGAGCAGCCTTTCTTTCTGTTCGGCATCCAGGTTTCCACTGAGTTTGATATCTCGTGTAAAAATGGTTTTGCCTTCTACCCTTTCCAGTTTCACGGCTACCTCTACGCTATCCAATGACCACTGCTTTCTATCGGCATACATCCTTAAAGTAATAGCAGTACAACTAGCCAGCGATGCTTCCAACAATTCATCGGGGGCTGGAGCTGTATCCTCTCCTCCCTTCTCCACAGGTTCATCCGCTCCAAATAAATGCCTACCATTATCCAACCGTACCCGGTATTTTGTTGTTGCAATGCTGGCTGTTGTCATACTGATTGATTTTATGTGAATTGTGAATGGTGAATAGTGAATCATTGTTGTCTGGGGAAATTTGGCCGCGAGCTATAGTGGTGCGAATGACGGAACACGGATTATCATGATTTTCAAGATCTATCATGATAAATCTTGAAAATCAT
>CAZTCS010000025.1:10016-34685 GCA_964611995.1 uncultured Sediminibacterium sp. | reverse complement strand
GTACGGGGCCATTCGGCCCAGGAGTAATATTGAATTTTGAACAGAAGCATGATCGGCTTTACTCATTGCTATAATGGAATAATGATAGCTTTTGCCTTAGTTACGAGCTATTAAAAAAGCAAGGGTTCTGTTTTCAACTTGTGACAAGATGATTGTTGCTGAAGCACTTCAGGGCGGTGTGTATTTTTCTACCGGACAGCAATGGCTGGAAGCTATCCTTCAAACAGCCATCCATACATAAAATCAAGCAATATTGGATACGAGGATTTTATCGATACGATGCTGATCCATATCAACAATTTCAAACTTGAACATCTTCCATTCAAGTGTATCTCCTGTAACCGGAATTTTTTCGAGTTCATGTATGATAAAGCCCGCGAGTGTATCAAAGTCGCGATCGCCTTCCATCATCCATTCTGTTTTGTCGAAATGACTCAGGAAATCATAAAAAGGAATCTGGGCATCTACCAGGTAACTGCCATCTTCCCTTGGCGTTATTTCGTAGGCCTCGTCTTCTTCCTGTGGAATATCGCCAACTATGGCTTCCAGGATATCGTTCAGGGTAATTAATCCCAATACAGAACCATATTCATCCACAATAAAACAATGGTGAATCTTAGTCTGTTTAAACTTCTCTAATACCTGGTATGCCGTATTATTCTCCGGCACATACATGGCATCTTTCATCAGGTCGCTGATGGTGCTATCGGGCGCTGCAGCGAATAGATCCTTCAATGAAACCACCCCTTTAATATGATCAATGTCTTTTTCGCAAACCGGGTATACCGAATGCATATCTTCCATTACCTCCGACCTTACCTGCAATACGGTATCATCAACTTCCAGCCAGATTATATCGCTTCTATGCGTCATTAAGGAAGTAATGTTGCGGTCACTCAGGTGAAATACCCTTTCTATGATTTCCTGTTCGGCTTCTTCAATTGTTCCCTGTTCTGTTCCTTCGCTGATAATGGCTTTAATTTCCTCTTCTGTAACCTGGTTATCATTCGGCTTCATATTAAGTAAGCGTATGATCAGGTGAGAGGATTTTGTCAGCAACCAGATAAATGGATAGGTAATTATAGAAACGATCCTCATCGGACCAGCCACAGATTTGGCAATTCCTTCAGGGTTACTCAACCCGATTCTTTTAGGAACCAATTCACCCAAAACAAGGGATAAATAGGTTACTACGATTACAATAAGGGTTGTGGCAACTGTACCGGCATAATCCGCAGATACACCATACCCCATCAGCCAGTTACTCAATGGTTCTTTAAAGGTATCGCCAGAATAAATACCGGTTAATACGCCTACAAGTGTGATGCCTATCTGTATGGTAGATAAAAAAGTATCAGGATGGTTGGCAAGGTCCAGTGCTCTTTTGGCATCAGCATCGCCTTTTGCTGCCTGGGCCTCAAGCCTTGCTTTACGGGCCGATACCAGCGCTATCTCTGCCATAGAGAAAAAGCCGTTCAGGATTATCAACCCAAGTATGATCAAGATTTCAGTCATAATGTTATCGGTTCAATTATCTTCCGTCCAGGTCTACTAAAACATAGGGGATGGTTTCTTTATCCCTTGTTTTTGGGTTAAGAAATGGTAGACTTAACATACTCACGCCGTAATATGTTCCCTCAAATATAGTATTCAGGTCGGGAAACCGCTGTTTAAGTGCTGGAAGACTTTCTTTTTTCGTAAGTAGGATGTCTGTTGGACGTATCTGTGCGCTATCGGTAATATGCTTAAAAATGCGTTTTCCGTAAAAATGTAAAGCCCGGCTCTCATCAATATTATATTGAACTACCTGTGTTTTATCTACTTTCTTTTCCTCCAGTACGGCTGCTACCGTATTTCCTAACTGGTATTTGAGTAATTGCGGATAAAACCCTGACACCAAACAAAGGTTTACACCAATGACCGTAAATAGGGCCATTTGTAATAGTTTAGGCAATTGCTGAAAAGGTTTAACCAGCAGGAACAAATAGCAGACCAATCCGGTGATGGCCAATATTTTTACGAAAAGGTGCATGGCAGGAAATGGCCAGATCATTAATGCCACAGCGGCAATCCATAGTAAGAGAAATATTACGAGATGTACCCAATATAAAATATTGGTTAGTGTCTTATAGTTCTTCTCAAAAAGCAACTGGTAAATTGTTCTTGCTGTTACTATTGCAGCCAGCGGCAGTACTACAAAAATATAATGGGGTAATTGAGCCTGACTTCTTGCAAGTATACAATATGTGATGATAAACCCTCCAGTACTGATCCACTCCTCTCCTTTTTCGATCCTGAATTTTTGTTGTATCAGTTTATGAATGGTGAAGATTAACCCGAGTAAGAAAAATAGGATCCAGGGTAAAAAGCTCCAGAGCATATTTTCCATCAAGAATGTAAAATGATTCATTTCATTGTAAACATTCTCACCTGTGTACCTGCCAAAGCTTTGGGTCCAATAGTAAAAACGCAATCCGGATTGAATGGCCCTTCCATGAAATACTTTACCAGGCTCGAGGTCGTACTGCTGGTAGAGACCAATACTCATAGGAACGAGTAAAATTGCTACTACGATTATTCCAATGATATATTCCCAGCGAAAAAACTGTTTCCATTCTCTTCTTAAAACAAAATGAGGTACAAAGGCAAATACAGGCACCATTAAAGCAATGGGCCCTTTGGTCATCATGCCACCAGCAATTGCGATAAACCCAAGTAATAAATGTTTCCATTGGTTGGATTGATACCAGGCAGCCAGTTGCCATAAACTGAATGTTACCCAACCCAACAGCATGGTATCGCAACGAACATCGTGTGCCATTAAGAAAACAGCTTGTGAGGCTGCTAATACAATTGCAGAAAGTTGGGCAATGGTTTTATGGTAAAACAATAATGACAGACTGTAGGTGGCATAAATACCCAATAACAACATAAGTACAGAAGGTATACGATATGCCCAGTCGTGGATACCAAACAAACGAAGACTTTGTGAGGATAACCAGAATAACATAGGAGGTTTATCCAGGTAATCCATACCCAGGTCATATAATTTAAGGTAGGAACCATTCTCCAGCATTTCCCTGCTCATAGATGCATATTGTGCCGCATCAATATCGATCACGGGTATTTGCCACATGGAGATAATGTACACCACCACGCAAGAGGATAAAATAAAACGAAACAATCTGTTATTCATGAGGGGCAGGTATAGTAGGTTGATCAATATTAATCAAACCAACTTTATTGTTATAATATTTTGCGGTAAGGGTTCCGATGCCGAGTCCGAGCAACGCCCCAACTAGTACATCAACAGGATAATGTACGCCCACATAAACCTGGGCATAGCTGATGGTTGCGGCCCATACAAATAACCACCTGGTCCATTTACCCATAAAATGTCTGGTGGTTAAATACACAAAAACGGCAAATCCAAAATGATTGGTCGCATGTGAGGAAGTGAAACTGAAACCACCGGCACAATGTTCTAATAACAAACGCATTTTACCAACCAGGGTTTCTTCGTTACAAGGACGAATCCTTGCAAACCATTTTTTCACCAATGAACTGCTGGCCTGGTCGGTAAGGGTTACATTGATGATGGCAAATAATATCCAACTCCAACCCTTTTTGCCAAAATTTATAAGTGCAAATACGATGAGAAACAGGTATAAAGGCACCCATAATTCCGAGTCGCGCCAAAGAGGTAAAATCGTATCCAATATGGGGTTTGTAAATACCGTGTTTATCTGAAGGAATAACCAGGTGTCAAGCCCCAGTATCCATTCGAGGATACCCTGAAAAAAATGCTGGAGTAAAAATGTATTGGCCATTATTATATAAAGGTAATACAATCCCGGTTTTACATACATAGATGCATTTGAAATGAATTCATTATCAATTCATTATTCTTCTATCAAACCATTTTAACAAATAGCACCTTGCAGGAACCAAACAAATTGCGTAATTTTCTACTATGAAAACTACACTGCTACTTATTGCCGTAATGCTTTTGGGGTCCACCGCTATTGGTCAATCGAAAGAAGCCAACAAAGTGCTTGACATGAAATCGTTCTTTGACCAAAATAATAAGTTTAGCAAACCAATAACTATATCTCCTCAATTATTGAATAAGCAGAAAACTGAGCAACAGCAAATGAACATATCGGATCTCCATTTATTTTATTCAACAGAGAAAAACAGTATGCCTGTTTGGTCACCAGATAGCGATTATGTTTACAATATGCCTGGCACCCATGCTTTCGACAGATCAAAATATAAAGTAAGGGCAACTTTTGTGGGAGTAAAAATTGAAGATAAAGCTGCTACTAAGGAAAAATAATTCCTTAATTTTTTCTTGCCAGGATAATCATACGGGGTGAATGATTTACATCATACCTACCAAGTTGGTAATCACCAAATACTTCCTGTACCTGCATTCCCTGGTAAGACATCATATCCGTAAAATCGCCCAGTGAAAATTTAGCTACACGTTCGGTATATAAATGATGTGGACTTGTATGTGTTCGATCGGTTACCTGTATCTGTTTAAAGAAATGTTCATCATCCTGCCATTTGGTTATGTGAAAAGACACATCCCCGATATCTGTTTTGAATGATTTTGCCAAATGGGTTTCTGCATAATGCACATTCAGGTAATCGATGATAAAGAACCCTCCTTTTTTAATACTCTGGCTGATGGTTCGTATGGCATTATCATGCTCCCTCCTGGTTCTGAAATAGCCGAAACTGGTAAAGAAATTGAATGCAAAATCATAATAATTTACCCTGAATGGTAAACGCATATCATGCTGGTAAAAATGCAAATTTTCTGTTTCCTCTTTTTTTGCGGCGGCAATGGATGCGGCAGAGAGGTCGATTCCGGTAACATCATATCCCATTTCAGCAAGTGCCTTGCTATGTCGTCCTTTTCCGCAAGCTACATCGAGCATAAATGCATCAGGAGCAGGCCGGAGATAGGTAATAAGGGTATCTATAAATGCTAAAGCCTCCTGATCGTCCCTATGCTGGTACAATAAATGATAATAATGAGAATTAAACCAATCCTTAAACCACGCTTTGTCCGGCATAAAAACACTTTGATGGGACAAAATTACATCAAGCAGGCTTACAAAAATTTTGATTTATGTTTGCAGCCGCTAAAAACCCTATCATGGCATTGATTAAAAGCATTTCAGGCATTCGTGGAACCATTGGAGGTAAGCCCGGAGATACATTAAGTCCATTAGATGTTGTCCGTTTTACCGCTGCCTATGGCACATGGCTATTGCAACATTCAGGTGAAAACAAGAAAATTGTTATTGGAAGGGATGGCCGTATCAGCGGCGCTATGGTACAGGGACTTGTGGTTAATACGCTGATTGCGCTTGGTTTGGATGTGGTTGATCTCGGCCTTAGCACTACCCCTACAGTTGAAATGGCTGTTGTATTTGAAAAAGCAGCAGGTGGAATCATCCTTACTGCCAGCCATAACCCTAAAGAATGGAATGCTCTTAAGTTATTGAATGAAAAAGGTGAATTCATCAGCGGTGCAGACGGTGCTGCCATGCTCGAGATTGCAGCCAAAGATGAATATGTTTTTGCAACGGTTGACAAACTGGGATCCTATACTACGAATGATCAATCATTAGATCAACATATAGATAGTATCCTGGCCTACCCACTGGTTGATGTAGCTGCTATTAAAAAAGCGAAGTTCAGTATAGTACTTGATGCCATTAACAGCACTGGAGCTACCGCTGTTCCTGCCCTATTAAAAGCGCTGGGTGTAAAAGACATCAGTGTCCTTAACGCAGAAGTGAATGGACGTTTCGCGCATAACCCAGAGCCTTTGCCAGAAAACCTGCGTGAACTATGCAATGAAGTGGTAAAACAAAAAGCACACCTGGGTATAGCAGTTGATCCGGATGTTGACCGCCTTTGCTTTGTTTGTGAAGATGGTACTTTGTTTGGCGAAGAATACACATTGGTGGCTGTTGCAGATTATGTACTGCAAAACAGAAAAGGCAATACCGTAAGTAATATGTCTTCAACCCGCGCCTTAAAAGATGTAACACTGAAACATGGAGGTATTTATACCCCTAGCGCTGTTGGTGAGGTAAATGTTGTTACAAAAATGAAAGCTACGAATGCGGTTATTGGTGGTGAAGGTAATGGCGGAATAATTGTGCCCGACCTGCACTACGGACGAGACGCCCTTATTGGAATCGCGCTATTCTTAACGCATCTTGCAAAAGAGAAAAAATCGGTTAAGCAATTAAGGAATACTTATCCGGATTATTTCATGAGTAAAAATAAAATTGAACTCACTCCCGGATTTGATCTCAATAAAATTTTTGAGCACATCAAAAAGAAATACAGCAAACACCCTATCAATACAGAAGACGGACTAAAAATCGAATTCGAAACAGATTGGGTACACCTACGTACCAGTAATACCGAACCCATCATCCGTATCTACGCCGAAAGCAACTCCGAAACCGTAGCAGCGAATATTGCTGGGAAGTTGATTAAGGATATACAGGAAGCGATGTGATGGCAGATCGCAGATCGCAGATGTCGGATGTCGGATGTCGGATTTGAGTCGTGAATTGTCAATGGTGAATTGTCAATTTGTGAGTGGTGAATAGTGAATAGTGAATAGTGAGTAGTGAGTAGTGAGTATTTAGGATTTACTACTGACTACTGACCACTCACTCCCTATTCACCATTCACAATTGACAACTCACCCCCCCCTCCCCAGTTTCTCGGTTTTTCGTACTTTTGCGGGATGGAAAGGATTTATCTTGATAATGCTGCTACTACGCCATTGGATCCGGTGGTTTTGGACGCTATGATGCCCTATCTTACCAATCAGTTTGGTAACCCTTCGTCTATCTATAGCTATGGTCGTGAGAGTCGTTTGGCCATTGAAAATGCACGTAAATCGGTAGCTAAAATCCTTAATGCACATCCTGCAGAAATATTTTTCACCAGTGGCGGAACTGAAAGCAGCAATACGGCTATTACAGCTGCCGTTCGTGACCTGGGGTGCAAACACATCATTTCCTCAGTTATTGAACACCATGCAACCACACATACGGTTGAGCACCTTTACCATACAGGTGAGGCTGCACTCAGTTATGTGAAATTGTTACCCAATGGACATGTTGACCTGGAAGACCTGGAAAAATTATTGGCAGAAAGTGAAGAAAAATGTCTGGTAACGCTGATGCATGCGAATAATGAAATAGGTAATATCCTGGATATTCATGCAGTGGGTGAACTATGTAAATTGTATGGTGCCATTTTCCATAGCGATACCGTTCAGACTGTTGGACATTTTCCATTCGATCTTCGTAATACACCTGTTCATTTTATTACAGGCGCCAGTCATAAGTTTCATGGACCAAAAGGTGTTGGTTTATTATACATCAATGAGAATGTAAAAATTAAACCATCGGTGCATGGTGGCAGCCAGGAAAGGAATATGCGCGCGGGTACAGAAAATCTTTATGGTATTGTTGGCTTTGCCAAAGCATTGGAAATGGCTACTGCTAACTATGAAAACGACAGCGCCTATATAAAAGGACTTAAAATATACATGATGGAGCAATTGAAAAAACACATTAAAAGTGTTGCTTTCAATGGTGATACATTAGGCCGCTCCCTCTATACTGTTTTAAGTGTAAGTTTCCCTAAGACAGAGAAAAGTGAAATGATTCTCTTCAACCTAGATATAAACAATATTTGCGCAAGCGGCGGTAGCGCCTGCACAAGTGGCGCTGACCAGGGTTCGCATGTAATCAGGGCTATTAATAATAACCCTAACCAGGTTACGGTTCGCTTCTCATTCTCCAAACACAATACCAAAGAAGAAATAGACCTGGTGATTGAGCGATTAAAAGAAATGATCTAAGTTATTTCAGTTAATCGTACCCCATGAATATGTGATAATGGATAAACGGCAACAGGTAAAAACAGCGAAAATCTAATTTCGGGTATCAGCTAAAAAAACTGAACCATGAAGCAAATTTTCGTTTTACTCCTATTATCTCTCTCATTGGGCTTTTATGCGAATGCCCAGTACAGCACAAATGATTTACCGACCCCTCCTGCCAAATCAGTATTTGGTGAAATCGGCGGACCAGGCATTTTATCCTTAAACTACGATCAACGATTCAAAGGCCAGAAAGGACTTGGGTTCCGCGTTGGCATGGGAGGTATTGGTTTTTTGACCGCTGGTATATTTACCATTCCTGTTGGTATAAACTACCTATCTGGAAGAGATGGTCATTATCTTGAACTGGGTGCTGGTGCAACAGCTATTACTATTACCGACGGAGAAGAATTTTTCGACAACAGTAACTCTACTATTTTCGGACACCTAAATTTCGGTTACCGATACCAGCCTGAAACAAAGGGACTAACAGCCCGGGTATTTGTATCGCCACTCATTACTGCCGCAGGGGTATTCCCTTTTTACGGAGGAGTTTCAGTAGGATTTAAGTTCTAAATCTTTAAGGCAAACAACTAAGCAGCCTAGTAAGGGATATAAAAAAATCATCTGTGCGGTAACTTATACTACACAGATGATTTTTATTGGATAAAGTAGAATAGTGTCAAAGTCCATATTTTACTTGGTTTTGTAACCGGCCTCAGAAAAAAAGCGTTAAGAAATTCATGTAATGAAGCGTTAAGCAATGGATGATGCTTGGCTATGTGCAAAAGATGAAGCGCAGCTTCGATTCATCAATGAACTAAAAGCCTGGCTTTAGACTTCATCCATTGTAGCGTAATGGAATGAATTTTAGCTTTTTTTCTGAAGCCTTGACTTTTTTTGTTACTTTTTTGTGTCAAGACAAAAAAGTAAACGGAGAGAAATGCTTTACTAGTAAGGATTTGATACTAATATATCTAATCCTATGTTTTTTATTGGAATGATCGTATCCTGACTATTTATGCTGCGCGTTACTTTATAAGAAATAGTTTTCCCTTATTTATAATCATCTTCATTAAAATCGTCTTCCTCTTCTTCACCCAGATCAAGATCACCCATATTCATCATACTTCCGATAAGGTCCTTGAATGCAACTTTACCTTCAATGGTTCTTTTACTGATAAGTGAATACGCGGCCAGACCGTGTAATACAAATTCCATCAGTAAGGCCTGCTGTTTTTCATTGGCCTGTGGGTAATACTTTTTCACAAAGGCAAATAACCCATCAACTTTATACAAATTTTGAATCCTGGCTTCATCTTTACTATCGATCAGCAGATCTAATTGATTTCCCCCGTCGAACCAACGGATAATGGCTTTGTATGGATTTTCTATCTCCTTTCCTTCCATTGATTTCTTTCCTGTAGGTCTTTTTCGTTTTGACTGTTCAGGGTTAGGGAAATAAGTGATGAATTGTGAACGGATCGCTTTATCAAGCAGATTAAGTGCAACCTGATAGGGCCCCTCCTGTTCTCCTTCATATACCAGTTCTATTTTTCCGGTAATAGCAGGAATAATACCGCCCAGGTCACTGATCCAAACCTGGGTATTGGTTTCTCCAAACATTAATGCCCTGCGTTCTGCGGTGCTAACTGCATTTTCAAGTGCAGCTATGGTAAGCCTTGCACTCACCCCACTTTTCTTATCTACATATTCATTGTTCCTTGCTTCAAATGCTACCTGCTCAATCAACCTTTTAATCATGTCGCTTACCTCTACCAGTTTCGACTGACTTTCACTGATAAATGCTTCCTGTTCTGTGATAGACAGTGCATGCTCCAGTGTTTTGGGGTAATGGGTCAGAATCTGACTTTGTATACGATCCTTTAAAGGTGTTACGATGCTTCCGCGATTGGTATAGTCTTCCGGATTGGCCGTGAACACAAATAAAATATCCAATGGCATGCGAAGTTTAAAACCCCTGATCTGGATATCTCCTTCCTGAAGTATGTTGAATAGTGCTACCTGAATCCTGGCCTGTAAATCGGGTAATTCATTGATTACAAATATGCCCCGGTTACTACGGGGGATAATGCCATAATGTATTACTTCCTCGTCGGAAAAGCTCAGTTTAAGGTTGGCTGCTTTAATTGGATCGATATCGCCAATAAGGTCGGCTACACTCACATCGGGTGTTGCAAGTTTCTCGCCATATCGTTCTGATTTATGTATCCAGCGAATGGGTGTATCATCTCCATGTTCAGCGATAAGGTCACGCGCAAATTTGCTCAAAGGCATCAGGGGATCATCATTGATCTCAGAACCTGCAATAATTGGTATGTATTCATCGAGCAGGTCTACCATTTGTCTGGCCATACGTGTTTTTGCTTGTCCGCGTAAGCCCAGAAACAAGATATTGTGTCTGCTTAATATTGCACGTTCTGTATCCGGAATCACGGTGTCTTCGTAACCAATTATGCCGGTAAACACCTGTTCTTTTTGTTGGATGGATTTTACCAGGTTCGCCCTGATTTCTTCTTTAACAGATTTAGACTGGTAACCACTCTTTTTAAGCTGACCTAAAGTATTTATGTGCTGCATCTTCATCATATTATTTTATACTATGCAAACTTGGTTCCCTCTGCGAAATCTTAGCGCCCTCTTTTGCTCTGCGGTGAAAATATTTTGGGCGTTTTTTTACCGCTGAGAACATGAGCAAAGGAGTTTACGCAGGGTGAATATTTAATAGACTGTCCTTCTTTTGCCGCTTTCAAAATCTTTAAAAATAAATGCTCCAAGTTTATCAAGACTGGCAAAGAATGCTTTGCCATTATTCATTTCCGTAAACTCCTGCACAAATTTTTGCAGGTATGGGTCAGAAGCAATCATGAATGTAGTGATAGGTATTTTCAGCTTCTTACACTGTGCTGCAAGATTGATGCATCGGTTTACCACTTTCCGATCTAACCCAAAACTATTTTTATAATACCGGCCTCCTATTTTTAAACAGGTAGGTTTACCATCGGTGATCATGAAAATTTGTTTGTTGGGGTTCTTTCTCCGGCGGAGTAAGTCCATCGCGAGTTCTAAACCGGCAACAGTATTGGTATGGTATGGACCAACCTGTAAGTAAGGCAGGTCTTTGATTTCAATACTCCAGGCATCATTGCCAAATACTACAATATCTAATGTGTCTTTGGGGTATTTGGTAGTGATCAATTCACTTAATGCCATGGCCACTTTTTTGGCTGGGGTTATTCTGTCTTCCCCATAAAGAATCATGGAGTGTGAGATATCAATCATCAACACGGTGGATGTCTGTGTTTTGAAATCACTCTCTCTGATCTGCAGGTCATCTTCCTGCATCGAAAAACTTTCGATACCCCGGTTAATCTGTGCGTTGCGGATACTTTCTGTAAAGTCTATCTGTTCCAGCATATCCCCAAACTGATAGGGTCTGGTATCGGGATTAATTTCGTCGCCCTGACCAGGTTTAAATGTTTGGTGATTCCCCTGTTTACTTTTCTTCAGTTTTCCGAAAATCTCTTCCAGGCTTTTTTTGCGGATGGTTTGTTCAGATTTGGCGGTGATTTTAAAATCGCCATTTGCCGGGTCTTCATTGAGGTAGCCGTTTTGTTTAAGTTCCTCAATAAAGTCACCCATACCATACTCATTATCGGTGAGTTGGTATTGTTTATCCAGTTCATTCAACCATTGTAGAGCCTCTCCTGCATCACCATTGGTATAGGTGAGCAATTGCATGAAAAGGCTCAAAAGCTGATCGAATTTTTGCTGACTGTTTTCGTTGGGATCGAAATGTATAAAGCGATGTCCTATCATCTACTGCAATTTAACAAGTAAATGCCTTGAATGGTTTGCGAAATGAGAAGAAAAAGCGATAGTATGGCAAATAAGGGTTTGCTGATTTTAGGCAGGTAAGCTTAAAATAAAAAGGGTCCGTATTACCGGACCCTTATGGTTTATTATACTTTTTTGTTACTTATCGTCTCCTGAATCCTTCGCCATCATTTTACCAGGAATCTGCAGTCTGGGGTTATACATGGTTTGCATTTGCCCTATAGCCTGCAGGTAATTCTCAGCAGCACGTTTTTCCTGCTCCATACCTTCCGCTTTTCTGCCTGTCAGCGAATTGTAGAAACGAACCTGTTGCTCAAGGTCTTTTTTAACTGATGCAGCAACTTTTCCGGCGAGAGCAGTATCCTCAGAGAGGTAACATGCTTCGAGGAATACCAATGAATTTCGGTTATGCAGGTTTCCTCTGCTGGCCATTCCGTAGGCAAAATTACCTTCATACATCATGCTATCTACCTGATGTAATACTTTACGGGCATCTTCTTTCCTGTTTTTGGTAGCAAGATCAAGTGCCAGGTCAGCATAGGCAGTACGAATACTATTCAGGTGTCTGCGGTTTTCTTCATCGAAGTAAACGCCTGGTAAATTTGCATTACCGAACCTGAATTTATTGGTCACTTTATCGAGCATGTAATCGGTATTCACACGCTGGTTTTCTACAGGTACCAAGCGGTAAGTCATACCATCTCTACGCAGGAACTGGTCTAGACCCAGACCGTCTGTTTGCGGAGCGGTGAAATAAATCGGACGTTGCCATTTATTTGCAGCAATTACGTTGAGTACGGCAAGATCATTCTTCATCAAGCCATTCTTTGCAATTTCAAAACGTAATTCATTTACGATGCTATCTGTAGCATTGGCTGTGCCATTTTTAACTACGAATTCGCGGTCAACAGGTACAGACAGTTTTTTAACCGGGTAACTGTAATCATTTTGTTCATTGTCTTTACCCACATAATTCTTCATCAGGTCGTATAAATCATAGTACCTGTTTTCTGGAATACTTGGATCAGGACGATATTCGATATAATCTCTTTTACCACCTTCAATTTGTTCAGGTGTCCAGATTACATCTATTGGGGCGCTTTCGTTCACTTTGTACCTAAGTTGGTTAATGTACCAGTCGATACCCAATAAACTATAGTTAATTACCCTTACATCTCTTCTAACACCTTCTACTTCCTGTGCGTACCACAATGGATAAGTATCGTTATCACCAAAAGTGAAAAGGATCGCATTTGGTGCACAGCTTTCGAGGTAATCGCGGGCCAGATCAGGCGCAAGTTCTTTTTTACTGCGATCGTGGTCGTCCCACTCCTGCTGAGCCATCAGTACTGGCACTGCCAGTATACAAATGACTGTTGCAATCATGGCGGAAGTGCCAGCTTGTTTTATTGCCTTATTCAACCAGTCTCTTACTTTCAATACACCTATCCCTATCCAAACAGCAAAGGCATAGAAACTACCCACATAAGCATAGTCACGTTCCCTTGGCTGGTAACCAGGTTGGTTCAGGTATAATACAATGGCTATACCTGTGAAGAAGAACATAAGAAAGTTCACACCAAAATCATCCCCACGTTTTTTGAGGTGATAGAATAAACCTATCAGACCTAATATAAGTGGAAGTGCAAATAGTGTATTGTGTGCTTTATTGTTTTTAAGGCTATCTGGCATTAGGTTTTGATCGCCATAAATAAAGCGATCAATCGGTGTGATACCAGTAATCCAGTTACCGTCTCTTACATTGCCATCGAAAAGCCCCTGATTATCGTTCTGTTTACCGGCGAAGTTCCACATGAAGTAGCGGAAATACATCCAGTTCATCTGATACTGAAAGAAGAACCTGATATTATCTGCCTGGTTTGGATCACGCTCCCAGCTTCCGTCATTCATGCGGTTAATTCCGAGGAAGTAGGCATAATAATCTGCGTGGTTTTGGTCATTACTCATATCCCAAACACGAGGGAATACCATTTTGTCTGCCGGTGCGAAAGCATATTTTCTATCCTCTCCTAGCTCTATGTATTTATCCCTTGCTTTCTGGTAACGCATGCCATTCGACTTAAGGTCAACCGGGCGTGCGGTGAATTTTTGACCATATAACAGTGGAAAATCACCATATTGTTCACGACCAAGGTAACCCACAAGGCTTATTGGGTTATCTACATTATACATATCCACCGATGGATTGGCATTACTGCGTATCATGGTAGTTACATAAGTACTGTAACCAACCAGCATAAAGCTTACGCACCATAAACCTAAGCGGAGGTATGCCCAGTTTTTACGAGCTGCATATTTCAGTCCATACCAGATAAGTGCGGCCAGCAATAAGAAGAAGAAAGTAAAACCTGAGAAGAAAGGCAATCCGAAGCCATTTACAAACCAACGGTCGAATGTACCCGCCATTTTAACGGTATATTGAATAACACCAACCTGAATTGCTCCGGTAATAACACAGGCCAGTACGAAAAAGATATAGATGCCTCCGTAAACTGCTTTCTTCTGTTTGTTGAGTCCTTCAACCAGGAATAACAATCCAATGGCCACGGCTGTGCCCAGTATCATTAAACCAGCGAGGGTACTATCCATAGAAGGATTTCTCTCTGTTACATCCCTATTCGCCATTATCAGTGCCCCGATAAAAGCCAGACCGCCTCCAATAGCTGTTAAGCGAAGGAACCATTTGCGGATGATGGTATAATTGAAATTTTCTCTTTTCCTGAAATAGTATACCATTACGATAGCCGGGATGGTAAGGAGGTTCAATAAGTGAACACCTATGGAAAGACCCATCATAAAGAATATGAAAACAATCCAACGGTCTGCGCCTGGTTCATCGGCATGGTTCTCCCATTTAAGGATGGCCCAGAATACGATGGCTGTAAAGAATGAAGAAAGGGCATATACTTCACCTTCCACGGCACTATACCAGAATGAATCACTAAAAGTATAAGCAAGTGCACCTACTACACCTGCACCCATAATACTCCAAAGTTGACCGCTATTGAGGGTATCACCTGTTTTAACGCCTACAATACGACGTGCAAAATGGGTAATTGTCCAGAAAAGGAATAAAATGGTAAAACCACTTGCCAGTGCGCTCATGATATTCACGGCTTTGGCAGCGGCCATAGGGTTATCGCCAAACACAACTATAAATAAACGTCCAAGTATTACAAACAACGGTGCCCCAGGAGGGTGTGGTATCTGTAACCGGAAACAGGAGCTTACGAACTCTCCACAATCCCAGAAACTGCCCCCGGGCTCAGCTGTTAGAACATACACGGTACAGGCAATAAAACATACTACCCAACCCACCAGATTATTAATACGGGTAAATTGCATATTGGTTTTGGTTTTTTAAGACTGGCAAACATACCTTATTAATCCTAAAATGGAAAATACGGCAGCCCGTTTCCTTTTTTTTAAGAAAACGTTATCATGAGGTAATATCCTCCTATTAAAATCCCATTGTTTTGGATGGATGTTAGACATCCCATTATTTGAACTTCTGGAACCAGGATTGGCTAATTATCTGCCCAGCTTCCCCAATAAAAGACGGTTAACAGGATATCTTTCCCAGAAGAACACATCATTGATTTTCACGCTGAAATGGGTTAATTGAAGAGTTTATCCGTGACTCATTGAATCAGTCACTGTTATTTACAAGGGGGAACCTTAAATGAAAAGTACTTCCTTCCCCTACTTTACTTTCTGCAGCTATACTGCCATGTATGCTTGTTAAAAGTTCTTTACAAAGCATTAGTCCCATACCAGTGCCTTTTTCCCGATTGGTACCAAATGTGGTTTTGGCTTTGAAGGTGAATAAGTTTTCCAGTTGCTCATCCGACATACCAATGCCATTGTCTTTGATGGACACCACAAAATATTCAGGTGTTTCATATGTTTCTATCTGGATAATTCCATTGGCTTTGGTAAACTTGATTGCATTCTGAATTACATTACGCAAAACCAGTTCCATAATCTTCGGATTACCTGGAATTGTTTTAGCAGGATCAATTTGGTTTCTGGCAATTTTAATTTGCTTTTTATCTGCATGTTTTTCTAACAGGCGAAGTACACGGTCAATTGTTGCGCCTATATTAACCTGTTCCAAAATGCTTTGTTGCAAATAGGGTAATCGCGACCATTCTAATAAATGTTCCAACATTTCAATGGTTCCGTCTACGCTTTCTGCTAATGCCTGTCTCAACTCCTTGGCCTCAGTTTCAGAGATAATTGTCTGCTCATCCATCAGGTTGAGGTAACCCCTGATCATCGACAATGGGCCGCGAATATCATGACCAATAATTGAAAAGAGTTTATTTTTTTGCTCATCAATCTTTTCCAACTGCAATCTTTGCTGTTCGTTAATTTCAGCTCTTTTTTTAGCCAGCATCCTTTCCCGGAAATAGTTAAACTTAATATAGGTGGTGGTAATATAAATTACCCCAAGACAGCAAGTATAAGAGAAAGCAATATCAGTAAAACGAAGATTATTGCTATCGTAAGTTATTTGAATAAACCCGGGTTGGGTATATTCCAGCCATAATAAGACCAATACTGCGGTAATATTAATCAGCATCCATAGCCGATTAAGTTTTTCAGGCGATACCACAAGTATTACCATAGCCGCCAATAAAAACAATAATAAAGTTGGACCATTTATGCCCGAGTTGAAATAATAATTCAGGATTAAAAAGCCATAACCATTAATGGCAAATACAAATAGTGCCATTTTATTTTTAAACTTATGTCTGGATAGATAATAAGCGGTTAATTGACATGCCAATGCAAAGAGCAGGTAAAACGCCATTCCGTTCAAGCCGATAAAAAAATCGAAAATGGCCGATATGAAAAATATGGGTGAAAGGATTAACAGGGTGGCATGAAATATCCGTTGCTCAAGGTTGAACTGGTCCGCACTACCCACCCAACTGTTCCAAATATGTTTTTTCACCAGTACAAGCATATCGAATATAAGGATACTTTAGTTCTAAGTTATAGAACAAAAGGCGGATTAACCGGATTATACTGTCTCCATATGAATCAAGTATTTTTATCCGCGTTAAGCACTGTTTTTCAGCAACTTATGTAGTTTTAAAATGCTTTACAATCATCCTGTTAACTGTTGGACTAATTCCCCAAACCTTAGTACCTTTGCGCCCCATGAGTCAGAAACGTAGTGTAGCA
Organism: uncultured Sediminibacterium sp.; assembly: GCA_964611995.1. Lineage (GTDB taxonomy): Bacteria > Bacteroidota > Bacteroidia > Chitinophagales > Chitinophagaceae > Sediminibacterium. Next base: position 17,677 of record CAZTCS010000025.1, on the reverse strand, counting down.
TTCCATACATTAGGCTGCAAGCTTAATTTTTCAGAAACTTCCACCCTCTCCCGGATGATGGAACAGGAAGGTTTTGAAAAGAAAAGCTTTGAGGATCTGGCCGATGTGTATGTAATCAACACATGTTCTGTAACCGATAATGCCGACAAGGAATGCCGTCAATTGGTTAGGCGTATACAGAGACGCAGCCCTGATAGCTTTGTGGTAATCACCGGATGTTACGCCCAGCTTAAACCAAAAGAAATAGCCAGTATCCCGGGTGTTGACCTGGTGCTTGGTGCCGCTGAGAAATTTAATATAGCAGAACATATCAGGGAACTATCCAAAGGCGACCCTGCGCGTATCTGCAGTTGTGATATAGATGAAGTAAGTGGATTCAATGCCTCTTTTTCCCAAAATGATCGTACCCGAACATTTTTAAAAGTACAGGATGGTTGTGATTACAATTGCTCATTCTGTACCATTCCTATGGCGAGGGGTAAAAGTCGCAGTGATAGTATCGAAAATGTACTGAAACATGCAAGGCAACTGGCAGCAGATGGTGTAAAAGAAATAGTACTTACCGGTGTTAACCTTGGCGACTTTGGCAAGGGCCCAGACGGTGGCAGACATGAAGAAGATTTTTACCAGCTAATTCAGGAACTGGATAAAGTGGAAGGAATTGAACGTTACCGCATATCTTCCATAGAACCAAACTTGCTTACCAATGATATTATTGCTTTCGTAGCCAACAGCAATAAATTCATGCCCCATTTTCATATTCCTTTACAGAGTGGGAGCAACGAAATTCTTGGATTGATGCGCCGCCGTTATAAAAGAGAATTATATGCTGAAAGAGTGGCACTCATCAAAACATTAATGCCGCATTGCGCAATTGGTGTAGATGTAATTGTTGGATTTCCTGGGGAGACAGATTCACACTTTAAAGAAACCTTCGACTTTTTGCATGGACTTGATGTGAGCTATTTACATGTATTTACCTATTCAGAAAGAGATCATACCAAAGCCCTGGAAATACAACCTGTTATTCCGGTTCATATAAGGAATGAAAGAAACAAAACCCTGCGCAATCTTTCTTACATGAAAATGCAATACTTCACTTCACTCCATAATGGACAAACACGAAAAGTATTGTTTGAAGCTTTCGAAAAGAACGGAATGATGGAAGGTTATACCGATAATTATATTCGCATAACCACCCCTTATCGGAAAGAATGGGCGAATGAGATTGTGGAATGGAAGATAGCAGATGTCAGATCTCTGATCTCTGATTTCTGATTTCTGATTTCTGATTTATGTTTTTTGGATATTGGATGTTGGATATTCTATATTGTTCTGTTTTTTTTAACAGGTTATAGCCTTATTATCACTTTGCTCGATCTACTAAACGCCATGGACTATGGGCTATGGACCATGGACTTCTCTACAGAACCGACAGGTATTCTGCGGGGAATTCTACTACCATTACGTGACCCAGGCTTTCTAGTTTTACGTATACTTTCTTTTTGCCTCCTCTTATTACGGTTCCTTCATTACCCATGAATACGCCATGGTTTACCTTGATTTTCATTTCATTCTGGAACCCTTCTTCCGATAGAATGGCAATGCTGGCGTCTTTTTCAGCCAGGTATTTTTTAATGATATTTACCTCTTCGTCTTTTATGATAGCAGGCTTTCCCAGGTAATGCACAAAATTGAGGACACCATCTGTCATCAAAACCTTTGTTCTTTCATCAGGAGCTATGCGAACAAATACGTATGACTTAAAAAGCGGATCTTCAATAATCTTTTTCCGGTCGCTCCACTGGCGTTCTACCTTTTGAAGCGGACACCAGCTTTCAATGCCCTTTCTTATAAGGACAGAATCAATCTTTTTTTCCCAACGGGGCTTAGTATATAATGCGTACCATTTCTTTTCTGGCTCGACGGGGCTAGGCTTCATAAAAACAGGTGACCTTTTTGGGGTCACCTGCAAATTTACTATAATTTGTCGACTTAATTAGTGCACTGAAGCGGTAGCTTTTGTGATTTCACTGGCAAGTCCGCCAATTACTTTAATGGTTTCGCTGATATGCATATCCGTTTTAAGCGAACGCAGCCAAGCCTGGTATCGTTCCCCTTTGTTCTTGTCTGGGTTATTAAAAAACTTATCCTTATCTACTTCTGCAGGTACTACACTCATTTCCTGACTAAGTCTTAATAAGGTATTATTCTGATTAACGGTTGAACGAATCTGCTTTTGCAGGTCGCGATATTTATTGATATTCAAACTTGCTGGTTCCTCGCCTAATTTAGACAGCCATACAAGGTTATCTTTTAAGAGGTTCAAGGATGCATTTTGTTTTACCCTTTCATTCTCATTTTGAATGACTAGGTCATGACCATAATCTTTATGCCAGGTTAAGTAGGTTGCTTTATTGATCTGATCCCATGGCAGTGCATTAGGAACATCTTTCTCTCTTATTTTGAGGTACTCATAAGTATCAGGTAAAACGATATCAGGTTCAATACCTTTTAATTGCGTTGAACCACCATTGATACGGTAGAACATCTGGAACGTAAGTTTTACGGCACCCATATCTGTTCTTCCGCTATTCATATCAACCACATTACCGAAAGGAACAGTTTTTTGTACGGTACCTTTTCCATAAGTAGAAGTACTTCCAATAACTACTCCTCTCCTATAATCCTGAATAGCTCCGGCAAATATTTCACTGGCAGATGCACTTAATTCATTTACCAATACAGCGAGTGGGCCATCATATAGTGTACCGGGGCGCTGATCTCCATAAACGTTTGCTTTTCCGTCTCTGTCGCGCACCTGAACTACCGGACCCTGGTTGATAAATAAGCCAACCATTTGGATCACTTCATATAAAGACCCTCCTCCGTTATTTCTAAGGTCTATAACAAGTCCTTCAATGTTTTCTTTTTTCAGTTTTACGATTTCTTTTGCCACATCTTCAGAACAACGATTGCCGTTTTCTCTTTCATAATCTGCATAGAATTCTGGTAGCCAGATATACCCTATTTTTTTATTCCCCTCATTTACAATAGCACTACGCGCAAATGTTTCATCCAACACTATTTCATCGCGCTGCATGGTTACAATTTTGATGGTGCCATCTGTTTTTTTGATGGTAAGTCTTACTTCAGTCCCTTTATTACCTCTAATCAGTTTTACTACATCTTCCGTTGCAAAACCTGCAACATCTACCGGATCAGCGGTTCCTTGTGCAACTTTGAGTATGGCATCATTTACTGCGATCTCTCCAGATTTCCATGCTGCTCCGCCTGGTTGTACGGATGCAATTTTTACACCAAAATCATCTTCCGTTAGTTGTGCCCCAATACCATAGAATCGGCCACTCATTTGTTCATCAAAAGATCTTTTTTCAATGGGTGCAAAATAATCGGTGTGGGGATCCATTAAGCTGGTAACTGAATTAATAAACGTATTGAATCGTTGTTCTTCTTTCACCGTGCTTTTGATTCTGTCAAACCTTTTATTCATGGCTTTTAAAACCTGAGCCCTTGCTTCAGTTTCCAGTGCCGCGTCTGATTTTACTTCAAAATCTTTTTTGCCTTTGTTTTGCTCTCGCTGATCAAGCAGGTCTACATAACGCTCAAGTGTATAATATTTGAGCAGCTTCCTCCACCTGTCTCTCTGCTCTGCTTCATTAGCAGCATAAGGCAATTTGGAGCCGTCGAGCATGGCCGATTCATCTTTTGTAAAGTTGAAAGGCTCATTGAGTATCTCTTTATAAAGTGCGGTAACATCCGCAAGTCTTTTTTCATAGATAACACCTACGGCAGGAGCAAACTTTATTTCAGCTCCTTTTATTTCATCATCAAGTGTTAACTCGTATTTCTGCAATGCATCGATATCTGATTGAAGGAAGAAACTTTTATCGTTATCTAATTGATCCAGGAATTTCTGGAACAGTTTCTTTGAGAAATCGTTATTGATGTTTTTGGGACTATAGTGTTGTGATTCGAGTAACGAACCTACAGCAGCCAAAAGTCGCTGACGCTGTGATAAGGATACATCGGTTCCGCCGGTTGTATACCTGAATGCAAAGAACAATGCGCCGAATAAAACAACGGCGATTAGAATCAACCCTTTTCTACGCTTCATAAAATCCTTGATTTTTTTCATGATACTTACCAAAAATAACTGAAAAGACCGTTCAAACGTCGAATGTTATTACCAATTAACAAAGGTTTTGAGGAGTGGTATTAAGAAAAAAAACACCCCCTACTTATGTGAAAAATGTCGATTTACCCCTATTTTTGCACTCCCAATAAAACGGAGAGCGTAGCTCAGTTGGTTAGAGCGTCAGTTTGTGGCACTGAAGGCCGTGGGTTCGAGACCCATCGTTCTCCCTGATAAAACCTATAGGCTGGTACCTTATAGGTTTTTTAAATTTATAGTACATGAGTTATTACCTGGTGCTTATTCCCATTATTGCCGCTTTCATCGGTTGGTTTACCAACTGGATTGCGATTAAAATGTTGTTCCACCCCCGCTTACCCAAAAAAATACTGGGCATTACTTTTCAGGGCATTTTCCCAAAAAGACAACAACAATTCGCTGAAAAACTAGGTAAACTGGTTAGCGAAGAGCTATTATCGTTTACAGATATTGAAAAAAAGATCACCGATCCTAAAAATATCCAACAACTGATGCCGGTTGTTGAAGCCCATATCGATCAGTTTTTACGTCAGAAGCTGGCCGAAGAAATGCCCATTATCAGCATGTTTATCGGTGAAAATACCATTCAGCAGTTGAAAACTACTTTCATGAAAGAATTAGAAACTCTGTTTCCGGTAATTATGCAGCGTTATATGGGGCATTTGCAAAAGGAATTAGACCTCGAACGTATCGTTATAGATAAAGTAGCCAGCTTTTCCACCGATAAACTTGAGTCTATTTTAACCAGTATTATGTCGCGGGAGTTCCGTTTTATTGAACGACTGGGTGCAATCCTGGGCTTTATTATTGGCCTTTTACAGGTTTTACTTACCCTTCTTTCATAGTACACCGAAATAAAGCAGGGTATCACCGACAAGTCATCCCTAAGGGGGTACCATGCATCAAACTTTATCCTTTTAAAATTGTCATACTACCGTCTGTGTAAACAAAAAATACAAACAACATCAACGTTGCAACTTTGCATCATATAATACAACAAATAAACATGAGTAAATTTTTAACAAGCTTGGTTTTCGTTCTTTTTTCAGCAACCCTTTTGGCCCAGCCTCCAGCCGGGATGAGAATGGGTGCCGGTGGTGCCGCTAATATGAATATGGGGCATTTCTACGGAAAAATTGTAGATAGCAAAACCAACAAAGGAATTGAGGGGGTTACGGTTCAGATTTCCGGCAATCGTTTCGATACAGTTAGCAAAAAAATGATTTCTGGCGTGATCAATACACAAATCACCCGTGCTAATGGCGACTTCAGCTTTGAAAACCTGCCTGTTTTTGGAGATTTCAAACTGAGATTCAGTGCTTTAGGTTATGCTAACCTTGAGCAAACTGTTTCTTTTGGTATTAAAATGCCAGGACGCGGTGAAAACGGACAAGCAGCTATGCAAAACATAGCTGGTATGCTCGACAAAGACCTGGGAAATTTTAAAATGGAACAGGATGCCACTGATCTGGGTAATGTAACCGTTACTTCTACTGCCAAACCCCAGTTTGAAATGGGCATCGACAGAAAGATCTTTAACGTAGACAAAAACCTGGTAAGTGCTGGTCAGACAGCTACTGAAATCATGAAAAACATTCCAGCATTGAATGTGGATGTTGACGGAAACGTTACACTTAGAAACGCATCTCCTACTATATTCATTGATGGACGTCCAACAACAATTACTTTAGATCAGTTACCTGCTGATATCATTGAAAAAGTTGAACTGATTACCAACCCATCTGCAAAATTTGATGCTTCTGGTGGTAATGCAGGTATCCTGAACATTGTGTTGAAGAAAAACAAAAAGACTGGTTATAATGGTGGTATAAGAACAGGTATCGATTCTCGTGCAAGAGTTAACCTTGGTGGTGATATCAATATCCGTCAAAATAAAGTAAACGCCTTTTTGAGCGCAAACTTTAACCAGCGTAAGTCTATATCAAACTCGTTAACCGATCGCGATAATATTTTCACAACTCCAAGTAATGTATATACAGTTGGTAAAAGTACCAACAATGGTTATTTTGGATTTTTCCGTGGTGGATTCGACTTCCTGGTTGACAACAGAAATACTATCTCTTTAGCTGCCAACTATAATAAAGGTCAGTTTGATAATGTGAATGAACAGAGAGTTGACTCAACAGTTCAAAATACTTTCACAGGTTATAATAATATCCTGAATAACAGCCGCAGCAATTTTGAGAACTTCGGTACGCAACTTAGTTTTAAACACAACTTTGCGCGTAATGGTGAGAATATTTCTGCAGATGCGAATTTCAACTCAAGCAAAAATGATAACAACTCTTTTGTAAGTACCAATACTTATAAAACAGATAATACCATTAAGTTCCCTGCATTATTGCAGCAGACCATCGGTAGCGGTACCAATAAGTTTTATACTTTACAAACCGACTATGAGAACCCATTAACCGATGATAGCAAACTTGAATTAGGTGCTCGTATGGCTATCCGTGATTTTGGAAACAACAGTAACCAGTATCGCTTTGATTATGGTTCTAATAAGTATACCCTTGTCCCTGCAATCAGTAACCGTTACAAGTTCAACGACCAGGTTTATGCAGCGTATGCTACCTACAGCTTCAAAGTGAAGAAATTCAGTTACCAGTTAGGTTTAAGGGCTGAAAGTTCTAACTATACCGGTACTTTATTAAAAACAACCGGAGTTGATTCTGCTCAGTTTAAGGTGAATTTCCCTTTGAGTCTTTTCCCAAGTGCATTTATCACTTATAAAATGACTGATAAGGAAGACCTGCAATTAAACTATTCACGCAGGGTTAACAGACCTAACTTCTTCCAGTTGATGCCTTTCCCTGATTATTCTGATCCACAGAATATCAATATCGGTAATGCTGGCTTGAAACCTGAGTTCACCAATTCATTTGAAGTTTCGTATAACAACGCATACAAACGTGGTGCTAACTTCCTGGTTACTGCATTCTTTAAATACAGCACTAACCTGATTACCCGTTACTCTTATACTGGTAAGAATGAATTGAACCCAGCAGATACAAACCTGGTATTCTATAATTCTTATATCAATGCCGATAATAGTATTACTTACGGTCTTGAGTTAAGTAATAAAATGCCAGTTACTAAATGGTGGGATCTGACTTTGAGTGCGAATTTATTTAGCGCTAAAATCAATGCAACCATTCCTGGTCAGAACATCAACAACACTGCCCGTGTGAGCTGGTTCGCAAAAATGAATAGTAGCTTTAAAGTAACCAAAACCCTTTCTATTCAGCTTAGTGGCGATTACCAAGCGAAAACTGTATTACCTCCAGGTGGCGGAGGCGGTGGACGAGGCGGCGGAGGCGGTGGAATGATGTGGGGCGGTGGAATGCAGGGAACTGCACAGGGTTATAACCTGCCACGTTATGGAATCGATATCGCTATCCGTAAATAGTGGACCTGGAAAAATGGTAAAAGCGGTTCTTTAACC
>CAZTCS010000025.1:0-10006 GCA_964611995.1 uncultured Sediminibacterium sp. | reverse complement strand
TGCGATGAACGATGTGTTCCGTACACAATTATTTGAATCATATTCTGAAAGTAATTTCTTCCAGCAAACCAGCCAGCGCAGAAGAGACCCTCAGGTTTTACGCCTGAACTTCAACTTCCGTTTCGGTAAATTTGACGCAACCCTATTCAAACGCAAAAACAATAAAGCGGATCAAGGCGGCGGAATGGATATGATGCAGCAGTAAAAAACAGACGAACAGAGGAACAGACGAATTTTCAATGTTCAAGTAAATAAAAATGTCCAAGTAATTAACTTTACTTGGACATTTCTCTGTTCGTCTGTTTCTCTGTTCGTCTGTTCCTCTGTTCGTCTGTTCTCTACCTGTTTTTCCCTGTCAACATGGGCACAAAAGAGAATTCTTCGAAGGCTTCTTCACGAAGTGTTCCATCTTCGAGTTTCGTAATACGGAGCATACGCTGGTTCTCGCCTTCATCTACTGGTAGCACCATAAACCCTCCTGTCTTGAGTTGAGCGATCAGTTTGGGAGGTATAAAGGGAGCGGCTGCGGTGATTAGTATTTTGTCGTAAGGTTGAAATGCGGGCAATCCTTCAAAGCCATCCCCGAAAAAGAATTTCAGGTTCGGATAGCGCGACTTAAACACAAAAGCGCTGTGTTGGTCATATAATTTTTTCTGGCGCTCTATTGTATAAACTTTGGCGCCCATTTCAGCCAGAACAGATGATTGGTACATACTGCCTGTGCCTATTTCAAGTACCTTTTCCAGTTTTTTAACCTGCAATAGTTGGGTTTGGTAAGCAACTGTATATGGTTGTGAAATGGTTTGACCTTCCCCAATCGGAAAAGCCCTGTCTTCATAAGCTATTTTATCAAAAGCAGAATCGAGAAAGAAATGCCTTGGAATATTATTCATTGCCTCCAGCACAGCTTCATCTGTTATCCCCTTTTCACGGAGTACTTGTATCAGTTGGCGTCGGAGTCCTTTGTGTTGGTAGGTATCGTCGAACTTGGGTTTCATAAGCAGTACGAATATACTGCTTCCATTTCCCTATCAGAAGTAATTCGTTAGGCTGTGAAAAGAATTTTATTCCGGAAAAATTACCCACAGCTGTTTTCAATATTAGCGAACAAACAAAAAAGCCATCTGATCAGATGGCTTTTTGATTTATTGTAGTTGCATATCTGCAATGATTCTTTTAATCTTATCCTGCAATAAAGCATACCGTTCGTCGAAATCGGCTTTATTATCCAGTTTTGTATGAACACTGAAATAAAACTTGATTTTAGGTTCTGTACCGGAAGGTCTGGCCGAAATCTTACTGCCATCTGCAGTTATAAATTGCAACACATTACTCTTTGGCAACTGTATGGTCCATGATTCACCGGCAACCAGATTCTTGCCTGTTTGAAGTTCGTAGTCCAAGACTTCAGTAACCTGTGCACCATCGATGGTAGCAGGTGGTTGTTTTCGGTATTGCTCCATCATAGCAGCAATTTCCTTCTGTCCGTTCATGCCTTTTTTGGTAATGCTGATGAGGTTTTCATAATAAAAACCATACTGCATATACAGTTCAATCATTTTATCAAAAAGGGTTCTTCCATTGGCTTTTTCATAAGCTGCCATTTCACACATTAATGCAACCGCACTAACTGCATCTTTATCTCGAATTTGATCACCGATCATTAAACCAAAACTTTCTTCGCCTCCAATCACATAATTCTCTTTCCCTTCTTTTTCTTTGATTAGTTCTGCGATCCATTTAAATCCGGTAAGCACATTGTAACAAGCCACACCATTCTGTCTGGCTACTTCATTAATCATACCGGTGGTTACTATGGTTGATATAACCATATCGTTAGGAGCAGCAATGCCTTTTGCTTTTCTTGCTTCCATCATATAGGCAAAAGCAAGTACAGCAGTTTGGTTACCATTCATCAGTACCCATTCTCCTTTATGATTCTTCACACCAATACCTACCCTGTCAGCATCCGGATCGGTACCCAGCAGAATATCGGCATCCATTGCTTTGGCCTTTTGTAAACCAATGCTCATGGTTTCGCTTTCTTCCGGATTCGGATAAACCACCGTCGGGAAATTACCATCTGGTGTAGACTGTTCTTCCACAACAGTTACGTTGGTGAATCCAAAAGCTTTTAAAACCTGTGGCACCAGTGTAATACCGGTTCCATGTATGGGAGTATAAACAATTTTAAGGTCATGCTGCTTCGCGATAATATCCGGGTAAACACTTAAGCCGCATACCATATCGATATACGCTTGATCCATATCAGCCCCCATCAGTGTAATATTGGCTTCTCCCCCTGTCCACTTTACTTCATCAACACTGGTAATAGCTTCCACTTCCTTAATTACATTTTTATCGTGTGGGGGAACCAGTTGTCCGCCATCATTCCAATATGCTTTATAACCATTGTATTCTTTTGGGTTATGGGATGCAGTACAAACAACCCCACCCTGACAGCCTAATGTGCGGATGGCAAAACTTAATTCTGGCGTAGGTCTTAATGCTTCAAAAAGAAATACCTTAATTCCATTCGCTGCAAAAACATGCGCGGTAGTTTCTGCTAAAAAGCGGCTATTGTTTCTGCTGTCGTGTCCTATTGCCACTTTGATTTCAGCTTCGGGATAAGATTTTTTCAGGTAATTGGCAAAACCTTGTGTGGCCATACCAATAGTGTATTTATTTACCCTATTGGTACCTACACCCATGATACCTCTTAATCCACCTGTTCCAAATTCCAGGTTCCGATAAAATGCATCAGCCAATTCATCAGGCTGGGTGTCCCGTAGTTTACGAATAACCTCTTTTGTTTCGGTATCATAATTGCCATTTAGCCAGGTATTCACTTTTTCTAATATGACAGCATCCATAGTATAGTAATTTGAAGTTTTCTGTTACTGAAAATAATCAATTAAGGGCATTTTTTGTGCCTTTGCAAATTTTCTGCCTTTTATGGTCAGGAAATATAGGCCCCTTCTATTTCCCCATTGGTTACCTCGACCTGAATATGCTCCTGAATGGTTGTGGCAACTGATAAGCCAACGAAATCAGGCTTCACTGGAAATAGCTTGTGCATTCTTTCAACCAATACAAGGGTTTGTATCGATTTCGGGTGAAACTGCAATAAGGGTTTTAAGGCATAAAGTAAAGTACGTCCACTATTGGTAACATCGTCGGCTATCACCACATGTACCCCATTAAAATCAAAGTCACCACTAATTTCAACATCTTTAGGCATTGATTTATCTAAAGACAACACAGCAGTTTGTACATGGTTGCTAACATAGTTGCGCAGCTCAGTGGCTACTTTTTCTGCAATAACACTTCCACTGTTTCTGATACCTAAGATAAATACGGGCGTTTGGTCGCCATTGAGGTGCTCTGCCAGTTCAAGGGCCATGCGGTTTATTTTGCGTGAGCAGGCCGATTTATCGAGGATATAATTACGTTCAGGCATGTATCTGTTTTATTAGTCAAATGTAACAACAATAAAAGCAATCAACAATCATTCGGGCAAACTGCCAAAAGGGCTATCTTAGCATTATTAAGTCCTTGCATATGCAGTATATCCAGCAAATATTATTCGTATTGGTGTCGGCGGTAGCCATCTGGTTGTTTGCAAAAAAAGCCGGTGAAATTCGCCGGAATATTTTATTGGGAAAAGATGAGTCCCTGAACGATAACCCTTCCCTCCGTTGGCGCAACCTTATTTTGCTGGCACTTGGACAGAAAAAAATGTTTTCCAATCCGCTGGTTGCTGTGATGCACTTTATTATTTATGCCGGCTTTATCATTATCAACCTGGAAGTACTCGAAATAGTGCTTGATGGGTTATTGGGTAAACACCGCTTATTTGCCGATATACTCGGCCCTGTTTACAACTGGCTCATCAATGCTTTTGAATTTCTTGCCGTGGGTGTAATATTGGTTTGTGTGGTATTTCTGATCAGAAGAAATATACTCAAACTGAAACGCTTTATCAATAAAGACCTGGATGGGTGGCCACGCTCGGATGCTAATTATATCCTTATTACCGAGATCATTTTAATGAGTCTATTTCTTACCATGAATGCTACCGACCAATTGCTTCAGGTAAATGGTAATGAACATTACCCGCCTACCGGTGAATTTTATTTCTCAGGTATGTTGAGTAGTCTTTTTAGTGGTTTGAGCGACGGAACATTGGTAGCAATTGAAAGAAGCTGCTGGTGGTTACATATAGTAGGCATTTTTGCCTTCCTGAATTACCTGCCATATTCCAAGCACCTGCATATCATGCTGGCATTTCCGAATGCCTATTATGCCAGATTAGATGTGCCTGGAAAAATGAAAAATATGCCCAGTGTACAGAACGAAGTACTGTATGCGATGCAACCTGAACTGGCACCTGCAGATGCCGCCCCTCCTGCCCGTTTTGGGGCCAAAGATATTTTCGATTTGAGCTGGAAAAGTTTGATGGATGCTTATAGTTGCACAGAGTGTGGACGATGCACTGCAGCATGCCCGGCCAACACCACCGGAAAACTCCTAAGTCCAAGAAAGATTATGATGTCTACCCGCGACCGTTTAGAAGACGTAGGTAAAAACATCAACGCCAATAAACAATTTGTGGATGATGGTAAATCGCTTTTACACGATTATATCTCCATTGAAGAATTACGTGCCTGTACCACTTGCAATGCTTGCGTAGAAGAATGTCCGGTAAGTATTTCCCCACTTGAAATCATCCTGGAACTCCGTCGTTCGCTGATCATGGAAGAAAGCAATGCCCCGCAGGAATGGAATGGCATGTTTAGCAACACTGAAAACAATTTCGCCCCCTGGAAATTCTCGCCAGACGAAAGAGACCGATGGGCAAGAAGCTGAAGAATTTTGAATTTCGAATTTTGAATTTTGAATTTTGAAGGGACAAGGTAATTCGGGCCCTACATACAAACATCTTAAATGCTATCCCAATAAAATAAAGCAGTATTCATCCTTCGTTATTCATTATTCATCATTCAACATTCATCATTCCATGACTTTTTCCGCTTTCCCATTTTCAATCACCGATTTTAGCAGTATTGAACCTGAAATTCATCCTGGCGTTACCGGGCATGCTGAATGGCGTATTTTCCGTCGTGATGATGTTCGTATTCGTCAGGTAATTTATTCACCCGAATACCTTGCTGATCATTGGTGCAGTAAGGGACATATTATTTTTTGTGTGGAAGGAGCTATGGAAACTACACTTGAGAATGGTAGTGTACACTTGCTTTCAAAAGGACAGGTATATACGGTTGGCGATCAATCGGATGCTCACCGTACCTATTCAAAAGAGGGTTGCACGCTGTTTATTGTAGATTAATTAAATCCAGGGCTTGTAAAGCATCCGATATAATTGGATGAGGGCCGTTAGGATAAATATCACCCCCATTATCTGGTTCAATGTTTTATTGCTGGTATTATTCCTTTTAACCAGCCAGTTTCCTCCATGTATATAAAGGGCCAGGCCGGTTATTGTTCCCAATCCGGCTCCTATAGTAAATATGGTATAAGCTTCTTTAGTTACAGGTAATACTTTGGTTTGAATCATGGTAGAGGTCCACAAAAACCAAAACGGAATTTGTAATGGATTGAGTGCGCTCATGGTTAGCCCGAGTAAAAACCGATGAACTTTATTATCAAGAATAACAGATTTTTTTTCTGCCTGCTGTTTTCTTGCAGCAAGGAATGCCAATATTCCGAGTAATAAAAATAAGGCTACGGTAATCCAGCCCAATGCCACAAACCAAACACGATGTTGTACTACCCAATCCATTCCGGTAAGTGCAAAACGCAGGTACAACATTTCTACTATAGCTACGCCAATTGCAAACATCCAGGCTTTCTTAAACCCTTCCTGAATACCAATCTGTGTAGCAGTAATACTCATATTACCCAATGGCAATTGGCCAAGAAAACTAATTAATGCAGCTATGAGAAATATATAGGTCACCCTGCAATAATAGTAATAGGCTGCGAATATTTGCGCCCGTTTATGAAATAAAGCCGTAAGTCCATGGTCTATGGTCCATGGACCATGGACTGGATGGAAACAAACATTCCTATCAGTAGTAGGCCTTGTTATGGTTCATTTCATTTACATTCGTATAAACTTTTGCTATGCAAGTGAAGACCATGGCTGAAATGGCAATGAATGGAGAAACTCCGGAAGTATTATTCTGGGTAGGTTGTGCCGGCAGTTTTGATCAGCGCGCTCAAAAAATCACCAAAGCATTTGCCTCCATACTCGATAAAGTAGGTTTCAGTTATGCCATTCTTGGTAAAGAGGAAGCCTGTACCGGAGACCCGGCCCGCAGAGCTGGTAATGAATTCCTCTTCCAGATGATGGCATACCAGAATATCCAGGTGTTGAATGGCTATGGTATTAAAAAAATTGTAACTACCTGTCCACATTGTTTTAATACCCTGAAAAATGAGTACCCAGAATTAGGAGGGAACTATGAAGTAATACACCATACCACCCTACTTCAGCAATTGATTGACGAAGGACGTATTAAATTAAAAGAAGGGGGTGAATTCAAAGGAAAGAAAATATCTTTTCACGATAGCTGTTACCTCGGCCGTGCCAACAATATTTATGAAGCCCCCAGAAAAGTACTGGAAGCATTGGATGCCGAACTGGTGGAAATGAAACGGTGCAGAAGCAAAGGCTTATGCTGCGGTGCTGGTGGCGCACAGATGTTCAAAGAAGATGAACCCGGCGATAAACGCATCAACATTGAAAGAGCCGACGAGGCCCTGGCCACAGGCGCCGGCTTTATTGCAGCCGCCTGCCCTTTCTGTAACACCATGATGACCGACGGCGTAAAAAACCGCGAAAAAGAAAACGAAGTAGCGGTACTCGACGTAGCAGAACTAGTAGCGCAAAGCATGGTGGAGTGATGGCAGATGGCAGATGGCAGATCTCTGATGTTTGATTTTGGATTTTATATCTGACATCTGCCATCTGACATCTGCGATCAAATCTGACATCTGACATCTGCGATCAAAAAATCTTTACCCTATCTTTGTGGTATGGAACTCAACTATCAAAGCTTTATTCCTGCTGATTTTCATCCAGGTTGTGTGGGTTTATCAGTCTTCGAGGCTGTTTTTAATTAGTGAGGCATTTGAAATTGAAAATATCCTTACCGAATTTACGGAACAGTGGTTAAGTCATGGTACACCTGTTAAGGGATATGCCAATCTCCTTTTTGGACAATTCCTGGTATTTATGGCTGATGAAACTGCTACCGGCGTAAGTGGGTGTAGTACCGATAGCTCAGTGCGTATCGTTAAAACAATTGAAGAACGTTTCAAGGTTAGTATGTTCGACAGACAGCAACTGGCATTTGTGGTTAAAGATAAAATCCAACTTATTCCGTTGGCTCAATTTAACTATGCGCTAGAGAATCAATTCATCAATCCTGATACACTTTATTTTAATAATCTTGTGGGCACGAAAGAGGCTTTGCTGAATGAATGGCTTATCCCAGTTAAAAATAGCTGGTTAAAAACCAGGATGAATATTACTGCGGGCTAGCCTACAATTTTTTCGCCTTTTGTACTGCTGCTTTTTTGTCTTTATTGCTCAATTTCGATTTCTGAACAACCCTGTTTAGTTGGTAACTTACCGATAACCTGAAATTTCGGGTATTGCTTGAATTAAAACTTTCAAGGTTAAAATTCGACCCATAGGTGTAGGTTGTATAACGCTGTGTAGTGAATGGATCTATTGCATTAAAACTTACAATCAATCTCCTTTCGAAGAAACGATGCTGAACACCAAGGTTCATGTTGATATTACTTCTGCTCCTGCCCTGGGGATTTGCAAAATTACTGAATCGCACACTGCCTTCAAATGTCAACACATTGCTGGGAGTAAAAGTGTAATTAAAGCTGCTGTAAAAACTATTCCCATCACGGTATTTATATAACAGTTTTTCCGCTTGGCTATATCGGTTCATCGTATAACCCATGCTTGCATTTACACGGATCTGACGACTAAAAGTATAACCACCCCAAATGCTGGCCTCATACTCTTTTCTATCCGCAATATTCAACCAGCTTACTTCTGTTTTACCACCTCCGATAAGACTGCGTATTGAATTAAATACATTCTTCAGCTTGTTGTATCCTAAGGATGTATTAATGTAATATTTGCCTTTTATCCAACTAAGGTTCCAGTCGAAATTATCTGATAAAGTAGGACTCAAATAAGGATTTCCAAAACGGAGATTATAGGGATCACTGTAATCGATATTCGGGTTTAGTTCGCCAATACCCGGTCTGCGGATTGTAGCACGGTAAACCAGTGAGGTATTCAATGTTTTATTAAACTCCTTCCTCAGGGTGAAATTTGGCAATAGATTCCAATAACTATTATCTACATCACTACTATTCCCTTTGATAAAATTGAATCCCATCGTGGTTTGCTCCGCCTGTGCACCGAAGTTTATCCTCCAACCCTTTCCGAATTGCAAACCAAAACCCGCCCTGGCTGTGAAAATATTTTGTCTGAATACAAAATCATTACTCAGTAGATCATTGGGTATAAAAAGACTATCGGATTTACGAAGAAAACTGGTGTTTAATGAATTATGAAAGTAAGAGCGATTATAAGTTACCCCCGAAGAGAAATTACTCCCCTTTCTTTTTAATGGTTTATTATAATCTACCCGAACAGTTACTGCTCTGTTATAATTGTCAAAAAACTGCGACTGTGTAGAATCGATGCCTGTTGGAACAAAATCGGGTCTGAGAAATTCCTGAAAGAAACCACGGTCGTTGTTGTTCTTATTAAAGTTTGCATTCAATATAACCCGAACAAATTCTGCCGGATTCTTAGCCTTATGGGTGTAGGAAACAGATGTGTTATGTCCAAACCCTTCACCATCACTACTATTTGTTCTGGTGCTATATCGGTACACTTGTTTGTCTTTATTGATATTGGTATAAGTGCTAAAACTTTCGTTATCGTAGAAATTGAGGTTACCCTGGTAAGTAATATTAAGTTGATTTTTTTTGTTCAATTCAATATCTGACTGAATACGAAGATTGGGCCTCAGGTTCTTGTTCCTGAATGATCCGGTGGTATTGAAATAATTGATGGAATCTTTATAGATATTCTCACGCTTTGAATAAGAATTACCGGTAAGAATACTTCCGCCAATACCGGCAGTAATATTAAGAGAGAAAGGTTGTGTTCTGTAGCTGGCATTCATGGCAAGATTACCTTCTCCCCTTGTTCCGCCACTCAATGTGGTTCTTCCTACCCAACCAATTTTTCCTTTCTTAGTAACAATATTTATTACACCTCCCGTTTCAGTTGCATACTGAGGAGGTGGGTTAGTCATGATTTCGATTTTGTCTATACTGCTGCCCGGCAAGCTTTCCAGTAAGTCTTGCAATTGTTGCGCATTCAGTTCTGTTGGTTTATCGTCTATCAGGATTTTAGGCTCCTTCCCTTTCAAAAGTATTTTACCATTAGGATCATTATTAATCAATGGCATGTTCTTTAATAATTCGGCAGTAGTAGCTCCACCACTCAATGCACTTTCACCCACATTATAGGTGATTTTGTCGTCCTTATTTTCGATCAAAGGTTTTTCAGCATAAACGATCACTTCATTTAATGCACTGGATGCATCGTTTAATTTGATATCCCCTAGATTAAAATCGTAACGTTCCGGGCGAAGATGAATGCTGTCTATCTTGGTTGAAGCAAATCCAACCATATTCACCTGCAAACGGTAATAACCCATTGCCAGCTTATTAAATTCAAAAGCACCATTTTTATCCGCAACAGTAGCCACCCGCTTCGTTGAATCGGATAATAAGATCAGTTGAATATTGGCAAAACCCAAAGGCTTACCTGTATTAGCTTCGAGTGCATTACCGATAATGATGCCCAGTTGGGCGCGCGGCTTATCCTCTGCTTTTTGTGCAATAAGTGGGGAGGTAATCAGTAAGATTACCC
>CAZTCS010000024.1:19970-34939 GCA_964611995.1 uncultured Sediminibacterium sp. | reverse complement strand
CGAATGCCGGTTTATAAATTTCAACTTTAAGATTGGCAATCTTGGCCCTTTTTAGCCTCCGGATCAGTTCCTCTGTTTTGCCACTGAACATGCTTCCACAGATCACTTCAATCCATCCTCTTCTTTCTCCTGATAAATTTGGTTCTATAAACATGATAATAAAGCTATAAACGAGCGGGGCAAATTACTTTAATCGAGGCTTATTTTCATATTTTATTTATTTCCTACCAGTATCTTGCTTTCTATGGAAAATTGCCACAAATAGCATGAATTCATACAGGGTTTGATAATTGTATTGATTTAGCTGTTAGATTACGATGCCCATCAGTTGAAGTTGTATTCAGGACAAATAAACTATTGAATACCCGAAAGCAGTTTTGTCCCCCTTCTGGAGCCATCGTAATTTAAAAGGAATGTTAAAAGGAAAAGATGCTAAGTAGGTATAAATAAGGCGCCAAAATTAACTAAACAAGCCCTGGGCCTTTCTTAATGTATGGAACAATAGGAAAGTCATGTTGAATATTGAGGAAGTACTTATTAATAATCTGAAAAAATGCTAATCGCCGAAATCCTTTCTGGATAAGACTTGAAGGGTTTAGGGCCAATATATTTCCACTATATGGAAGTAGTCAAAGGTCAAAAAGGTTAATTCATTCGATAATCCAATCGGCTTTAAAACAGCAATCATTCTAAAATAGCTGAATGAATTTTAAAGGTCACTCGGTGGTGGGTGGCAATAAATGAGGGGGAGAAATACTAAAACCTACTAAAAATCGTTAGTAACTTGTGTTTCTCCCCCAAAAACTCATGCCATGGAAAGAGTAGGAACTTTGATCCATAAACTGAAAGAACAGTTTGAACAGGAAGCTGATCCGGCAAAACTGTTGGTAAATACCCGTTTATTACTGGCAGAATTACAAACGGTTTTGCAGCAGCAACCCACGTCCGTAAGCGGTAAGGTTTCTGTAGTAATGCCCACTGCTTATATGTCTGGTAATAGCCAGCCCGTTGCACCAGTGGAAACTCCTGTGGCAACTATTTCATCACCAGAACCTGAGCCCGAGCCCGAGCCGGTAATCGAAGAGCCGGTAGGAGAAGAAAAGCCAGAAGAAACAGAAGACCATATTCCCTGGATGATGAAGATACCGGTTGAAATACCAACCATGGTACATCAAGATACCCAAACGGAAAAAGAAGTGTTTGAGTTGAATGAAGTGCTCGTTGCGCAACAGGATCATCCGGAACTAAACGAAAGACTGAAAGAAGATAAAATAGAAGTAGCCACTGTTTTACAAAGCGCACCAGTACGTGACCTTAAAAAAGCAGTAGGTATCAATGACCGATACCTTTTTGTGAATGAACTGTTTCGTGGTGATGAAAGCATGTATGAAAGAAGCCTAAAAACCATCAATGCCTTTTCTATTTATCCGGAAGCCCAATATTGGATCGAAAGGGAATTAAAAGTAAAACTTGGTTGGAATGAAGGTTGTGAAGCCGCAAGACTTTTTGATCAGTTGGTAAGAAGACGTTTCGCCTGAATATAATCAACGATAGCAGCCGTTGCACCTGCCTGTGTTTGTACATAATTTCCAGCACTATCGCCCGCGTCCTTTAATAAATGTTGGTTGGAGAGCATCAGCTTTAATTGTGCTTCTAATTCTAGGGCATCATTAATACTAAAAGCTGCGCCTGTTTCTACCAGGTCAATTGCTTCCTGGTATTTATCATATACTGGTCCGAATACAATTGGTTTACCGAATACCGCTGCCTCTAATGCATTATGAATGCCATCGTCACCAAATCCGCCTCCGATATAAGCAATGGTTGCATAATGGTATAGTTTACTCAACATACCCATATTGTCTATAATCAGTACATTTTTATGTTGTCCTGCAGCATTATTCTCTGCGTATACCGAATAACGAATACTATTTGTGTAAAGCCGCTCACATTCTTTTAACCTGTCTTCATCGATATCGTGTGGTGCTATAATGAAACGAATATCTGCATAGGTATTGGCAAAATGATCCAGGCTTTCATCATCATCCGTCCAGGTACTACCTGCCACAATCACAGGATGATCACCACAAAAAAAAGCGATGGTTGGAATCGGAGCAAACCTTCCCGCAATTTGTAAGACCCGGTCAAAGCGGGTATCTCCGGCAACAGAAAACGCATCGGTAATATTCAGTTGAGAAAGCAGGTCAAATGCATACTGGTTTTGTAAAAACAAATGGGTGAATTTCTGGAGCATTTTTTTATGAAAACCGCCATACCATTTAAAAAAAGGCTGGTCTGGCCGAAATATCCCTGAAACCAGCAATAATGGAATATTACGTTGTTTAATCTCATCCAGGTAATAAAACCAGAATTCATATTTCACAAACAATACCAGTGATGGTTGTACAATATTCAGAAAGCGGGCTGCATTATAGGGCCTATCCATGGGCAGGTAGCAAACATGGTCGGCAACGGGGTCGTTTTTCCTGATTTCAAATCCCGAGGGGGAGAAAAAACTCACCAGGATAAAATGTTCCGGATATTGTTGTTTTAAAGACTCCAATACAGGCTTCCCTTGTTCAAACTCACCCAGTGAGGCACAATGCATCCAGATAACTGGTCTTTGATTGGTATGAAAAATGGTAGACAGGTTACGGAACTGGTTTTTACGACCTTTTATCCAAAGCTTTGCCTTAGGGTTATAAAAAGATAATAACCATGCGGCTTTAGGGTAAAACCAAACAAATATGCGGTAGAGTAAACGCAAAGGCTGTATTTATTGGTACAAAATAACAACATAAACTTCTTCTTTACCCGCCTATAAATATTTGGTTGCAGTAAATGCACTATTTGCTATTAATAGCAGAAAGCCCAAAGTGACCGCCAATCAAGGCTAGCAGCCATTGTTGTCCGGGGAAATTTGACCGCAAGCTATAGTTGTGCGTATGATGGAACACGGATTATCATGATTTTCAAGATCTATCATGATAAATCTTGAAAATCATGATAATCTGCGTTCTATTAATAACGGATAGTGCATTAGCGGGAATCAACTATTTCATCAACCAACTCATTTTAAATTATACAATTCGCAGCCTCCTTTATTGTTCTATTAATAGCAGAAAGCCTAAAACAAGCATCAATCAAGGCTTGTAGCTTGCGGCTTGTAGCTTGAAGCCAAATTTCCCCGGACAGGACTGGCTAGCAGCTAGAAGCTAGCAGCTCACTACCCTTCCATCCTGAGCAATTTTGCAGTAATTTCGCCCCCTAAAGTAAATAGCGTATGAGACCCATTCAGATGGTGGATACAAAAAGGCAGTACGAGCAGATAAAAACGGAAGTAGACGCAGCTATCCAGGAAGTATTGGATGGTGCAGCATATATCAATGGAAAAGCGGTGCAGGATTTCGCGCAGGGACTAAACAACTACCTGGGAGTTAAACATACGATTCCATGTGCCAACGGTACTGATGCACTACAGATTGCTATGATGGCACTGGGACTTCAACCCGGCGACGAAGTAATTACCCCTTCATTTACCTATATCGCTACTACAGAAGTCGTGGCCTTACTCAGACTTACCCCTGTATTTGTGGAGGTAGATCCAAAAACGTTTTGTATGGATCCCGATGCACTCCGCAAAGCGATTACACCAAAAACAAAAGCCATTGTGCCAGTTCACTTATACGGACATGCCGCACCAATGGAAGAAATCATGCAGATTGCTAAAGAGCATAACCTGTATGTTATAGAAGATAATGCACAGGCAATCGGATGCGATTATACCTTCAGCGACGGAACTATCAAAAAAACAGGTACTATCGGCACAATTGGAGCCACTTCTTTTTACCCTAGTAAAAACCTGGGCGCTTATGGCGATGGTGGGGCTATTTTCACCAACGATGATACACTGGCTCAACAATTAAAAATGGTAGCCAACCATGGCCAACAGAAAAGGTATTACCATGAAGTGGTAGGGTGTAATTCAAGGCTTGATAGTATACAGGCAGCTATATTGAACATCAAACTTAAAAAACTGGATGAATACAATGCTGCAAGACAATCCGTAGCTGCTTTCTACAATAAGGCATTTATGGGTAATGAGCATATTATTACACCGTACGTTGCAGATTACAGCAAACATGTTTACCATCAATATACCCTGGTATTAAATAATGTAGACAGGGATGGATTGGTTGCACATCTCGCAACACATAAAATTCCTTCTATGATTTATTATCCTGTACCCGGACATAAACAGGATATGTTCAAATCATTCGGTTTGCCTACCTGCCAGTTAGCTACTACAGATTGGTTAACGGAAAGGGTTATTTCATTGCCGGTACACACAGAAATGGATACGGAACAATTGACATATATTACAGAAACGGTTTTAAATTTTGTAAATAGATAAGGTATGAAGATTACAGTTGTAGGAACGGGATATGTTGGCCTGGTTACAGGTACCTGTTTTGCTGAAACAGGCAATAAAGTGGTTTGTGTAGATATTGATGAATCGAAAGTAAGCAGGTTGTCAAATGGTGAAATCACGATTTATGAACCCGGACTTGAAAAGATATTCTTACGCAACCTGAAAGAAGGTCGCCTGAAATTTACCACCGATCTGGCGGCAGGGGTTAGTGATGCAGAAATCATTTTCCTCGCATTACCAACACCTCCTGGTGCAGATGGTGCCGCTGACTTGAAATATGTATTGGGTGTTGCAGATCAGCTTGGGAAAATACTAAATGGATATAAAGTTATTGTAGATAAAAGTACTGTGCCTGTGGGTACTGCTGATAAGGTTAAACAGGCCATCGCGGCAAATTATAAGGGAGCATTTGATGTGGTGAGTAATCCGGAATTTTTACGCGAAGGTGTTGCGGTGGATGATTTCATGAAGCCAGATAGGGTAGTAGTGGGTACTGATTCTGAAAGAGCAAGAAAGATTATGGGTGATTTGTTTGCCCCATTTGTTCGTCAGGGTAATCCGATCATTTTTATGGATGAACGCTCTGCTGAATTAACCAAATATGCGGCCAATTCATTCCTGGCTACCAAAATATCTTTCATGAATGAAATAGCCCAACTCTGTGAACGCATGGGTGCTGATGTTGACATGGTTCGTCGCGGTATAGGAAGTGATGACAGAATTGGTAAACGCTTTTTATTCCCTGGGATTGGATATGGTGGTAGTTGTTTTCCAAAAGATGTTCAGGCATTGGTACGTTCTGCTGAAGAAGCCGGGTATGATTTTAAAATTTTGAAATCAGTAGAACTGGTAAATGCAAAACAAAAACTGCACCTTGTAGAAAAAATTAAGCGTTATTATAATGGTAATCTGCAGGGAAAACAATTTGCAGTTTGGGGGTTAGCTTTCAAACCGAATACAGATGATATAAGAGAAGCGCCAGCTATCGATATGATTGAATTATTATTGAATGAGGGCGCAAAAGTGGTATCCTTCGACCCTGAAGCGATGAATAATGTTAAACAGGTGCTGGGCGATAAAATAGAATATGCAGAAAGTCAGTATGAGGCATTAGACAATGCAGATGCATTGATTATTGCAACTGAATGGAGTGAATTCAGAACACCAGACTTTGAAGCAATCGAGAGCCGTCTAAAAACAAAAGCCATATTCGACGGAAGAAATTTATTTGATGTAAAGCAAATGAAGGATATGGGTTATTATTATGAAAGCATCGGAAGAAATTAAAGTTTGATTATTCATCCTTCATGCATTTCACAAAACAAAAATTATGTCAAAGAAAAGAATACTGATAACCGGGGCCGCAGGATTTTTAGGCTCGCATTTATGCGACCGTTTTGTGAAGGAAGGATATCATGTTATCGGTATGGATAACCTGATTACAGGTGATATGCGCAATATTGAACACCTGTTTAGTTTGCCGGATTTTGAATTCTTTCACCATGATGTAACAAAATTTATTCATGTACCTGGGGAACTGGATTATATCCTGCACTTCGCTTCGCCGGCAAGTCCGATCGACTACCTGAAAATCCCTATTCAGACACTGAAAGTGGGCGCTTTGGGAACACATAATTGTCTGGGGCTTGCAAAAGATAAAAAAGCAAGAATACTGGTAGCTTCTACCAGCGAAGTATATGGTGACCCGCTGGTGCATCCACAAACAGAAGAATACTGGGGTAATGTAAATCCTGTTGGTCCAAGAGGCGTATATGATGAAGCCAAGCGATTCATGGAATCCATTACCATGGCCTATCATACCTATCATGGTGTAGAGACGAGGATTGTCCGCATTTTCAATACTTATGGTCCCCGTATGCGTTTAAACGATGGTAGGGCATTACCAGCCTTTATTGGGCAGGCATTAAGAGGAGAAGACCTTACTGTGTTTGGCGATGGTAGTCAAACCCGCTCATTTTGTTATGTAGATGACCTGGTAGAAGGTATTTACCGATTGTTGATGAGTGATTATAGTCTTCCCGTGAACATCGGTAACCCCAATGAAATATCGCTACTCGATTTTGCGGAAGAAGTACTCAAATTAACCGGCTCAACGGTTAAAATTGTTCATAAGCCATTACCTGTTGATGATCCTAAGCAGCGCAGACCAGATATAACCAAGGCAAAAGAAATTTTGGGTTGGGAGCCAAAGATTAACAGGGCCGAGGGATTGGCAAAAACCTATGCTTATTTCAAAGCATTGCCGAAAGAAGAATGGTCGAAACAACCTAAAGAGTTCAACTAAGCATGCCGAAACCACAAATACTTGTTACGGGAAAAAATGGACAACTTGGTTGGGAGTTAATGCAACTGGCTGCTGAATACAGTCAGTATGATTTTATTTTTCCCGACAAAACCGAACTCGATCTTTCCAATCCAGCCTCAATTAAAGAAGCCGTACAAAAATACCAGCCTGATTATTTTATCAATTGTGGCGCATATACAGCAGTAGATAAAGCTGAATCTGAACAAGATTTAGCTTATCAGGTAAATGCAATGGCTCCGGGCATTATTACTGAAGCCTGTAATAAGATAGGAGCAGTATTGATAACCATTTCTACTGACTATGTTTTCAATGGAAAAGGAACTAAGCCATATACACCTGATGAAGCCACTGATCCTGTAAATTATTATGGTTATAGTAAACAGGTGGGAGAGCAGCTCGCATTAGTAAATAATGCATCTACCATTGTAATACGCACATCCTGGGTATATAGTACCCATGGAAATAATTTTGTGAAAACAATGCTTCGTTTAATGAAGGAAAGGGATAGTTTAAATGTGGTAGCCGATCAGGTAGGCTCACCAACCTATGCCTACGACCTTGCAACTGCTATCTTAAAAATTATAGCTGAAGTCGAATCGGGTAATAAACATTTTGGCATATTTCATTACAGTAATGAAGGCGTCACAAACTGGTGCGATTTTGCAAAAGCCATTCAATCAGCAGCGAAATTATCTTGTACCATAAATGGAATAACAACTGCCGAATATCCTACACCTGCTAAAAGACCTGCCTATTCCGTAATGGATACAAGTAGTCTTACCACTGCTTATGGAATTGTTATGCGTAATTGGAAAACAGCATTGCTTGAGTGTTTGGGGAAGTTTTAGTTTTTTTATAGCCACAGATTCACAGATTAGGAGGAAATCCACTGCCCAATAGTTATCCGGTGGCCTTCGGGTAGTTGTAATCCAAATTCACGCATCTGCCAGGGTTTGGTAATGGGTTCATTAAAAGTCGAAAGGCCATTTTCTTTGACTTCGGCATAATAAGTATCTACATCATCTACACGCAGGTAAGCGAAATAATTATGGTCGCCTAATTGATCAGCAGGTGTCGCATCCTTACATTCTCCAAGCATGATCATGCAGTTATCTTTTTGAAGAAAAATCCATCCGTCTGGGTTGTTAACGACTTTGAAGCCAAGTTTTTCAAGAAATTCAGCATTTGATGAAAGGTTATGTACAGCTAGTACATAATGGTTTTGTAAGATGGTAGACATGCCTGGTGGTTTCTATAAAGTTAATTCAATACAGCTTGAAACCGTTTGTCATTTCAGTCTGAAGCAATTTTAAGGGGATTGTATTTTTGCTGTATGGAAATTCAAAATAGTACAATTGAAGATATAGATACCATTTTCGATTTATACCGGATGGCTGCTTTATATATGAAGGAAAGATTTTGGGTACATTTTCCTGAGTTCAACAGAAATATGGTGATTAGAGAAATTGAAGAAGGCAGACAGTGGAAAATGTTAATCGATGGAGAACTAGCTTGCATATGGGCAATTACATTTAGTGACCCGGAGATTTGGGAAGAAAAAGATGTCGATCCATCTATTTACATTCATCGTATTACTACCGTACCAGCATTCAGGGGGCAACACCTTGTTAAAGAAATTGTATCATGGGCAAAAAAATATGCCAAAGAAAAAGGCAAAAAATATGTACGCCTTGATACCGTAGGCGAAAACCAACGCTTGATTCAACATTACCAGGATAGTGGATTTCGTTTCCTGGGCCTTGTTACATTAAAAGATACCAGCAAACTGCCTGATCATTACAAACTGGATAAAGTGAGTTTGTTTGAATTGGAAGTATAAATAATTTTATTTCAAAGGTTTCCAAAACGGAGTTTCGTTTCTTTTCGGGGCAGTAGTTAATTGTTTACGTTCCTTTGTATCTGTATGAATAAGCCATATATCGTATTTGCCATTCGCTCCGGATGTATAAGCCAACCATTTGCCATCGGGTGACCATGACGGCGAATAATCCTCAGTATCGTCACTCGTTAAATTACGGATACCTGAGCCATCAGCATTTGCAATAAAGAGATCATATTTCTTATTTTCTGTTGGTCCATAGAAAGCCATCTGAAAAGTATTTGGAGAAAAACTGGCGCCGGAATCAAAACCTTTTTTATTGGTTAACCTTTTTAGGTTTTTTCCATTCTGGTCTATCTGATAAATTTCTCCATTGGTCGTAGAAGTGCTGTCATTTTTTTCAGTGATCATCATAGTGAATACAATTCCAGATCCGTCTTTCAACCAGGTAAGACTTTCAATATAAGATGCTAAAGAGGTTAATTTTCGCTGATTCGTTCCATCCATATTCATTAAATAAATTTCTTTCTCTTTACCATCTCGGTCACTGGTGAATGCAATTAGTTTTCCATCTGGCGACCAGGCAGCTGCTCTTTCTCCGGCCGAATGATTCGTGAGGTTAACCTGATTCTTTCCGTCTGCATCCATACGCCAGATATCTTCATTTCCATCCCTGTTACTATAAAAAAGGATATAATGCCCATCTGGCGACCAGCCTAATGCATAATCAGTTTTGGGATTATTACTAAGATTACGCTGATTGCTGCCATCGGCATCCATTGTGTAAACCTCCCAGTTGCCGTCTCTTGAGCTGGTAAATAATAATGTGCCATTATTGTCTTTTGGTTGACCAGTAAATGCAAAACAAAAGATCAGGATACCGGCATATATCCATTTAGTAGAATAAAGTTTGTATGACATAATACTTTTTTTAGCATGTATAGTTGAGCTTATAATTTTACTACCGTACCAATCCTGGCTATTTTAAAACCCTTGGCTAAAACGGTTTTTGCTGCAAGGCTGTTAGGTTGAAGTAAAGGGTTGGTATGATTGAAATGAATAAAATAGATCTTATTTCTCTCTTTTGCAGACAGTTTATCGAAACGTTGCATACTTTCTATAATAAAGGGATGCGGAATCTCCCGGATATCCCGGTTATTAATTTCTGCTGCATCAAAAAATGTGGCATCAATAAAGGCATAGTCTACACTGGCAATTACTGAATCTATATTCCGGTTCCATTTCTCCCATTTGTCTATGTCGGGAATGAATAGCGCTTTTTTATTCGGCCCCGTAATCTGGTAACCTACTGTTTCTGAATATTCATCCCTGTGTGGCACCAGAAAAGGTGTAACAGTTAAATCTCTGTCTAATTCAATCTTTGTATTGTTCTGTAAGTTTTGCAATGAAATATTCTGTAAGCTAACCAACTGACTCCATGGTCCATTGGTTTCCAGGAATTTCTTCATTGCCGGCATCGTATAAACCGGAATATTTTTCGCATTCATGGCTTCCCGACCCAGGTACATTAATCCCGCGTAGTGACCGATATGTGCGTGAGTAAGGAATATGCCATCTGGCAGATCGGTGCTGGCTTTAGTGTAATTGCGAAATATCCTTAATTGAGTAGTTATATCAGGCGTGGCTTCGAATAGATAACGTTTATTGTTTCGGGGGTTAAACAGTCCCAGAGCAACTACTTTTCTTTTTGAATCTGGTTGAAGAAATAATTGTTTGCAACATTCTTTTTCGCATCCAATATGTGGCGAACCTCCATCCTGCACATTTCCCAATAATATGAGGGAGGGTTGCGCAATGATACTTTGAACGCAAACAAGACAAAGACAGAAGAATATATGCTTCATGGAAATGGATTCTACACAAAATAGCAGAAATAAAGTATAAATGTGTAAAGGAAAATGATACCCAACCGGGTTAAACTTTTGTGGAAGCTTCAGTTAATCCGCTGTATACTATGACTATAGAATATGGGATAAAAAACTGTAAGTGAAACGGAAAACTCCAGCGAATGGGGATGTTTATATACTATAAAGTTACAATATTTTTTAAGATCCACAAACAGTCCTTTTAAAGCGCTGTATTTTAATCGATTATAAGATTAAATTATTTCACTTTTTACCACGCATCTATTTAATTCATATCTTCCGACTTGTCTAAATCGATTGAGTAAATTACAAGGCTATTATGAAAAAAACGATATTATACCTGCTTGCATTATTACTAATTGTTAGTGAGCAAGTTTACTCAATGGGAACTTCGGCTAAGCGTAGCAAACCAATTCTTACCGGAGCAGAGCAGACCGAAAAATACCTATCATTATTGAAGGGGAAACGAGTAGCGATATTAGCCAACCAAACAACCATCATTGGAAAAATTCATCTGGTAGATAGTTTACAAAAGCTAGGGGTAAATATTGTAAAAGTATTTGGACCAGAACATGGTTTTCGTGGTAATGCCAGCGCAGGTGTAGAAGTGTCTGATGAAAAAGATATGGCTACCGGTATTCCGATTATCTCACTCTATGGCAAAAAGAATAAACCCAGCAAAGAAGATCTGGCCGATGTAGATATTATGGTCTATGATGTTCAGGATGTAGGAGTGCGTTTTTATACAAATATCAATGCACTATCGCGCTTAATGGAAGCCTGTGCTACTAATGGAAAGGAATTGTTGATACTCGATCGTCCAAATCCGAATGGCTATCTTATTGATGGACCTGTGCTCGATATGAAATATAAATCAGGAATAGGGATGTTTCCTATACCGATGTCTCATGGACTAACCGTAGGCGAATTTGCACAGATGGCCAATGGGGAGGGATGGCTACCCAATAAGGTGAAATGTAGTTTACGTATTATTCCAGTGGCCAATTATAAACATGATATGCCTTATACACTGCCTGTAAAACCTTCCCCTAACCTGAATACACAACAGGCTATTATGTTATATCCTTCAACCTGTATGTTTGAAGGAGTTTACCTGAATCATGGCCGGGGCACATACTATCCTTTTACTGTTTTAGGAAGCCCGGAACTCAAAGGCATTTATTCATTCTCCTATACACCAACAAGTATAAAAGGGATGGCTGAAAAGCCACTATTTATGGACCAGGAGTGTTATGGGCTTGATCTCCGAAACTATGATGTAGAGAAATTACGGAAAAGTAAAAAGATCAATATAAGCTGGATCATGGAATTATATAAAGCACATCCTTATAAAGAAAAATTTTTCGAGAAACTGAGTGATCAAATGAATTCGATTGAAATACAGATAGGAGTAGGTGAATTCAGGCAGCAAATCATTAATGGTGTATCTGAAAAAGAAATCCGTAAAAGCTGGGAGCCAGGTTTAAGTGCCTATAAACAAATGAGGAAGAAATATTTATTATATCCTTGATAATATTTCGTTCTATCTGCAAGGGTTAAACCTCGGCAACCGTTTTTACAAACCGGTTACGATATTCAATAGGAGTTAAGCCGGTAAGCTTTTTAAATATATCCCTGAATGCCTTGGTGTCGGTATAGCCAACATCGTACATAACTTGGTTTACATTTTTCCTGGAGCTTTCGAAATGTTTTTTGGCAGCTTCAATTCTTACACGTTGCAGGTATTCAATAGGAGAGTTATTGGTGGCTTGTTTGAATCTTCTTTCAAAAGTTCTGCGCCCGGTACTGATAATGTCTGCGAGTTGTTCTATGGTTAATTTCTCTTCATAATTCTTTTCAATAAAGTCCTGTACCTGTTGAATTTCTGTATCGTTATGATTGCGCTGCCCCCTGAAAATGGCAAACTGTGCCTGGCTATCGCGCCCGATATCCAGGGCAAAGTATTTTGAAATCATCACCGCTGTTTCTTTATCTGAATATTTCTCAATCAGGTAGAGCACCAGGTTCCATAAACTACTGGCGCCACCGCTGCTGAATATGTTTTCATATTCTGTTATAATGGCACCGTCTTCAACAGTTATTTCCGGATATTTTTCCCTGAACTCACTAATGTATGCCCAATGGGTAGAACATTTTTTTCCATTTAATAATCCGGTTTCTGCCAAGAGGAATGCACCTATACATAAACTTGCCAGGCTGCTGCCTTTTTGGTACAATGATTTGAAATAGGGAATGGCTTCCGCATTGGCTTCAATACCTTTATTAGTATCGCCATAAGTAGGTGGTATGATCAACAAGTCAGTTGATTCAACATCTTTTAATAATCTGTCTGTTTTTATGGTGTATTCTCCATTATTAGCAGGAACATGTTTGTTCAGTCCAACATATTCAACTTCAAAAATGGGCTCTTTACCAAATGCGGTAAGGAATTCATTGGCAGTATGAAATGACCTGAATGGAGGTGTTATTGCCTCTATGACACCATATTCGGGAACAAAAACAGATATACGCATATACTAAGTTATCAAGAGACTTTTGATATTCATCAACTCTGTCATAATCTGCCCCTAAACTTGTCGTTTTCAGGGATCATTTGACTAACGATGATTTTACAACTTTGTGTAACAATCATACATAAACTTAACAAAATGAATACAAACACAAAAATCACCATTTCGGCCCCTGTAACAGCTCCTATTCAAAAAGTATGGGGTGCATGGAACAACCCTGAGGATATTAAAATTTGGAACACAGCTCATCCAGACTGGCATTGTCCAAGTAGTGAAAACGACCTGCGTACCGGAGGGGCATTTAAACACAGAATGGAAGCCAGGGACGGAAGTTTTGGATTTGATTTTGGTGGAATATATGATCGTGTTGTGCCACATAAGGAAATTACCTACACAATGGCTGACGGAAGAATGGTAACCACCCTATTTGAAGACCAGGGAAGTCAGGTAGTTATTACAACCACATTTGATGCTGAATCCGAAAATCCCGTTGAGTTTCAGCAGCAGGGTTGGCAAGCTATTCTAAACAATTTTGTTCAGTACGTAACCAGTAAATAAACAACCATTCAACATAATATTTATGAAACGAAACAAGATCATTTTTTGGATTGCCACCATCATCATTCTTTTATGGGAAGGGGTAATGCCATTATCAACTGTGCTGTTTATGCCAGAATATGTAAACCTTGGAACCAAACCCCTGGGTTACCCGGATTACTTTGCTTATACCCTTATTGTTTTTAAAGTATTAGGTGTTACTGCAATTGCTATTACTAAGTTGCCAGCCAAACTGCGCGAATGGGCCTATGCCGGACTAACCTTTAACCTCATTTTTGCGGTGATCAGTCATATTGTAGTGGATGGTAACCTAGCATTTATATTGATGCCAATCGTAGTAGGGCTTATCCTTATGGTGTCTTATTTGTTTCAACCACAAACTGTTAAACATGGCTAAAACAGCATACAAAACCATTGACGAATACCATGCATCATTCGATGGCGAAACTTTGGCGAGAATGAAAAAGATCAGGAAGATTATCCAAAAAACAGTGCCAGGGATTGAAGAATGTATCAGTTATCAGATACCCTGTTTCAAGTATAAAGGATACTTGATTTATTATGCAGCTTTTACAAAGCATATTTCCATCTCTTACCCTTTTAGCCAATTATTACTCAATACTTTTAAAGACGAGTTAAAAGCATACAAATTAAGTAAGGCTGCCATTCAACTACCAAACGATGAACCCCTTCCTGAAAAGTTGATCGAAAGGATAGTAGCATTTCGCAAAAAAGAAAACGAAGAAAAGCCTGGTAAATAGGTATGAATGAGTAAGACTGAAACGGCATATACAAAAACGGGCATTTTTATTACATTCAGCGGTAATTGCAGGGAAGCATTTGCTGCCTATCAGGCATGTTTTGGCGGGGAGCTTTTTATTAAACTGTTTGACCAACCTATAGAAGGGTTTAGCGATAGCCCGGTTATACGTGCAACCCTATATTCCGATAAACTTGTGCTGCACGGGTCAGATCTGGTTCATAATGAGGGTAAACGGGTTGGTAATAATATGGCTGTACTGGTAAATTGTACTTGCAATGACGAGAGATTAGTGTACCTGCAACAACTTCAAAATAAGAACGATGCGCCATTAAGTATCGATGAAGATCATCCAATGATTGAGATAACCGATCGATTTGATGTAAGGTGGATTTTTTCTCTAATATAGCGATATACTGGAAGTGGTCCTGGTAGAGGATTGCTTAATAATGTTACAGTATGTATCCCTAAAATGAATCAATCAGAGACAAACAATTTAACTAAACTGCCCTGGCAAAGCCAACACTGTTCCTGTACATTTGGGGTGATATGTCAGCATTAGTTTTGAAGAAGCGACTAAAATAAAATTCATCTTCATAGCCTAATTCATAAGCTATTTCTTTAATTGTTTTATTG
>CAZTCS010000024.1:627-19960 GCA_964611995.1 uncultured Sediminibacterium sp. | reverse complement strand
AGGTATAGCTCTCGTTTCGCTTCAATAATTATTCTTTCTGAAATCAGGTTAGTCAAAGTTTTATTGAAATGTGTTTTTGTTATTTTGGCCAATGCTGTAGTTGATATGTTTAACATCTTCGCGTAATCGCTGGCAGTATGTTTGGTTTTAAAGTTTTTTTCAATGGCATTTTTTAAATGCTGCAAAATTTGAGGTCCATTAGAACCAGTTAAGGATTCAAGTATTTCAGGCTGTTGCTCCGTTTTAAGTCGGGAAGTAGTTATTAAAAAGATTTTCAGGTAGGAGATGAGAAAATCATATTGAGCCAGTTTCGGATCCTGCAATTCAGTTTTCATTTGGGTTATCAGCATTTGCAAGTTGGCGCTAGCTGTTTCATCAATGAGTATGAAGGGGGGGCTATAAATATTATTGAATAATATGCCGTTACAAGCAACCTCAGACTGGTGTTTATGAATGCAAAAGAAATCCGGATGAAATTGTAATACAATACCGCCCACAGGTTGGTTGCCCGACAACATAAAAGGCTGATAAGGCGAAAAGGCAAACAGGCTATTTTCAACAACAGGATATTCGGAAAAATCAGCTTTAATTTTTCCGGTTCCTTGTGTAAACCATATTAACGAGTAGTAGTTATTGCGCTGAATATGATCGAAGCAACTGTTATCTTCAAACATAAATATCTTAAATGCCAGGTTCCCATTTTTGGCATCTACCAATGTAAAAGCAGTTTGTGTACTCATAATGCCTGGATATTATTTCAGCTTACGTTCAGATTCCTCAATAGGTAAATCGTTGATGCTGGCAAATCTTTTTTCCATTAAACCGTTTTGATCAAACTCCCAAAGTTCAATGCCATAACTTCTAAACCATTGTCCAACCTGATTATGCCACTCATATTCAAATTTAACGGCCATTCTGTTCTCTCTGAAACCCCATAACTCTTTTTTCAATTTATAGGCCAATTCTTTCTCCCATTTGCGGGTTAAGAATTGTTTTACCTGTTCTCTTCCCTGGATAAACTCGGTTCTGTTTCGCCATTCTGTATCTAAAGTATAAGCCATACTTACTTTATCAGCATCTTTGGTGTTCCAGATTGATTCCGCAGCCTGTACTTTTTCTAAAGCTGTTTCCAGGGTGAATGGGGGTAGCGGTGGACGGGTAGGTTCCATTGTATTATTTATAGGGAGAGGCTACTTTAGACTGGTAAAGTAGCCTCCTATGGGTTTTAAATAGATTTCGCCAATGGAAAGTCAATTTCAACTTTAGTTATAGCGTGAAGATAGTTCATGGCTGTTTTTTCTGCCACCAATAAGGTCAATTCAATAATCTGTCCTTGTGAATAACCTGCATTTATACATGCATCTACTGCTTCATCTGATGCAAAACCTTTTTTCTCGGTAATTTCTTTTGCAAGCACAACCAAGGTATTCAATTTATGATCGAATGGTGCATTTCCTTTTCTTATTTCAATTGTTTGCTCTTCTGAAAAGCCATTCATTTTGCCCAGCAAGGTATGTGCTGATTGACAATAAAGGCATTCGTTAACCTGACTTACTACCAGGTTAATAGCCTGTTTTTCTTTATTTGAAAAAGAGGTTGGAGCATTTTGAAATGAAAGGTAATTACCTAAAGCCGTTTCCGATAAGGCCATTACTGCATATAGGTTGGGTACCATGCCTAAACCCTTTTTTAGGGTGTCAAAGATATCCTGGTTGTTTGCGGATACTACTTCTTTACTTGGAACTTGAAAGTTTGCCATCTTATGTTATTTTATTTATGTCATTATTGACATTGCAAAGATGGCTGGTATTAATAGGGTAAAAAATGGACGCACCACGCAAGTACATGGACAATTTTACCCTGCTTTATTTACCCTTGATGGATCTGTCTATGGCATATTTGCCGCTTCCGTTTACAAATACGGCTAGTGATAAACCAATGATAAGTAAGTGAAATTCACAACCTTCCCCTTTTTGGTTACCAAACCAATTCATGAAAAAACCATTTTCAAGATGGGAAGTATATATAATTCCAATGAAAAGAAAGATCATTAATGCACTCCAGATTCTGGATGCAAAGCCTACAATAAGCCCAATAGCGCCGAAGAATTCGATGATGATTACCAGGAAACCAACTATCCAGGGTAAGTGCAAAGTTCCAGTGAAGAAATTCATGGTTCCGCTAAACCCATACCCACCAAATAAGCCAAGCATTTTCTGAGCGCCATGTGGAAATACAACCAGTCCTAGTGTTAAACGAGTAATTAACCCGGTTAAATCATTGTTTGAGTGAAATAGTAAACTTTTCATTTGTTGTGTTTTATCGTTTTAATTTTTTAGTAATGAGGGCAATACGTTGTCCAAAAAGTTCAGCAGTTTCTAAATCTTTAGGAGGGTTCACTGCTTTTGTTGAATTATCAGAAAGTGTCATTAGTCCTAAATAGCTTGCTAGTCTATTCGGTGTTTCCAATTGTTCATCGTTATCAAACCTTGGTAAGATGCCAGTTGAAATCCAAATCATGCTATGCTGACAGGCAAAAAGGGCGAGTTGTTGGAGCGTGTTTAGCTTGTCTCCATTTAGGGTAGATGAATTGGTAAAACCTGCAGCAAATTTGTCTTTCCATTTTTGACTGTACCAAAATTTACCGGTGGCTTCCATAAATTTTTTAAAGTCAGCGGAAATGGTGCCCATATAGGTTGGATTTCCAAGCCATTGCTGTCTAATAGAAAAATGCACACTGCCCAGATACGCTTCAGCAACAATCATCTTGTCATAAGTTGAAAATAGAACCCTTGGTTTTCTAATTGTCCGTAACTAGGGCAAAAGCTATCATTATTCCATTTTAGCAATTAGTAAAGTCGATCGTGCTTCTGTTCAAAATTCAATATTACTCCTGGGCCGAATGGCCCCGTACCTGTTCCCAGACTACATTGGCCTCTGACTAAATCTGCTGCGCATGATTTAGTCTGTCTACGCTGCGCTTGACACCAATGCCAATGAAGGTCTGTCCACAGGTACTGATTGTATGTATTCTTTCTTATCTACCCTAATTGCCAGACTTCTATTTCTTGCCCTGCTAAACATTTGCTTGCGGCTTGCGGCTTGAAGCTTGTAGCCAATTTTCCCCGGACAGTACTACTTCCAAAAACCAAACAGTCTGCCTGGTGCAATAACTCCAAATTGTCCAGGGCTTCAAGTGTTGTTAAAATAGTTACTTGTGTAAGTTCCCTTGAGGCACCTTTTTGAATATGTTCTGCAACGATTTTTGTATGCCCATATCCACTGTGATAAATAATTACCATGCTCATTGTTTGTTCTATTTGTTTGTGGGTACAAAAGAACAGACAATTGAAAGGGTAAAAATTAAAGTAGTTTAATTTATGGCTTTCTGGATTGCTTCTTGCGAAGCATACTTAAAAATACCGGGGTAATGCCGAGGTAGGCTGAAACCTGTTTTTGTGTAAGTCTTTGTTCCAGTTTTGGGTATTTGGAAATAAAATCCAGGTAGCGTTCTTCAGCGGAAAAGGAGAGGTTTTGGTTAATTCGTTGTTGCAGAGCAATAAAAGCATTCTGAAGTATTAGCCTAAAGAAACGTTCAAATTTGGGTACTCTTTTATACAACTTTTCGAGATCTGACTTAGTAATTTGGAGTATTTCTGTGTCTTCAAGTGCATCAATAAAATAACTGGCTTTTGTTTGTGTTAGAAAGCTGTATAGATCACCAACCCACCAGTCTTCAATACCAAACATAATTATATGTTCTACGCCGTTATTATCAATTGTATAAACCCTTAAACATCCTTTCACTATAAAGTTTTCAGTTTTACAAACTTCACCTTCCTTTAATAGGAATTCTTTTCGTTTAAGTTTCCTGGTTTTTAATAAGGAAAGAAAATAATCGGTTTCCGTTTTGTCTAGTTGAATATGACGGCTAATATTTTGTAATATTAAGACTGTGTTCATGGTGTTTAATTGGGATACAGATTTTTGGAAAGTTCAGAAACTTTTGGAACTGTGCCTAAACTAAAAACCTGAATTTTACTGTTTAGGCTGTACCAGCCAAAAGTAGGTAGTTACCTATAATAGGTTTGCCTATATTTACTGTTCAACCATTATGATATGCCAATCCGGAAAATTTTGATTGTTTGCTTTTTCATGCTGATCAGCTTTAACTTGTTTTCTTCAAACTTTAATGATAATGCGGGTAAACCCATACTCACCGGTGCTGAACAAACCGAAAAATACTTGTCATTGTTAAAAGGAAAGCGGGTAGCTATATTGGCTAATCCTACGACCATTATAGGGAAAGTGCACCTGGTAGACAGTTTACATAAGCTTGGGGTGAATATTGTAAAAGTATTTGGTCCTGAACACGGATTTCGTGGTAATGCAAGTGCGGGTGTAGAAGTATCTGATGAGAAAGACAAGGTGACGGGTATTCCAATTATCTCACTTTATGGGCGAAAGAATAAGCCAACAAAAGAAGATCTCGCAGATGTTGATCTGATGATCTATGACATACAGGATGTAGGCGTACGTTTTTATACCAATATCAATGCTTTATCCCGCTTAATGGAAGCCTGTGCAGATAATGGAAAGGAATTACTAATTCTGGATCGACCCAATCCGAATGGTTATTTGGTAGATGGTCCGGTATTGGATATGAAATACAAATCGGGTATTGGTATGTTTCCCATACCTATGTCGCATGGTCTAACAGTTGGTGAATTTGCGCAGATGGCCAATGGGGAAGGCTGGCTAACGAATAGGGTAAAATGCAGCTTACGAATTGTTCCAGTGGCTAATTATAACCACGATATGCCATATACACTACCAGTAAAACCTTCTCCCAATTTAAATACCCAACAAGCAATTATGTTATACCCCTCAACCTGTATGTTTGAAGGGGTGTATCTGAACCATGGTCGTGGTACGATGTATCCATTTACTGTTTTGGGTAGTCCGGAGCTGAAAGGTATTTTTTCATTTTCTTACACACCCACCAGTATAAAGGGTATGGCAGAAAAACCATTGTTTATGGATCAGGAATGTTATGGACTTGATCTTCGCAACTATGATATAGAGAAATTAAGGAAGAGTAAAAAGATCAATATCGGTTGGATCATGGAATTGTATAAAGCACATCCCTATAAAGAAAAATTTTTCGAGAAGCTGAGTGATCAAATGAATTCTATTGAAATACAGATTGGTGTGGGAGAATTCAGACAGCAGATTATAAATGGTGTTTCTGAAGAAGAAATACGTAAAAGCTGGGAGCCGGGGTTAAGTGCTTATAAGGAGATGCGGAAGAAGTATTTGTTGTATCCGTAAAGTGGGATGTAAGAATGTTTGGGGAAACAAAGTATTGTTATACTTGGGAAATAGGCTATTACAGGATTTGTATAGCGCATTATTCTACTAGCCATTTCATGGGGTCAGGA
This sequence comes from uncultured Sediminibacterium sp., assembly GCA_964611995.1. Classification (GTDB taxonomy): domain Bacteria; phylum Bacteroidota; class Bacteroidia; order Chitinophagales; family Chitinophagaceae; genus Sediminibacterium. The sequence goes on along the minus strand of CAZTCS010000024.1, from coordinate 14,519 downwards.
TGTGCATATGTAAAAAGCTTAGACTCTTTAAAATAGTTAGCCATGCTTAATGCGTCACCTTTTGAATTTTTCGTGGCTTTTAGGGTAACCCATTTTGGATCATAAATGTATTGTTCAATAATTATAGTATTTGTAGCCTGGGCTAATTTTATTAAATCGGTCAGGTTGTTTGCGTCTTTTACTTTAACGTAGAAAAAACTATTGTAACTGTTTATACATAGGTTACCCATAGGCATGCCAAAAGCATTCAGGCAATCATTTGATTTCATAGCATAGTGTACAAATGCCACCATTGAACTTTTTTGCATCCTGGCAATTGTTGCCGTAATAGCTTCGCAAGTTTTTGGTTCCCTGAATTTTAAAACTGCAGTTTTACTATTGTTTAATGTATACTTATAAGATTGGTCCAACTCTTTGTCTGCAGTGATATAATTCCTGATTTGGCTTTTGGTGGCATTACTATCAAAAGCTACTACTATATATTGATTGGAAAGTTCTCCCAATGAAATAGTCGAATCTTGATAATAATAGAAGTCAATAAAATTACATGAACCGACTTCACTTAATTTTTCATTGTTTTTGTTACAACTTATCAGCAGGGTAACTACTAAAGAGAAGTATAATGCTGCTTTCATTGCTTGTGTAATTAGTGACTATCGGGAATTAAATTACAAAAATATTTCAAGTATGCAATAATTTATGAGATACGTTTTTTTTTCGGGTATCTCATCCAGAAGAAGTACGTCGCAAATGTTTCCCGAAGTACGAGGTCCAAAGGTTCATAGAACTCCGGTGGAGACTCCTATGGAGGATTCTACGTGTTACATAGCTGGGGTTTGTCAATTAGTTTTAATCTGCTGATAATCCGGAATAAAATGTTGGAGATAAAAGGTATGTATTTGCTTGTTTATATGTTTATGTTCGCAGAGCCATTTGATGAGAGACATTTGCGGGGAAGGTTTACTAGAAGAACACCCTGCGGAAAAAAAGACAATACAGAATTTTGGGGAACTGCGTCATACCAATATTTTATTCAACCGGGTCTGTCATTATCACCAGATAACAGGTTTTTTAGCGACAGACCGGTCGAATAATGTTGTTTTTTTATTTAAAATCATCTGTCAATTCCTGGAAAGGGATTATGTCAGGTGTGTGCATACCATAAAATGAATCAACAGACAGTTTACGGCGTTGAACAGCTATCAGTACCTCCCAGGCAATATGCGGGTTCCAATAATCTCCTTTTTTATCTTTGGGTTGATAGAGATCGCTTGCATATATCCGTTTTTGATTAGGGAAATAGGTCATCATCATACGCTCTCCGGTTTCTGTTTGAAAAGTATACAGGATAATTTTGTTTTTCCCTGTGCCCAATACGGTACTATCTATTACAGGGTTCAACTGATAATGGAGATCAGCCTGTTTACTAAATTTATCAGGATTGGTAATATATGTGGCCCCTAATAGCTTTTTGATGATAAAATCATTTTTCTTCGGATAATATATTTTAATCCCGTCAATACCTGCAAAAGGCCTTAACCCGCCAATATGCAGCCATGCATCACTTGTAGATACAACAGCTTTTATTTTCTTCCCCGGAAATAGCTCCAGTGCTTTATTCATCAGCAGTTCACCATACTCAGAATTTAAGGACGCTTCAATTAATACCAATCCGTCGCCTTGGTCAACAACCGTACTATTACAGGGACCAGGCAGCAACCAGATGCCTGGTGATATTTCCTTTGCCCTTTGGTCAAGGCTTTTTTTCAATCCTGTAATTCTTGAAGTTGGGTTCACCTGAGTTCTGGCGCTATCCGGTATTTTCAGCGTGCCGGACTGTGTTAAGGGGTTAAGCTGCCATTCATTAATAAGGGTACTTGAGTAGTGCCATCCATTTACAAAAATATCAGCCTGAAGCGGGTAATGCAGGTTTTTCCCTACCAGGTTCCAAAATGAATAGTAGGTAGTTTTTTTACTGTCGCCCCAAATATCCATAAAGTCATTGCTGTATGGCTTGAACAATTCTACAGCGGTAAGAAAGCCCGTTTCTTTATTGATAAAAATCCGCACAGGAATCTTCCCTGAGGTAAACTTAATGATGTGCTGGTAGGAACCCTGGACCAGGCTGTCTTTCAGATATGTCAGGTCATTTGCTTTTGAAGCTTTTTGCAGGACCGTTTCAGGTCCAAACACAGTTTCATCTGCCATCATTTGGTTTTCGGGCAAAGGTAAATACCTGTTTTTCGAGTTGATAAAAACCTGGTTATCATTGATGGTGTATTTCTGAGTCTGGACAAAATTATAAGTGATCATTTTTTGCTCCAGTTGTATGATACCCGATCTGAAATCCCTGATTTCGCTGGTATTTAATTGTTCAGGGACAAATGGTCCTTCCGGTCTTTCTGACTGTTCAATGGCGTTCCGGTAGCCATAATGCTTGAATGATAAGCTATGAACCGTATCCCAGGCAGAACCACCCATTATTTTCACAGCATTGCTAAGATACATCAGGGCTTTTTTGTCCTGTGCTTTTATAGTTGTAAGCAACAGAAAGATGCTGAAAAAGGAAATTGCATATTGTTTCATTTTTATTTTTAAAATTGGGGTATATTGAAGCATCTGAATGGATAATTCAACCAATGCAATAAAGTTTTCAATAAACGGAATAGTAGAAGAAAATCATTGTTTTGTTGAATTTGTAACCCTGACAGATTTATCCTAGTATCGTTGTTAGTCGCCTGATCAAGGTTAAACTTTAAGAGATAAAAATAAAAAAGCGAAAGACTTCCATATTTCGCTTCCATCGCCCAACCTGGATTTTTTTTTTTTGAACCACATTGTATATGATTTGAAATATTTGGCAATTTTTTTTTTAACTGAATAGGATTCTAATGAATGGTTGGCAATATATCTGCCAGAATCCCCAGATTGGCGTCTAATGTGAAAATAATATGTATTTGAGAAGCCTGCCACAGTAAACGATATGCTTAAAAAGCTAAGAGAAAAGAAATTAATTAGCTAAGGGAAGTATGGGGAAATTACTTTAACATCACTATACAAACACAAACCATAGATATTATTCGTAAGCACCGGCTTTAGGAAACCTTTTTATAGGGAAAACTAAATTTTATCCGTGAAGAAGTGCATAAGGTTGCAGAACAACAGGAGCATACACAACGCCCCAAGTTTCGATAGGTTGTAAAAGTAGACTTGGTATTAGCAACAAAATACAAATGCTTGATAAACAAGATTTCGACTTCATAGTGGAGATTGCAGTAAATCGAAAGAAATCAAGTGTAAGTCAAAAAAAAACAGAAAATATTTTTGTTGTGTAATCCTCCACTAATTATTGCCGGAGTGTTTGCATTTGCTTATCATAAATATTTTTCACCTGTAAGTCGCCGAAACCATATATACCTTCCTGATTGGTGAACATTCTAAAAACGGTAGTAAAGTCTTTTGATGATTCAGCAATGATTTTTTTAATCACTCTTTCTGGTCGACCCGATTGGTTATCTGCCGAAAACCTGTCAATTTGGGCTTGACAAACTTCTGGAAGTAACTGAAAACAATCCGATGCTGTATTTGATAATTCTTTCAGCGTTTTATAATCGTTGTCTTTGTATGCCTTCCAAAGATTACTACCCAAGGCAATGTCTTCTTTAGTAAAAGCAACTCTGCTATCCAGTGCCTGTACAAGCATTTCGCCCGTTGAAACACCAAATCCTTTCCAGCGATCTTCTTCATTTTGGGTAATTGGAAAAACCCTGAATACTTTATATGGTGTAGCTGTATTGGCAAGTAAAGAAAGTGCGAACCACATATTCACTTGACAAAATAAATCATCTTCAAACCAAAGATTGATTGCTGAATTTGCCGGAAGGTTTATTAATTTTTCAAATTCAGCAGTAACTTTATGAGAATAATTTTCGACTAAATCATTGTATGTGTCTGCTATGTGTTGTGCGCGTGTTGCCCAAAACTCGGCTAATGAATCTCCTTTTACCGGTCCTTCCATTAAACATTCTCTACAAATAATTTGTTCCCCGATAATTTGGGTTTGTTTGAGTTGATCTGCCAAACAACTTCCATTAAGCAAATGATATATCATAACCTTTTTTAGTATTTACTGATAAATATACCATATTACTTTATGATTATTATGCTAATCAATCTTAAATCCAGTTTGATCAAGCTTCCATGTATAGCCCTTACTGTTTAATATGTTGGTTATTTCGGTACCAATTCTTGCAATGCTTTGTATTTTCTTGTGTCGTTGTTGGTCGCTTGGCTAATAATAAACTTTAGGAGGTAAAATAAAAAACGAAAGACTTTTATCTTTCGCTTCTGATGCCTAACCTCAACTCGAGCCAATACATACGGAACCAAAATCAGTGTTACTGTCCTTATACTATCAGGCAATTCTACCTGTATATTGTAGAATCGGTGTGGTATTAACTTTTCTGCTCAACCTATCTATGTTTAAGTGATTGCCATGTTCTCACAAAAAATATCTACAGGGAATGTTTTTTATGAATATTCTAGTGGAGAAGTAAAGGTTCCGTTTAAAAACGGGACCTTTTTTACAGCCTGTATCAGTCAATTGAATGTAAATACATTTATTGACCGGCATTAACCACTTTCAATATTTTACCTGCCCCAACATACCTCACAGACTTCACCAATTCGTTGGTAACAGGATTACCAAAGTTAACGGAGATGGCCAGTGCCAATGTATCCTGTGGTATCGTTTCCAAAGGGTTGTTCAGCACCAGTTCAACGGTTTGTGCAGCAATGGTATCTGCTGAATAATACCAGGGTGTTTGGTAGGTGGTACAAAGCTGCATGTTCAGCGGGTTTTGCTGACGAATGCTGAAACCTCCATCAACAAAATGCAAATCGGGCAGGGTACCCAAGCTGAGGGCAATATTAAATACCGGTAATGCAACAGGAGGCTGAAAGCTCATACCCGGAACGAGTTCGGGTAACTGCACAATGGCCCTGGCCTCCGCTCTTATAAACTGCACCTGTACATTACCCATGATGATGGATTCAAAACTGTTTTTGCGGTTCAACTGAAACCCTTCAAGTACATGCCCAAAGCTGGAGAAGAGTATCGACCTTTCACCCATCTTATGAATTGCATTGCGGGTTTGTATATTCTTGGCAATGGCAGTCAACGGACCGGAAAGGTTATAGTCTACAACAGACTTTTGTATGTGTAAAAGATCACGAATAAGGGCGGCAGCTTTGGCGCAACCACTCCATTCGGCATTCAGTTCCCTGGTTCGTTCAAAGGCTTTGTGTGTTTTAATCTTTTTTTTCGAAGCGCCACCTTTTGTGCGCAGATATGTTTTATCGCTGTCGCGACGTTTGTAAGCGGTCATATTGCCGATGGTACCCTCAAACTCAGTGAGGCTTTTAAGTGTGGCCATACTAATTGTTCTTAAGTGATGAAATAGGCTTAATCCGTAGCTGATTGGGGGGAGATTCGCTGCATAAATATATTAAAAATACATCATAAACAAAATAAAAATCATATTTGTTCCTATATATAACCACTCTTTATAGGGTGGGCTTGTATAGGGGTTGTATAGGGCTTATATCGGGATGAGAGTGGGGTTTTATTGCTTGTAATATATAATCAATAGCCTGTGTGGATGCTTGATATGTGGGGATGTAGTAGCGGGGTAAAGGGAGTAGGATGCTTTCTTCATGGCAGCGTGTACTTTATGTAAAGCAGTTGATCACAGAATCTGTTGAGAAAAAATAAACAATTAAGAACTCTTCGCATGTAAGTCCGAAAAATATTCAAGTAATTGTTTTTTCTGATAAAAATATGCTTTAGATGGAGTTACTCTGAAAATTTCTAAGACTGTTAGTAAAACCTGTAATGCATTATCGTCATATTTCTTTCCATCGAAATAAGATATTTCTGTATTGATATATTGATTTAATAGTTTTTTTTCTTCATCAGAAAATACAGAATTGTAAACTGGCCTACCAAGCATTTTCTTTAAGATTTCTCTAAACTCTGGTTCAGTATTATTTTTAAAAATTTCAAATCGCTGCGTTATTTCATCAAAAGGAGTTGAATATTGGATGAAAGATAAACTTTCGCTTAATTTTGTATATAATTTTGATTTTTCATCGAATTCATTGTCGAGAAGCATAAATTCTGAATATAAATTATTTAATAATTTATTACCATTGGCTTCGGTTTCCAACAAAATAAAATGGCCATAAATCTTAGAGTCATTTTCTTTGAGTTGATCCAATACTTTTTGTAAATCGTCTTCGATTTTTTCAAGAATAATATTAGCATCAGTAGCACTATATTTTTCTCCGTCATAATCAAAACTTGAAATTTCAGTGTTGCCCAATGATATCTGCTTTAATAGGTTGATATCATTTGTTAGAGAAAAACTGTTATAAATTAAATCCTTCATTTCCTTACTAAATAATTCTTCAATCGGTTTTTTTTCTGGCGAGATTAAATTAATTTCTATAATTCCAGGATTTTTTAAATCATAGTATCCGTTAAATAAAACAGGTAGTTCAAATTGTTTTCTTTTTTTTAGAAAATCATTCTTAAAATCGTCAATTTCATCAATAGTAGGAGTTGTTTCGTAAGTTATATGTTGAAATAAATGGTCTGTTACTTTTTCAGCTAGTGTTACAGGAATAAGATCAATAGCAGGGAAGTTGTTACAATTTTCTGTTGGTAGATTTAGTGTCTCTAATGCTGAAATCCTGTCAAGTACACTTGGGTGAGAGGCCCACTGGTCGGTCACAACAAGTTTAGATTTATTATATTTTGCGGTTTCTTCTTTTTTAATAATCGGGAAGCCATATTTAAATTGATGTTCTCCATCTTTTCCTAAAAGTTCTAATACAAATTTTTGTCTTGTGAATAGGAGATTAGTTTTAACTGAATCTGTAATCTTCTCATTATAGTAGGATATTACTGTTTGAAATGATTCCTCTGCTATGTCTAAACGTAATAAACTGGTAATAAGTGGTTCAGATCCAGTAACCGAGGCAGCTACTTCATCAGCATGAAATTCCATTTCACGTGATAAAGCCATATAGTTTTTGTTAATATCCTTATATAGGTTTTGAAGAATTTTTTGAATTACACCAATTATTTGGGTTGCAATGTTCGCAAAGAATATTACATAACTATTCCACCCAGCAATTTGCTGTTTTAATAAATTGTATGAATCGTTTTCATAAAGCATATTGTATATTACTTTATTCACATTATAAGTATATGAACCAATTTTCATACTTCGTTGAGAGAAATGTCCAAATTCATGTGCGAGTATAGATTTGAATTCAGTAATTGTTAAGCAATTCATTAAGCCCAGACCAATTGTAAGGTTCTTTTTTATGGGTAAAAACATGCTCCAAAAACTTGAATCATAAAAAACATATGCATTTACTTCTGAGGATAAATACACTTTTTTTGGTTTTTTAGTATTTACTGTAGTTGCGACATTGTTGATAAGAGAGAATAGTTCTGGTGCATCTGATTCTTTCAAAAGAATTAGATGGGAGACATTTGTTTTGGATTTGTGGAAAATAAATTTGATCAGGAATATTAGTACTAGCAAACCCATAAGAATCAGGCCGGCTCCCGCCATTAATGTAAACCACATTGGTTTAAACAAAATCAACATGATTCCTGCATAACCGGAGGCGATAGTAAGTGCTATACCAAAAGCTACCAAAATCATGTAAATTATTATGAATACTATAATTGATTGAATTGTGTCGCTGGTTTTCTTTTTAAAGTTTGCTGCGACTTTTGGTTGATACTGCATAAATATTCCTTGTTACAAGTAAATATATTAATTAATTTTAGTGTATGAATCTGATACTTCTTTTTTTTCGTAGGGTTTATATAATGCAAAGAAGTTCGTTGAAAATTCTCAGAGGTACGAGTGACTCTTTGTGTTAAACGTTTTGGGTATTATGTGATGCAAAATTTGGAAAGTTCGGAAGCCTTCCAAATTTTCACTTCGATGGTTACCACCAAAATGAAAACGTGCCACATTTTTGTGTGGCTCTCTCGTTGTCGGAACTGAGTTACGTTCGTTTCAGTTTCAATGGGATTTGGCGATAATTATTGATAACTCTCTAATTGAAGGATTGTAAATCATAAGTTTATTGAGGTATGCGATTTTGAATTTTGTCGAACCATAATAAAACTCATGTTATTGTATTATTTTTTACATAGCTGGGGCGTATCTGTTGCTTATAGGCTTACTAATTTGTTACATAAAAGTCAATCGTAAAAAATAATGATTAACTTTCATATGTGTGAGTACCGCAGACTCCTCTAGAGTGGCATTTACGGGGAAGGTTTAAAAAAAGGTTGACCCTTCGAAGAAGGAAGAACTATGCTACGGGAACTCTTTTTTTTATAACTATCTTTAATTTTTTTCAAAACGAATGTTTCAAAAGAGAACCTTATTATTTATCATCGGGCTGCTTTTTTTCATGAGTGTGTGGGCCGAAAGTTTTGTTGTTGTGTCAAATGCAGATAGCGGGCCAGGTACGCTGCGTGAAGCCCTGCAAAATGCGGCAAGCAACGGTGCTACTTCTCAGGATATAATTACATTCAATATTAGTGATCAAAGTTTATCTGGGCGGACAATCAATTTGCAAAGCGAATTGCCTGCTGTAACTGGGAATCTTGTTATTGATGGTTCCTCTCAACCTTCATCTTCTATTGGCATTACCGGAGCAAGAATTATTTTACAACTAAATAAATTTATTGCTGACTTCTGCTTTCTGACTATTAAAAATGTCAGTGACGTAGAAATTTATGGTTTGTGTTTTTTTAAACCTTCCAGCATCAATTCAATTGAAACAACTTCCATATACTTTAATAAATGCAAAAATCTTACAATCGGAAAACCTGGCAAAGGAAACTATTTTGTTGGAACGTATATGGCAATTAGTAGCCGAATCAACAAGTTGACTGAAAGTTATACTTCAACTGATACCTCTAGTTTCCTAAGTGTACAATCAAATATTTTTGGTTTAAGTAGTAACGGTGACACAAGAGATTTGTCAAATATTTTTCAGAACACTTCTTTTGACGTGAATGTATTTGGTCTTTTTTTGATCAACGTATATAACGTTCAAATTGGAGGCTCGCAATCGTCGGAAGGAAATTCGATTTTTGCAGCAACCAGTATTTATTATGATACGGATATATCGACAGGTAATGGATATCTAAACATTAAGGGAAATAATATTGGTTTAAATTATCAAGGCATTTTTGATGCACCGGTAGGAAAAACACCTACACCTTCCAAAATAGTGATCACGCCAAGAAGTTCGGACGCACGATTGGAGATGAAGAACAATAATATTGGAGGGGAAATTGCAGTGGAAGGGCTTACATCGGATGCCTATATTCAGTCAAATAAAATTATAGGAACCAACACTGCTGGAATAGGTGATACTGAGCGTCAAAATTATCCACAATTTAGAACAGTTCGATTAATTGCAAGCGTGAATACCATTTTTTTTGGCGGTGATAATCCTTCCGATGGAAATGATATTTCGTTATTCAAATATGATTTGTCGGGCGGACTGGTTGGTGAGATCGGACTTGGTGCAAGTTATACCGGATTGGCTGGAACCGGCGTTCTGATTAGGAATAACAGTTTGCATTGCAATACTTCTGAAGGATCCGGCATGGTGAGTGGACCACAGCTGCTTCCGATTAATTATACCAATGAAAATTCCATAGCTTGGGTTCGAATAGATAGTACTGGAAATAATTTCGTACGAGGTCAAGCTGCAGCTAATTCAAGGATTGATCTTTATCTGGACGATGAGTGCAGGGCATGTGAAGGCAAACAAATGATTGGTACTACAATTGCCGCTTCGGATGGTTCGTGGAATTTTACTGGGAATTTTACAGGTGTGGTAGTTGCAACAAGCAAACTCAATCAAAATAATCACACAAGAGGCTTTTCTATCCCTCAGATATATTCCAACAACGTGAAAATACAATACCCCACTTGTGGAAAAAGTAATGGAAGTATAAAAGGTTTGGTCATGTCTGGAGGAGATAACTGTGAATGGCGTTACAGTCCTGATGCAGATTTTAGCCATTCGGTGATGATCGCAACTACACTGGAAATATCGGACCTCAAAGCGGGGTATTATTGGGTTATGGCAAAACTTGGTAACACCTGTTATGGATGGAAAGCAATTTTCCATATGCCCGATTATACACCTGTTGTGCGCAGTCAAAAGGTCCGAATCACAAATACAACTTGTGGTTCAGCGAATGGTTCCATAAAAGGAATCACCGTCGATTTTTCAAATTACTGTAGATTAGAATGGAGAAATTCAGCAGGCACAGTTGTTGGTACTTCGCTAGATTTAATAAATATACTTCCTGGTAATTATAAGTTTTTCGCGATTGATACAATTTTGGGTGGCGGTTGTATAGATTCATCTACTATATTCTCCGTTGGCAACCAGTTGGGGCCTTCAGTCAATATAAATACCGTTCTGTTGACAAATGCTTCATGTGGAAACAGTAATGGTTCGATTATAAATATGCAAATTAGCAATGCAACAGGTGCATTGTATTTCAGGTGGGAAGATTCTTCACATAATCTAGTGGGTAATTCTGTTGATCTTACAAATGTAAAAGCAGGATTTTATAGGCTTAAGTTCAAAGATGGAGGCGCTTGTGACACAATCACTACTCCGTTTTTTACAATTAATAACACTGGTTTGATCGAGGTGGATTCTAATGCTATAAAAATCAAACCAAGTGCATGCGATAATAATAATGGAGGTATTAGCAACATGAAAATTGCCGGAGGTAGTTCATATGAATGGAGGTCGCTAACTTCTGGTTTAATAATTTCAACTACTATTGATATAGGTGGACTTGGACCAGGTAATTACCAACTTTTGATTAAAAATAATTTTGGGTGCAGTTTGTTGTTACCGGTAATGTCTGTTCCGTCAGCAACTTTTATACCACTCAATGTTACAGGATATGTGGTCAAGGATGCAACCTGCGAATTGGATAATGGTATCATTCATCATCTTACATATGACGGTCGATCTTCGGGTTACAGTTTTGAATGGATAAACGGAACAGGGCTAAGAATGGGAACAACAGATTCGCTGGCTAATTTGCCTGCCGATGTATATAGATTATTTGCTTCGGATAGTAATAAATGTATAAAGGAAATTTTTACAACTAACATCAAAAGAATTCCAAAGCCTGTTTTTGATAGCAGCTTATTAAATATCACGAATGACAGCTGCAACCAAAGCCAGGGAAGTATTAAATTACTGAAATTAAAAAACCTTGCTGGTCCAACAGCGTTTGAATGGATTGATGGCACTGGTCAAATTGCAGGAATTGGGAATGATCTATCTTCGGTTAAGTCTGGGACATATTCGTTGAAGGTCACTGATGCTTATACCTGTATTCTCAGCAGCAAGCCCTTTATGATTAGGGATGAGCAAGTGAAACAACCTGACCCAGTTTACGTAGATACGATCATCGCTCGTAACTCGCCAGCGTATTTGTATGTTAAAAATTTTAATCCTGGTAATTATTTTTTATATAATAGCAGCGGTTCTACAATACCATTGATGCAAAATACGAGTGGCAATTTTACTTTGACATCTTTATCTGCAGATTCGGATTTTTACATAGAGTACAAAAAAGGCAGCTGCTATAGCAGTCGAGTCAAAGTAAGTATTAAAGTAGTGGATGAAACTATTTTATCAATCCCTAATTCATTCTCGCCAAATAATGATGGGATTAATGATTTCTTCAATATCCGTGTAACCGGGTTTTTTACCCTAAAAGAACTACGTATTTATACAAGGGCGGGGAATGAGATATTTTCTACAACTAGCATTTCGAGATTATGGGACGGAAGATTGAATGGTAAAAATGTCCCTGCTGGCACTTATTACTATATACTAAAGGGAAGTGATATTTACGGTAAACCAATTTTACGTACCGGAAGTATTACGGTTTTATACTGAGTTTACAATACTTATCTGCAACCTTATAATTCTGTACTTTGAGATACAACATTTTAGCTTAAAAAGAAAAGAAGTCGTCTATTAGGTTTTTGAGACGGCTTCTTTTTCGTTGCCCGACCTGGATTATTTTCAAACCGATGTTCCCGAAGGATCCTCGTCAGCTTTCAAATATGAACATGTGAACAATGATCTTCCTCATTGCTAAATCCTGTTAATACTACTTATATCATTAATCTGCAACCGATACCCCTTCCCATGCACATTTACAATCTGTATCGACGCATCGCCCTCCAGTTTTTTTCTGAGTTTTGATATGAAAACATCCAGGCTCCTCCCTACAATCACGCCTTCATCTTCCCATATTTCTTTTTGAATCCTGTGTCTTTCAATAAGTTCGCCAGGAGAGCCGGCAAAGATTTTGAGCAATTTATTTTCCTTGGGCGTAAGTTCTGTGGTAATACCCGAAATAGTGATTTGCCTTTTTTCCGGTTCAAATAAAGTATCACCGATCTTCAAAACACCTGTGTTCGAATCTGCTATTGCACCCCTCGAACGCCTTGTTCTTAAAGGACGCGCAGCCAGTAACCCGATAAACGCGAAAACAGATAATCCGCCTATCAGGTATACTTTGGATATAGGGGTAATGGCGGTGTTCTGAAAACTGATATTGATAAGGTAACAGGCACGTGGTTGCCTGCGTCCCAAACAGGGAACGATATTGTTCTGTTTTTGCTGAAAGATGCCATACCCGAATAAAACCTCCTTTCCCGAACAGTTCAGCACATTAACGATATAATCTTTTGCAAGAGGATCTTTCTCCAGTGACTGTCTGATGATCTTAACCAGGGAATCTGTTTCAAAAGTAAATTCCTTTTCAAACCTTATCTGGTATTCATGCGGTGCTATTTCCTGTATGGGTAATACCCTCGAAGTGCTGTCGCCCGCTTGCAACAGTATCTCATGTCCGATATTCCTCAATAGTATCTGCCGTTTGGAAAGGTCAAAAGTTTCATCTTCCGTAAAGCCGAACGCAGCACAAATGACTGTGCCTGTCAGCAGAAAAAGGAGCGGCATTATGTAACGCCTCTTCTTTTCAGGATATATTGTATCGTCTTTTAGGGCCATTACGCAGAATTTACAATGTTTACATTTTAATTTACCATATTAATAGCATCGAATATAGCATCTGAAAGTAGTTTGCTCTTTCAAATGTAAATGCTATGATAAATAAAGTCACTACCACTCTTGTATTAATGATGATGTTAAAGACAGTTGCCTGTACACAGCAGGTGCAGCCAACCTGGAAACTCGATGTTCAAAAAAGCAAAGTTTTATGGAATACCGGGAAGGTGATGGGCGCTCATTACGGTTATTTGCTTTTTCAGTACGGCAATTTAGAATTTTCACCCACAGGTGAACCTGTACGCGGAACCTTCTATATGGACATGAATAGTATCCGCACAACGGATAACCCCAATGCGGCAGATGGAAAAAAGAAGGATGCAGAGTTAAGAGAGAATGATTTTTTTGCATCGGACCAGTATCCTGTAGCGACCATGGTCGTAAAGAAAATCACCCGGATCGGTTCATCCCAGGATTTTACGGTAGTGGGAGAGCTTACCATAAAAGGGATCACCCGGGAAATCGAATTTAAGGCTACCATTAACACAAAAAACAATACCAGCCACATTACAGCCAATGTAGACATATCGCGCCAGTTATGGAATATTCATTCAAAGCCACAAGCAGTTTCTACTGATTTTTTATCAGGCATCAAAGAAAAACTTGTGCCGGATATTCATGTGTCACTGGATATTTTCATGAATCAATAAAGCTTAACC
>CAZTCS010000024.1:353-560 GCA_964611995.1 uncultured Sediminibacterium sp. | reverse complement strand
TTTGGAAAGTTTCGGAACTTTCCAAAAGTTTACTTCGCGGGTTACTACCAAAAGAAAAACCCCACATCTCTGTGAGGCTTTTTTCGTTGCCCGACCTGGATTCGAACCAAGACATACTGAACCAAAATCAGTTGTACTACCCTTATACTATCGGGCAATCCGACCCTTCATTTCTGAATGGGGTGCAAAAATAAGGGGGTAGGGGAA
>CAZTCS010000024.1:0-245 GCA_964611995.1 uncultured Sediminibacterium sp. | reverse complement strand
TCAAAAATAAGGAATACAGAATCGTAAATAAGGAACAGGGAGATGGAGAAATGGGTTATTTTAGCCTGTAGGTACTCAGTGATCAAAGCTAAACACCCTACAGTATAAAACCTAACAAATGAACAAACTCATCCTTTTTACCCTGTTTATAGCCGCCATGTTTATATTATCTTCCTACCGGTCGGATAAAAAGAAGAAAGTTATCTTCTTTGGCGATTCTATAACCGAACTCGGCGTAAGACCAA
>CAZTCS010000023.1:33391-36117 GCA_964611995.1 uncultured Sediminibacterium sp. | reverse complement strand
ATCATGATTTTCAAGATCTATCATGATAAATCTTGAAAATCATGATAATCTGCGTCCTATCCTCCTCCAAAATTCTCCGCTAAAGATTCCATTTTATAGTTACGAATACAAATGCATTGAAAATAGTTAAGGATCTACCTATTCATTAATGTAGTTCATTGAATATAGCCATATCAGTAAGATAAGATTATTGTATTTTACGTAAAGGAACATAAGTAATACATCAATCAAAATAATGTCTCATGCATTTTACAAAATTAGTACCCAGTGTTTTTTATACTGATCTCTCTGATGGACTAAAATTATTTGTAGACTGTTTGCAGTTTACCATTGCGCACCAAGAGATTGATATTGCACAACCATATTGTGTATTGAGAAAGGGTGAGATAGGTCTCATGTTATTTCAGGATGAGCAACTTGCGAGGGAACATAATCCTGAGCTAAGATTGGTAACAGATAATATTGAAGCAGTATATGCCCAAATAGCAGCATCGCACCCTCACCTGCTACACCCCAACCTCAACAAAGTTACCCGCCGTCCATGGGGTGCAAAAGAATTTGCTATTACAGATCGTCAACTGGGGATTCGGTTTCAGGAATGGTAAGCACCAGCCGATCATATAAAAATGCCTTTAGTAGTAGGAATTATGGAGACATTTGTTTACACCAATATTATACACCCACTAAAACCTATCGTCATGCGTGTTCTTTTTGTGTTGCTCATAACTTTATTGTTTGCCTGTGAAAACAAAACCAAAAGCATTACAAACAGACAAGCTTCCATCCTACAGGAAATGGAGCAAGTGAAAAATCAATATTTTAAAAAGATAGATAGTTTGGATAACATAAAAAAATCCGATACCAGCTCAGCAAAACAACTAGAAATTGCGAACGCCTTTGTATCCGCTGATGCAAAAAAATCTATGCTACTTATCCAGCTTCAAAAAGAATATGATTCTTTAGCGGTGGTGTTAAAGAACAACAAGGGCGAGTAAAGTAAGAGGAGTCATCAATTCATGCAACAGTTAAACACCGGACAGTTTTATGGGTTAACCAATCACAAGATGCTCCTAAATGGGCTCATTATTACAGATACAGAATATACAGAAGAAAAGGTAGATTGGCATTACCATGAAAGTCCTTATTTAACGTTTATACTACAAGGCAATGTTCTAGAAGGAAATAAGAAAGAGATTCACCACTGTACAGCCGGTGATATATTGTTTCATAATTGGCAGGAAGCTCACTACAATCTCAAACCACCGGGTTTTACCAGAGGCTTCCATATTGAACTAGGCGACACATGGTTGAAAAATATGCAGATGGATTTAGGTGAAGTCACCGGCTATTTGAATATTCAACATCCCGATGCTAAAATCATATTGTATAAAATTTTTAAAGAAACAAAGTGCCAGGATGAAACAGCTCTCCTATCTATTGAAAGCCTGCTACTTTCCTTATTAAATAATATTATTGAAGCTGATACAATACCAATAAAGAAAAATCCGGGTTGGGTTACAACCTTAAGGGCAATGCTACACGACAGATGCTGTGAACAAATAAGTCTCACAGAACTATCAGCCAGCCTGAGTATTCATCCGGCACATTTGTCGAGAGATTTTCCCAGGTATTTTAACCAAACCCTCGGACAATATATCCGGAAGTTAAAAGTCCAGAAAGCACTTGCATTATTGCCCCAAAAACATTTATCGCTGGCTGAAATCTCCTATGAGTGTGGATTTGCGGACCAAAGTCATTTTATTCGCTGCTTTAGAGAAAAGATGAACGTAACGCCGCTCACTTATAGAAACTATCTGACGCATTAAATAGCCAGACGTTAAATTCATTCTATTTATGCTTTTATCGATGCTTTATTTTTGGACCATATCTTTTATAAAATGAAAATAAAGCCATTCCTGTTACTCACCCTTACAATTGTTCATGCGGTATCTATATTGGCACAAACCGGAGATATTGTAAAAACGGAGGGTATTACTTCAACATTACACAGGGATAATATTGGCAAGATATATTTCACTGCTTCTTCTATTACGCTGAATAAACTGAAAAGCACCGATTTTTTACAGAGCTATACTTTAACCAACAAAAGCAACCTTTTTTTTATTGCCTTTATGGGTAATTCCATTACTAATTATTTACATCAATTAGAACCAGCACTGTCTTCCGATTCTTTGAATAAGATAGGTAACTACCAATTCACCATACTGATCGATGGCAAAACAATTTATCAGAGTAATTTATTCCCTGGTGCACCTTACCCAAGAATACAAGACAGTGCTACTGTGATTAATAAAGCGCTTATTAACAATGACAATAGCAATGGAATCTGGAGTGAATCATTTTGGAACAGATTCATGCGTTTCGGTGGCGACTCAGCCTTAACAGATGGCAAACACCTTCTTCGAATGGAGATCAGGCCTTACCTAAATGGAAAAAATACGATCGTTGGTAATATTATTGCTGCAGGCAATTTGAATCTAATGGTTGCAAGGAAACCCGTGATTGATACTAAATCAATTCATCTCAATCAAATACAGCCATACAATGGTTTTGAACCGTCGAAAGAAACTTTTGACACGCTAAAAATAAAAGAACTTAAGGGGTCTATTGAGGAGGGACTTTTCAAAAAAATAAATAGCATCGTTGTTATTAAAAAAGGCAAGCTCTTACTTGAGGAATATTTCAATGGAGAAACACGTTATACT
>CAZTCS010000023.1:0-33381 GCA_964611995.1 uncultured Sediminibacterium sp. | reverse complement strand
ACATGATCCGCGCTCTGTTGGTAAATCATTCGTATCTACCATATCAGGTATTGCGCTCCATGAAAAACACTTACGCTCAGAGAACCAGTTATTGAAAGATTTTTACACCCTGCACAGTTATAAAAATTATACCGCTGAAAAAGAACAAGTAACGCTCAAAGATCTACTCACCATGAGTTCAGCCTTTGATGGTAATGATGAAGAGGAGAACTCCCCTGGTAACGAAGAGAATATGTATCCCACCAATGATTGGGTAAAATTTACCCTGGACTTACCCACTAGAAAAGATGCTGCTAAAAAGAATTGGCGATATTTTACAGCGGGTGTAATACTACTTGGTGATATACTCAACAAAACTGTTCCTGGCAGACTTGAAAAATATGCTGATGAAAAATTATTTAAACCATTAGGCATTACACAATACAAATGGCAATACACGCCTCAACAAGTACCAAATACAGCTGGCAGCATTCAAATGAGCGCATTGGATTTTGCCAAGTATGGACAGCTTTATAAAAATGAGGGCCACTGGAACGGAAAGCAGATCCTGCCCAAAGCATGGGTGCTTAAAACATTTACTAAACAAAAAAAGATTGAAGGCAGAGACGATGAATATTACGGATATCTGTTCTGGAACAAAGTCTTCCGTACCAAACAAAAAAACTATGAAGCCTTTTATTGTGCAGGCAACGGTGGCAACTATATCATAGTATTAAAAGATCAGCCTGTCGTGATTGTTATTACAGCCAGTGCTTATGGACAGTCTTATGCCCATACACAGGTAAACAAAATGCTAACAGATTTTATATTACCATCTATACTGGAATAACTTATTTATTTCATACACATTAGATATATGAGACACACTGTACGATAACTCAAATGAGCTAATTGCATCCTATACTCACAATCCACCTGTTAAAATACCCCTCCCCAAAAAATCTTAAATTCCCTTATTTCCTTAGAAAAAAAGCATAAATTTAATAATTGCTCCCCCCAAGCATAAGAAAACAAAATGGATACAATATCCATTCCCTTAAACTTCGTTATAAGATGTTACGGACTACCCTTATTGCCTTTACAGCTATCTTCTTATGCTGCAGTTGTAGCAAAACTGAATCACCAAAATGCGAAGCTGTCTCACTATATTATACTCCTAATTGTGCAACAATCAAAGGATATGTAGTATTTGAGAACACGAATGATATCCGTGTATTCAAACATAATATTGATGTACCTTTTCGTGGTACCGACATAAAAGTATGCATCAGCTATGAGCAACTTCCGGATGGCCTTCTTACCACTGATTGCATGACCGCACCTCCAATAAAAATCTTATCGATCAAAGCCAGATAAAGTATAAAAAACTGTTTTTCATTCCAGTACTTAGGTGCTCGTACTTTGGAGATTTTGCAAAAAATCAAACCTCAAAAAATCAAAAATCCAACATCAGCGATCCTACATCAGACATTTTTCCTCTCTGCAAACGTTTTCGAAAAAAATATCTCCTCTTCCCTGCTACAACGCTGCATGAAAGCTATTATCTTACAAGACACACCTAATTGCTTGTCATGTCGTTTACCAAACCCAAACTGAGTTTCTGGCAGATCATCAACATGAATGTTGGTTTTTTTGGAATACAGTATAGTTTCGGATTACAACAAACTGCCGTAAATCCATTATACAGTTTTTTGGATGCAAGGCCGGAAGATCTTCCGCTGCTAAACCTCGCCGGACCAATGACAGGCTTATTGATACAACCCATCATCGGTGCATTGAGCGATAAAACCTGGCACCCACGCTGGGGGCGTCGCAAACCTTATTTTCTGATCGGTGCTATTTTTTGTAGTCTCTGTTTGTTTGCATTCCCTTTCAGCCGCGCCTTATGGATGGCAGTAGGATTATTGTGGATCCTCGATGCCGCCAATAATACCGCAATGGAACCTTACCGTGCGTTTATTGCAGATAAACTTCCTGCTAGTCAACGTGCCATGGGATTTTTAACGCAAAGCTTTTTCACCGGACTTGGCATCACATTAGCTAACCTCTCTTTATTCTTTTTTCAAAAAGTTATAACCGGACAATCTACCACCGCTACTGGTGAGCCAGGTATTCCTTACTGGGTATATGGTTCATTCTTTGTAGGTGCCGTTTGTTCTATCGCTTCTGTAGCATGGTCCGTTATTAAAACACCGGAGATACCTCCTACCGAAGCAGAACTTGCCGCACTAAGGGCAGAACACAAAAGTTTCCTTACACCTTTTAAAGAAATATTCAGTTCCATCATACACATGCCCAAAACCTTATGGCAGTTAGGTCTGGTATATCTTTTTCAGTGGTATGCCATGTTCTGCTACTGGCAGTTTATATCCCATAGTATCGCACAATCGGTATGGCATACCACCGCCGAAACCAATAAGCACCTTTATGAAGAAGCAGTAGGCTGGACAGGTCTGGTAAATGGATTCTACAACATTGTTACTTTTCTTTCTGCCTTCGGACTCGTATGGATGGCCAAAAAATTTGGTGCCAAGCAAGTACATATCATCTGTCTGATACTCGCATCCATATCACTTTTCATCCTGCCGCATATTGAAAACAAATATTACCTCTTTGCTCCTATGATCGGATTCGGTATTGCCTGGGCAAGTATGATGGGTGTTCCTTACATCATGGTGGTAGGTAGTATTCCAAAAGAGAAATATGGTGTGTATATGGGCATCATCAATATGATGATCGTAGTACCAATGATTATTCAAACACTTTCCTTCGGCTATATCTACAAAACATTCCTCAACAGCAACCCAAACAACGCCATTACATTTGCCGGTGCCCTACTATTAATAGCAGCATTCGCAACCATGAGAATGCGTGTTGCTAAAAATGAGGAAGATGTAGAGGTTGCGATTGCGGGAGGGCATTAATAATTTGAAAATTTGGAAATTTGAAAATGAGGGTTTATGTAGGATAGGGTGATTTTAATGAGTATACTGACTACTCACTACTCACTATTGACTATTCACAATTCACGAAAAAACCATGAAAATACTCTGCATCGGAGAAGCGCTTATTGATATGATCTGCACTGATAAGGGTAGCAGTCTTTCGGTGGGACAGCATTTTCTTAAAAAAACAGGAGGAGCTCCTACTAATGTTGCGGCGGCGATTGCTGCACTTGGCGGGGAGGTTGAACTTGCGGCTAAAGTGGGTAATGATCCCTTTGGTAAACAACTTATTGATGTGATGCAGGAATTCGGGGTTTCTACCCGATGGATGTTACAGGATGATAAACACTTTACCACATTCGCCTTTGTTTCACTTATGGAAGATGGTGAACGTGATTTTGTTTTTAACCGTGGGGCCGATAGTCAATTAAGTCGTGAAGAAACCGATGAAATTCCGCTGAATGATATAGGTATTATTCATTTTGGTTCTGCTACTGGTTTTCTGCCCGGCCCATTACAGGCCGCCTATCAGGGTATGATGCAAAAAGCTTTATCTCAGAATAATATCTTTATCAGCTTCGATCCCAATTACCGACACCTGCTTTTCCCGAATAACACCCAGACTTTTATTGATCAGTCGTGGAACTTTTTACAGTCATGCCATTTCTTTAAACTAAGTGATGAAGAAGCCATGCTGATAACAGGTGCACATTCTGTGCAGGATGCAGCATCTATACTGCTTGAAAAAACAACAGCTGTATTTACTATTACATTGGGTAAGGAAGGTACTTTGTTGGGTTATAAGCATAACACTTATACCATTCCTAGTATAGCGGTGAAACCTGTAGACACTACAGGTGCAGGCGATGCTTTTGTTGGGGCGGTATTATATCAGTTACACGAAAAACCTTTGGATCAGATCATCGCATTGTCGTTAGATGATTGGAAACAAATTATCCATAATGCCAATAAAGCCGGTGCCCGCACCTGCGAATATATGGGCGCTATGGAAGCGTTTAAACACTTGAGCAGTACAATCTTCGATTGAGCTGCTAGTTTCAGGCTGCAAGCTTCAGGCTACAAGCTTTAAGAGGAGACTAATTATGATGAAAATGAAAACAATTAAAACATATTATTAACCAACCTGGTTTCGTGATTGTCAACTGCAACCTAAATTTTGTTACCCTTATTGTTTAGGTAACTTGTTACTTGCAGCTTGCAGCCTGAAGCTTGAAGCTTTTATGTACCATTATTCTCTTCACCAAAAAATCACCCAGATCTGCGAGCAGCAGGGGTTATTGCTTAGCGGCGATGATCTTGGTTTTTATACAAGGCTCAGTGCAAATGCTACTTCGATAGATAGTTTGTATCGTTCTATCTATGGTGTACATCCTGCTGCGGATCAATTATTTGAACAGTTATTGCTTACACTGATCCGCAATCATCAGCAACGCAACAATGATCTGCGCAAGCGTGATATCGCCAAGGCGGAAATGGGACATTGGTTTCTCAGTAATGAGATCTGTGGCATGAGTTTATATGTAGATCGTTTCTGTGGTAAGCTAAATGATCTACCACAGCGATTACCCTATCTCGAATCACTCGGCGTAAACTTCCTGCACATCATGCCTATTTTTGAAAGTCCGGCAGGAGAAAGTGATGGCGGTTATGCTGTTTCCGATTTCAGAAAAGTAGATGATCGATTTGGTACAATAGAGGATCTGCGTGCTGTTCAAAAAAACATGCAGCAGCGCGATATGTACCTGATGCTGGATATTGTACTCAACCATACTTCCCACCACCATGAATGGGCACTGAAAGCTAAGAAAGGCGATCCGGTGTACCAGGATTATTTCTACATGTATGATGATCGCACCATTCCAGATCTACTGGATGCCACCATGCCCGAAATATTTCCGGAGAGTGCACCCGGTAGTTTTACCTGGAACAAAGAAGCCCGTAAATGGGTGATGACGGTATTTCATAATTACCAGTGGGACCTAAACTATTCCAACCCCGCAGTATTGGTTGACATGCTCGACAATATTTTATTTTATGCCAACCTGGGTGTAGATATTTTACGTATTGATGCTCCTGCTTTTATCTGGAAAAAGCTGGGTACTACCTGCCAGAACTTACCAGAAGCACATACTATTTTACGATTGATAAGACAGTGTGTCGAAGTAGCCACGCCAGGTATGGCTTTGCTGGGTGAAGCAATTGTGGCACCAAAGGAAATCATGAAATATTTTGGTACAGACTTATATACTGCAAGAGAATGTGATGTTGCTTATAATGCCACGCAGATGGCACTTCAATGGGATGCACTGGCTACAGGTGATACACGTGTAATGCTTGCTGCACAACATGAACTATTACAAAAACCCTTTGGCTGTACCTGGATCAGTTATACCCGCTGTCATGATGATATTGGTCTTGGTTACGACGACAGCATGATTGCCGCTGCCGGATATAATGCCTATGAACATCGCAAATACCTGAAAGATTTTTATTCTGGCGCACATCAGGGATCAACTGCATCAGGAGCATTATTTTCTGTAAATCCAAAAACACAGGATGCACGCATAAGTGGATCACTTGCTTCTTTATGTGGTTTGGAAAAAGCATTGGCCGCAAATAATCAGTCAGCCATCGATACTGCCATCAATAAAATATTGCTGATGCAGGCGCAAAGTATTTTTATTGGTGGAATACCGATGTTGTTTTATGGGGATGAAGCAGCGTATACCAATGATTATAGATACCTGAATGATGAGGGCAAAAGTTATGATAACCGATGGATGCATCGGCCGGTTATTGATTGGACCAAAAACGAAAAAACAAAAGAACCCGGAACAGTAGAACACCGCATTTTCAGCGGCACCCAACGTTTACTAAAACTTCGTAAACAATTACCTGCCGTAGGTGATTATAAAAATATCCGTTGGATGACGCCACATAATATTCATGTGGCTGGTTTTATTCGAACAATCGATGAAGCGTATTTGTACTGTCTTTTCAATTTCAGCAATAAACCTGCATATCTAACCTGGTATGCTTTTAAAGAACAGGGTTACGGTATAACGAATTTATACGACCATTGGAATGAACAACGCTTATCGGTAGGCTCCGATCATGAATACCTCATTATTGAGCCTTATGGTTTCCGTTTACTCGAAGAAATAAGAGATTAATTTGTATGTAAAGCCTTTCATTTCTACACCCTCCTCCTTTCCTCCTGCCAAAAACTCAGAAAAAGACCCCCAATTTTCTAAGATTAGATGAACAGGGAGAAAGGAGGGAAGGGTAGTATCATAATTTTACAGACAAACTAATACTCGCATTTCTACCATCGGAGGGCCAGATACCCGGCCCGGGATAGAATAGTGGTCGCTTGGTGAAATATTTTTTGTTCAACAGATTATTGATATTGATACGCAGTTCCACTTCTTTCAATACCCTGCAGGTACTCATCAAATCAACAATACCATAACCCGGCACTTTACCAACAGCGCCCGTTGTTACAGGTGCAATTTCAGTATTGAGTGCATCTGCATAGGTTGAAGAAGTATAACTATATAAAACTGTTACACTGATGCCTTTTTGTTTAACAGTAATACCATTTCTTGTTATGAGGTCAGGAGCGCTTTCCAGTTTATTGCCTTTGATATTAATATTCTGATTGACACCATTCTTTGCCTGTCCCGATGTATAACGTGCGTGCATGAATGCAGAAGAGGTAAAAATGCTGTAACGTGTGTTAGCCGACTGCCAATCGTACTGAACAAAAATTTCTGCACCGGTAGCCAGCGAGTTTCCTGTATTGGTTCTGTAAGTGTAAAGTTGTCCGGTGCCTGCTTCAGTTTGGGCAAGCGTACCAAAACGATTGTCCTGTTTCAGCATAAACCAGGTAATATCCCATTTAACGGCAGCATTGCCTCCTTTAAAACCAGCTTCCATATTGTATCCTTTTGAATCGCGGATGGAAGGGTCTACTCTCTCATAAAGCGAAGAGGGTACCAGATCTTTAAAAACCATGGGGCGGTACGATTGCGACCAACCTGCATATAATTGTGATCTTTCATTCACACGATATATCCATCCCAAACCAAACAATGGGAAACGGCGTTTCATTTGTACGGGTATGGCATGATCGGGATAATAGGCAATTTTTCCACTCATTTTAGTGGTACCGGATTCTACCCGCATCCCGGCAGTCAGTTCCATTCTTTTGTTCAGTTGCCATTTATTCTCAGCGAAGAGGGCAATGTTACCTGTTTTTAAATGGATGTCTCTTCCCCATACAGGATCGGTAAGTGAGAGATCAAAATCGGAACCCGTTGTTCCTTTACCTAACTGTGTACGATGAAGATCATTATTCATATACTGCAATCCTGCTACCATTGTGCTTAGATATTTTCCGGTTGTATAATGTTGCATAATGCGCAGCTCAGTTGTATAACTGTTAAACCTGTCTATATCTACCTGTCGATTGTTATAAGCACCTGTTGAAGCGTTAATGGTATCCTGAATATTCGTAGGCTTATCAAATAAAACACTATTTCGAATACCAAGTACCGCAGAGCTTAACAGTTTAATTTCTGTACTTGCCGATGGATGCCATTCCAGTTGTATAGATGGAATATGAATATCAGGATTGAAATAATTTCTATTACGGGTAGCCTGTCTTGGATCGGCCATAAACATGGCATCGGTTAGTTGTCCGGGTATTTTATAGAGATAGGCAGAACGCGACCATTCAACCTGCAACATTATTTTTGAGGAAGGAAGATACCTTAACATAAGACTTTGTGCCTGTGCAGTGGTTTGTTCTCCTTTCCGGTAACCATTTCTTGCTTTTTTGTAGTAATAACCATAATAACTGATTTTACCTAGTGTACCTCCAATGGCATTATAGGAACTCAGCATATTATATGAGCCTGCAGTATTGATTGATTCAAAACTGAAGGGTTTGCTTGTATCCGGTTTTTTTGAAACATAATTTAGCATGCCCCCATATTGTGCACCATACTGCAATGAACCTGTACCTCTTACAAACTCAATCCTGTCAATACTTTCAAAAGGCATGCTATAATGGCTGGCAGGATATCCGTACATATCTGAATTGGTGAGTACACCATCTTTTCTGTTATTCAGTTCCCAGCCCCTGTGCGGATCAAGTCCTCTGCTGGCAATATTTACCTGATTCCCATTTCCATCCATATCGTACACAAAAACACCCGGCACTTTTGCAAATACCTGTCTGCCTGATTTTAAAGAAATATCAGCATCCATTGCGGACATAGTTACCACGTCTGTTTTTTTACCTGCTAGAGAAAACCTCCTTGTAAATCCGGCATAACGGGTCTTATGGCATTATGTTGGGTATTAACAGTTACATGGGTAATTGCTTTAGATACAAGGGTATCTGATTTTTTGTTTATCTGGGCCAACAGATTTGAACAACTGGCCGTTAACAAAAAAAGGAATGAAATTTTTTTAGCTGTCATATCACATAGAAACTATAACCCTGCCTGTAGACGGTACGTCAACAGACAGGGTATTTGTTTAATTCAATTATAACTTAATCAGCCCCATCGGCTTGGGCCCTGGCTACAGCAAAGCCACCTACCTTATTTCCTGTTTCTACTCCTTTTTCGCAGTCGCTTCTATAATGTATCCCTCCATACATTCTGGATAAAGATGCCTCAAGTGCCATTGCATTATATGCCTGTGCTTTTGATGGTACAATATAACTGAGTATGGTTGCAGCAGCCGCGCTAAAAGTAGAATGTCCGGAAATATAGGCTGGGAAATTAGGAATACCCGTGAGTGTTTTGATATTCGGATTTAATTGAGTTGGCCTTGGATTGAAATAAAAGAATTTGGTGTCCCAACATACAATCGCAGCATCCATCAAAGCCATATTCAGCAGGGCCATATTTCTCGCCCATCTTACTTCACTAAATCGCTGCTGAATAAAATCTTCCGCAGCAATAGCATCCCAATGGCCGGGAGGTGTTGCGGTACCTACTCCATCGGCCCAAAAATGTGTGATCCTGATTCTTTCCGGTGTTGGGTTCTTGATGAAATCAAGAATCTCAGCCGTTTCGGTTTTCATCTGCTGACTTGATGTAGATGGTGGTGGACCTGGTCTGATGGCTACAACTGTTGCTTCATCAAATAAAAATGGTTTTACTTTTCCGAATAAAGGCAACATTGGTGGTCGCTTTGGTAACTCAAGACTATACCAGGGTATTTCATTTCTGGCTGTTGCAGATGTTTCAAGGGCGGTCCAATCTGTTTGATTACCCGCTGAAGTTCCTGCTCTATCGGTACGTGCCCTGGCGGTAAACTTTTGTGCAACCAGTCTTCCCAATGCTTCTCCCGCTTCTACATCGCTTCTGGTGGCAGATCCTGCCATTATTTTTGCGAGCATCAACTCTTCCGTCTTTTGCTGGATAAAGGCAATCTCTGCCGGAAACAATAATTTCATCATTTCCGCTGTTACACCTGCTAATACTGCATCTTCTGATGGATAGCTTGGCAAATCAGTTTGTGGCAATAGTGCTTTCACTGATGCATCTGTTTTATACGGTGCGGGCCTGTTGTAGAGTTTTTTATAATGCCATGCCGCTACCAATGCATCATATTGTGCGGCACTGATGTAGGCATAGGCCCTAGCAGCGTAGGGAGGATTAGCAAATGGAAATAAAGGATATGCAAATGGATTTGCTGCACTTGGAAAAGGATATGTTCCATCAGCATTCTGATAGGGTGGCAGGTTATACTTGGCTACCAGCTCACGCATGAGTTCATTTAATCTTAATACAGCGCCCGCTCCCCAATATTTAATTTTTTCCTGCTGTGCCTCCGTTAATGATTGCTGATATCCTTTTATTTCATTCAGTTCTGCAATATAGCCCGGTGTATTAACCGCTACAGGTGCTGCTACAGGAAATTCAGTTGGTCCCGTTAATAACACCGGTTTCCAGGTACCAGCATTAATATCAATATTAGCTGGCGCCAGCATTGGTGCATCATTTGTTCTATTCGATGTTTTTTTAGAACAGGAAACTTCTGTTACCGAAAGTATAACAGCGCTCAGTATAATGGGTATAATAATTTTTTTCATGGTGATTATTTTTGGGTTGGTGCTTTATGTTCCGTTTTTTTCTTCCTGTTAAAATCCAGGATATAAAATGCTCCGCCACCGATTGATGACGCCTGCCCCATATTTCTTCCGTTTAAAGTGACGTTCCCATTGGCTATCAGCGAGAGACCTGCTATTTTTTCGATATTGTATTTAAGATTAAAGCCTATCATGGAAGCATTCATCCGGTTGCTGACAAAAGGCATATTGTTTCGGGTAATATCAAACCCACCAAGGGTTGTCCATTTGTTCCATACAGCTTCAGCTACTATTCTACCTGTTCTGTAACCTGCTCGTACATTAACAGAAGAAGCATCGGGCATAGATACTTCATTGGTATTATGAAGCTGGGTAGTATAATACGAATCTCTGTCGAGTGTTACATTGTCTCTGATTACATACGTACCTGAAATTGTAGCGAACCAGCTACCATACTGGTAATCGGCCATAGCTCTTAAAGAAGCCGTACGGCTTCTTAAGCCGATAGATAAGGGCAATAAATCGGGTGTATAGTCAGACATAGGGAGAGATACACCACCTATAGCATAGAATGAAAGTGTTTGATTGCCCCATTCTTTCTCATAGGGCATCCATTTTACCCAGAGCGACAGATCCTGAAAACCCTGCATACCACGAAGTGTTCCGGCAGTAGCTTTTGTTTTGATATAAGGTAAACCAAACAATATATTCAGTTTATCAGACACCCCGTAATTACCCATATAAGCAATCATTCTGGTTGATACCGTACCGAGGTTCAGGTTATTTCTTTTGAGTGTTCCTTCCCAATATTGATCCCAACTGCTATAGTTGTACATGATACCAGAGCAGTAATTATTTTTTGCCATCATAATACCATCTATATCCGTTTGTGCCAACGATGAGGTATTTGATAAAAATATTATTACGAGCAGACCAGCCATACGGCATAAGCCCGATTTTATTTTTTTCATATTCGGTTAGTTTCGTCGATAATAAATACGATAGCTAAGCGCTATTAGCTGATAGCGCTTAACAGTTAAAAGAGAGTAATGCTGAAAAAAATAATCGCTAGAATCTTAAACTCATTCCAATATTCACCGCTAAGTCAGCAAAAGCTGCATCGCCTTGTGCGTAAACGCCTGTGATATTGGTTCTTTGCTTATCTGCATAGCTTTGTGTGCGGCTTCTAACTACTGCCACAGGAACATAAGCATAGAGGTTTATTTTTTTCATGGAATAAGTAACACCTGGTTCAATTGAATTTACATAACCTGGTCTGCGGAAACCATAATCACCTCCTATCAGATCGGATGATGGCACACATTCATGTCTGTAACCAGCAGATACAGTAAATCTGTTGAAAGTAAAATTGGCCCCAAAGCGAACCATATACTGGTCTGGCACACTCATTACATCAGTACCATAGAGTAGGGCTGTTGTTGATGGATTACCACCTCTTGCAGTTGAAACACCATTGTGTTCACGCGGGTTAATGAGGTAGTAGAAATTTCCATACAGACTAACCTTACGAGATACTACCTGCTGTGCATTCAGTTCTACAGTAAACCCTGTACCACCATCACCTAATTGGATTGACTGATCAACAGGGCCTACCACTTTTGTTCCTGAGTTAGTATAAAAATGATCTTGCACTTTGTAATCACCAGTTGGTAATTTAATACCTAAACCAGCCTGCAGACTAAATTTCTTTGCCTTAGCCGGATCAGTTAACCAATAATAGGCAGTTACCCTTGCATCCCCCAATCCAAAAGAACTGGTTGAATGTCTGGACGCACCCCCATGCTCATAAAGTGAGCTACGTGTATTGGATATAACAGGTATACCGAATGAAAGTGACCATCTGCTTGTCAGGAATCGGGTAAAACTGATGTCAGTAGAGAAGTTATGATTGATTACCTGTGTATTGTTTGCAATACGTTGTTTTTGCTCAACAGTTCCTACATAATGGCGGAATGAATTGAAATAACGTGTATTTAGATTAAAGCTCCATTTTGACTGTGTAGTATCCGGAAACAAATGATCGATGGTACACATACCACCTACGCTACGGATGGCAACGCAACCCTGCGCATTTGTTTGTGTTTGGATAAAAAAAACAGTAGCCAGTATGAATATGATTTTTTTCATGTTAGTTCAGGTTAGGTTTCTTACAGTTAGGTGTTGATTGTTAAATACGGGTATGGCACGCCATACGAATCATTTATTGATTCAATGAAATGTTTTGATCAACACTGGTTCTTTTGTTGATTGTATCATGTGCATTTTTGTTGGTCAGCGACCAACAACGGCGTTGTTTATTTTTTCATTTTTAAACGGTTAACAACCATTTGTCCAACGCGTTGACCATAATCAGTGCTGATGATACATGAATTGTGGTAGTGGATGCCACCATAAAATCTTGCCCAGTTATTCTCTTCCGCAGCGGCTCTGAATGAACTAAAGCTTCTGTTCGGAATACCGAATTCAAGTTCTGTAGAATCGGTATAAGAGAAATTATCACCAAATACACTGGTAAGTGCCTCGGCTGCGGCAGATGAAATGGTAGAATGTCCGCAAGTATATTCAGGGAAAGCAGGTGTTTGTAAATATGGCCTCCAGTTCGCATCTATATATTCATTGATCACCGTTTCTGGTCTAACAGTATTGTATTTATATTTCACATACCATGACTGTATAAACGCATCAAACAACGCGATGGCTGTTTTGGTTACGCCATATACATTGGTTGCAAAATCGGCATTGGCTTTTTGAGCGGCAATACCGGCAATACTCATCCAGTGACCTGGAGGCGAAAACTTTTTACTGCCAAACATTACATGACCTGTAACATTCATTTTAAATGGATTATCATCCCAGAATTCGGCCATGTGTTTCTGCTCAGGTGTTAAACTGTCGATTGCATTTTTTATGGCAATCACTTCCTGATAATACTTGCTCTTTTTATCTGTAATATTAAATACAGGAGGTGGTGGCGGATCAAATACACCAGCACTATCAATAACCATGGGTCTTATTTCGGCCCAGTGTGGTTCTGCTGCTGATGCATACATGGGTGGCGTAGGTACCCAGCGACCAGGTATTTTCTTCACCGCATATTTTTCCGCACCCCTTGTTTCTAAATAATTATCTTTTTTACTCCATCGAATAATCTGTACGCCAATACTATCGGCCAGCATACGTGATGCCGTTTCTACCTGCTCGCTAAGTCCCTTGTCGCGCGCAATTTGCAGGATGCTGTCTTCATATAGTTTCATACTGCCCTCAGGAAAAGTCACTGATTCTCCCACTTTCATATAAGCCATTAAAGTGGCCAGTTCTACATCCATATCGGCAGTAATGGCCGGTGCCACTACCCTTGGTAAGCCAATTAATTGTCCCCCCAATGAATTGTATTTTTCAGGATAGGCGGCCGCTACTATTTCATAGGCAGCAATGGCAGCATAAGCATAATTGCGTGATGCAACCATAGGCGGGAAATTATTTCCCATTACAACCGTATTTAATTCATGTACGGTTTGACTAAACAATGCAGGATTGTGCAAATAAGATTTATAATCAGCCGATTGTTTACATGCTTGTATACAGGTAATCAATACGAGCCCCAACAGGAGTTTTCTCATAAAAAAGATTAATGAAAATCGAATATTCAGGTAAAAAGAAACTTGCTTAATGAACCAGCATTAAGCTTGTGGTGGGCGCTCAAGTCGATTGGTATAATCAGACAGGTAAGCCGATTCCTGCTTCACAATATGAACTTGTTGCGAGGCTACATCCCTAAACTGCCAGGAAAAAGAATGATCCCCGGTAAAGTCTGAAATTGAGAATTTAAGAACCGTATGCTGATTGGAAGATTTCTGTGTTGTGTTCCCTGCATTATAATCACCCGCTAAACGGAAAAAATCGTCCCGTGCATTACGGATGCCGATTTTCTGGATATTGGGTACGCACAATAATTCAAGTGAATCTTTATAAAAACGTCTTTTTACGAAATGATAAGTTACCCCATTAATATCTACCTCACCGGTTGCATTTTCGTACTGCATTGAGTTAGATCCATAAGGTGTGCTAGCGGGAACTTTAATATGAAGCAACATGGCTTCATCATAGATATCATCGTTCAAACTTGCCTGAAATGCCTTATCAGAAGCCGACTCCATATATCCCAATAAGAGTCGATAGCCACCAAGGCTAAACAGTAGTAAACAGAGGGATACTATCGTGGCAAGTCGTTTCAAGCAACTAAAAATAAATAAATTTATTGAACTGTAAAGGTTTTTTTATCGGGCCCAATGCCTGTTAATGTTAGTTTTTTCCAATGTTTGGGTAATACCGATTTTATCTGTGTAATTCCTTTAGAACCAATGTCAATTCCACCAAAACCCATCATTACACTTTGTAAAATACCTCCTGCCCCGGTAGCAAAATAGGGATTGGTGCCCCCCTTGGTTTCCGCAATTACCCTGAAAGGCGGGTTCAGGTTAGGCAGATAAGAATCCTGGAAAAATTTCCAGGCTTTTTCTCCATTCCCCAATCTCGCATACAATAAGGTAAAAATAGCCTGGGTCATAGCAGGTGTTCCCTCATTTGGCACCCTTGTTTCATAATATTCCAGATCCTTGAGCACCTGTTTTGGATCACTGATTTCTTTTAATGGATATGCCAACAGGTTTACATCACCCTGCTTAATACCTTCACCCTGGTAAGTTGCATGTTCACGTGTAACACCATTTTCCATTTTCAGTATGGGAATATTCTGCGCAACATGCACCCAGTCTTTGTCTGCTTTTGCCCCAATCAATCCTGCAGCTTCTGTTGCAAATTGTAATACTGCTTTTGCAGCGGCATTCGTCCAGGCATTGTTGTCTACGTTCTCCGCCCACTCATCTGCTGCCACTACATTTTTAATATCGTATTGTCCGGGCCCATTACGTTCTACCCTGCTTGCCCAGAAATCTGCTGTTTCTTTCAGTATCGGCCAACCTCTTTCTTTCAGCCATTCTTTGTCTTGCGTAACACAATAGTAATTCCACGCTGCAATACCCACGCAGGCGGTAATATGATGTTCAAAAGGACCGCTCAATGCCCATACCGGCGTTTCTTCTACACCTGTTGCCGCACTCTCCCATGGAAACATGGCTCCTTTATACCCATGACTAAACGCATTTCTTTTGGCAGCCGCAAGTCTGTTGAAACGATACTCCACCATACTTTTTGCCATACCTGGTTGTAATACCAGTAACGATGGATACATCCATAATTCTGTATCCCAGAATACATGGCCATTATAACCCAATCCGCTTAATCCCATTGGAGAAGGGCTGTTATCTGTACCTTCTCTTACAAAAGAATAGAGATGATACATCATGCTATGAACATCTTGTTGTGCCTGTGCATCTCCTTCGATTTGTATATCACTTTTCCATAATTCGTTCCATGCTTTGGTATGAAATGACAACAAGCGATCCCTTCCTTCCAGTTTTGCAAAAATGGTCATACGTTCGGCCTCATTCAAAGGATCATCGTGGTGTGCACTGGTTATTGAAGATCCTGCAATAGAGAACCGATAAGTGGTACCCGCTTTCAGGTTCTTATTGAATTTCATGAGGTGCATATTATTGTCCCACATTTCATGTATTACCCTTGGCTCTGAACCATGGTGCTCAGAAAAAAGAAAGGTATTGGAGGCGCACATTAACAATTTTCCAGTAGGACTCTTCGCTGAAGAAGTAAGCAGGCTAATGGTTACATGGGGGCGATCAATTTCATTATAATAATTTTGTACATCTTTTAATGCATCCGGCGCTTCCATTACACTAGCAGCATTAACGAGGATATCTTTTTTAGCTGTAACTGCTACATCCATCAATACGGTGAAAGGAAGATGACGTAATGAATAATAAGTATATGTTATAGTTGCTTTATCGCCATAATCAAAGGAACAGGTAAAAGAAGCCTGCTTCATATCAAGTTCCTGTTTCATATTCTTCACTTCTGCACCACTTATATTACGCCCATCGATACCCAATTGCATATTCAAAAGATTAAAGCTTCGCAGGAAATTACTCACCCTTCCCCGACCATACTGATCGTATGCTCCAGCCAAAACAACTTCTTTTACTTTAAAGGGTTCTGGTGAAGAAACAATACCAATCATTCCATTGGCTACTGTAACACCGTAGTAGTTTGCTGCACTTACCGATGGTACGGTAAGCTTCCAAGGATCCTGTGCATTAGCACCTCTAAAAACTACCAAAAAAAATAGGAGGTAAATAAGCTGCAATCGTTTCATAATGCTTAATTTGTAAATACTTGAGCTAGCTCAAATTTAATCTAAAACCCTGTATGAAGCACATAATGCTTGCCGCAATCGTTTGCATGATTGTATCGTCATGCAAGCAATCCAATACCCTATTCCGTGAAGTTGATCCGGAAAAATCGGGACTAAAATTTACCAACCTTATTACTGAAACCCCAGAACTTAATGTATTGAACTACGAATACATTTATAATGGTGGCGGTGTAGGTATCGGAGATTTTAACAATGATAGTTTGCCAGATATTTATTTTACTGCCAACAGATCATCCAATAAACTTTTCCTCAACAAAGGCAATCTGAAATTCGAAGATATTACAGACCAAGCTGGTGTAGGAGGAAATGGTAAATGGAGCAAAGGTGTTAGTGTGATTGATATTAACAACGATGGATGGAAAGATATTTACGTTTGCGCTGCAGTTCTTACAGATAGTACAGCAAGAGAAAATCTACTGTATATAAACCAGGGAGCAGATAAAAAAACAGGCATCCCTATCTTCAAAGAATCGGCTGCAGCTTACGGTTTAGATGATGCTTCCAACACACATATGGCCGCATTTTTCGACTACGATAATGATGGTGACCTCGATGTGTACCTATTAGTAAACGATCTTGATGGCACTTACCCAAATGAATTTCGCCCCATAAGAAAAAATGGAACATGGCCGAATACAGATAAACTACTTGAAAATAATTTTGATTCTTCCCTTAACCACCCAGTGTACAAAGATGTATCTGCAAAAGCAGGCATACTAATCGAAGGTCATGGCCTCGGTGTAAGCATCGCCGATATTAATAACGATGGATGGAAAGATATCTATGTTAGCAACGATTACCTATCGAACAACATCCTGTACATCAATAATAAGAACGGAACATTTACAGATCAGTGTGCTGCCTATTTTAAACACACCAGTAGAAATGCTATGGGTAATGATATTGCAGACATAAACAATGATGGTCTGGCAGATATTATTGAAACAGATATGATGCCCGCAGATAACTACAGACAAAAAATGATGCACAATGATATCAGTTACCAGACTTTTCAAAACAGCGACAGGTTTGGTTACATCTATCAATACCCACGTAATACACTTCAATTAAACCAAGGAATGCTTCCGTCAGGATATGACAGCATCAACCGCCCGGCCTTCAGCGATATTGCCTATTACAGTGGGGTAGCCAACACCGACTGGAGTTGGGCCCCATTATTGTTTGATGCCAATAACGATGGATGGAGAGATCTATTTGTTAGCAATGGATTACCAAAAGATATGTCGGACAAAGATTTTATGTCTTACAGAGACAATGCAGTTGCAAATGCATCCTTTGAAGAAGTACTAAAACAATTACCCATTGTTAAAATCAGTAATTATATTTTTCAGAACAATGGCGACCTGCATTTTATCGATAGAACAAAAGAGTGGGGCATTAATTTCCCAACCTTTTCCGCAGGAATGGCTTATGCCGATTTAGATAATGATGGCGACCTGGATCTGGTAATCAACAATACCAATATGCCAGCCACTTTAATTGAAAATAAAGAGCAGGAACAAAAGGAAAAGTCAAATTATATACGGGTTGGATTACAAGGAACAAATCAGAATTTAGCAGGCTTTGGTGCTAAAGTGCATGTTTATACACCAGAGGGACACCAATCGATTGAACATTCTCCTTACAGGGGTTATTTATCAACAGTTGATCAAACCATTCATTTTGGTTTAGGCAAAAATGAACGGATCGATTCTATTAAAGTTATATGGCCGGATGGCAAGCAGGAAATAAGGAAAAATCTAGCTGCGAATACTACGTTATTATTCAACGCAGGTAACGCCACGCTAGACACTAATACATCTGTTATTGAAAACAATGGTTCAGTATGGTTGGATATCACCACTGCAGCTGGTATCAACTATGGATTTTCTGAAGTTGATTTTATAGACTTTGACATTCAACGTTTACTTCCGCATAAACTCACCCAATATGGACCTTCACTAGCGGTGGGTGATGTAAATGGTGATGGACTCGACGATATTGTTAGTGGTGGCGGATCTCCTTTCCATGCCAGTATTTTTATGCAATCCTCTGTGGGAAAATTCACACGAAAAAAATTACCCGGTTCTGATATGCCGCAATACCAGGATGATGCAGGTATCATATTATTAGATGCCGACAGTGATAATGACCTGGATATATTTATCGTTTCAGGTGGTGCGGAAAACCAACCACAGACAAAAGCCTATACAGATCATTTCTATGAAAATGATGGGAAAGGAAATTTCACAGAAATAAATACAACATTCACCAATAACCGATCTACTAAAAGTTGTGTAGTGGGGGCAGATTACGATCAGGATGGGGATATAGATCTATTTATAGGTGGAAGGGTTATACCGGGAAGATATCCTTTGCCAACCAGTAGTTTTATTTATCGCAATGATTCCAAAAAAGGACAAATAAGCTTTACGGACGTAACCAGCAAGTTTGCTCCTGATCTCCAAAACATTGGTATGATAACCGCTGCTGTTTGGTCTGATGCAGACAATGATGGAAAAATTGATTTACTACTTACCAGCGACTGGGGAAATATTCTCTTACTAAAGAATACAGGTTCTTCTCTTACTAAAACAACTACACCACTTGATACATACAAAGGTTGGTGGAATAGTATTGTTGCAGCTGATTTAGACAATGATGGTGATATGGATTATGTGGCAGGTAATTACGGAAGTAATGGTTTCTTAAAAGCATCAGATCAATACCCCTTAAAAGTATATGGAAAAGATTTCGACAACAACACCAGTTTCGATGCCATATTTAGTCACTGGCTTCCTGCACAAGTAGGAGCAGAAGTAAAAGAATTTCCACTTGCCGGAAGAGATATGCTACTCAGGGAAATGAGTGTGATGAAAGAACGTTATCCAAATTACAGTAGCTATGCTAATGCAGATATGAGTCAGCTATTTCCTGCAGCCGTAATAAAAGATGCTTACCAGGCAAGTGCCAACTATTTGCAACATGCCTGGATTGAAAACAAAGGCTACTTTAATTTTGAAATACACAGTTTACCTGCTGAGGCCCAACTTGCCCCAGTATATGGTATCGTAGCAACAGATATGAACGGCGATGGTTGGATTGACCTTGCATTGACCGGAAATGAATTTGCCATGGCACCATTTCTTGGAAAGCATGATGCGTTGAATGGACTGGTACTATTAAATAATGGCAAGAAAGGGTTCAATACTTTATCCATTGCTCAATCCGGATTTTATACCCCTGCCAATGGAAGATCACTTGTAAACCTAATGGTAAATGATAAAATGGCCATCGCAGCCGGACAGAATCGTGATTTATTAAAGCTTTTCCGTGCTGAAAATTATACAGGCAGCTTTACAAAATTAGCCGCAAATGAATCCTATGCAATAGTTCACCTGAAAAACGGGCAGAAAAGAAAAGAGGAATATACTTATGGGCAGGGATTTCTTTCACAGTCGGCTCGCTTTTTAACCATTAGTAACGCAATTAAATCCGTAGATATTTATACCGGAAATAAAATTAGCAGAACTGTTAAACCCTAAATGCATGAAACGTTTTTTCAGTAGTAAGCAATGCTTATTGATCATGCTATGCGCCTTATTGTATAGCTGCCAATCAGGCAACAATGAAACTATATACAAAGGAAAATCCTTGATATATGACTGCGAGCAAAAACTTACCGATGCCATTGTTTACGACATCGTAAATCCGCCTGTCGCTAGTCGCATGTATGCCTACAGTAATATTGCGTATTATGAAGCACTTTGTCCGTCAGACAAAGCGTATAAAAGTATGTTACCGGCTTTGAAAGGATTCAGACAGCCAATCCTAAAAGACAGTACTGCGTTGTATGATTTCCGGCTTTCTGCGGTGATTGCATTTATGAAAGTAGCAGAGGCATTGGTGTTTTCTAAAGACAGTATCCAAAAAAGCAGGGAACAACTGCTGGTTAATTTTGAAAACATAGCCGACGAAATAAAAACAAGATCTATTGCCTGGGGTGAAGAAATTGCTGCTGTTATACTGGAGCGCGCTGGAAATGATGGCTATAAGCTAACACGTGGAATGCCCAAGTTCAGTGTATTGAAAGAAACAGGCATCTGGCAACAAACACCTCCCGATTATGAAGAAGCGGTTGAACCAAATTGGCAATATATTAAACCCCTTCTGATGGATTCTGCTTCACAGTTTAAACCAGTAAGACCTCCAGCCTATAGTCTCGATCCATCAAGTCAATATTATAAGGAATTAATTGAAGTGTATGATATGAGCAAAACCCTTACCGATGAACAAAAACTGATTGCTAAATATTGGGATGATAATCCTTTCGTATCTGAACATAAGGGGCATCTTATGTATGGTAACAAAAAAACTACCCCTGTTGGTCACTGGATGGGAATTATTGGCATTCTGGGAAAACAATCTAATAAGCAGGAACTTGCAATTGCGCAGGCTTATGCACTTGCGTCCGCAGCTGTTTTTGATGCATTTGTTTCCACCTGGGAGGAAAAGTATTCTAGTAAAACCGTAAGACCAGTTACTGTCATCAGGGAACATATAGCTTCCGAATGGAACACTTTACTGCAAACGCCTCCATTTCCGGAATATACCAGTGGACATAGTGTTATATCCGCAGCCGCTGCAACTGTTTTGTCAGCGATATTCGGGAAGGGTACAGCTTTTCATGATACTACGGAACTTAAATACCTTGGCCTCGAAAGAAGTTTTACTTCTCTTGAAGCAGCCTCTGATGAAGTAAGCATGAGTCGTATGTATGGCGGTATACATTATCGTTCTGCGGTGATGAATGGACAAAAACAAGGACAACAAATTGGCAATTATTTCAACAAGGTATTTTTAAACAAATAAGCCCAGAGCATTTACTCTCAAAGCTACTTACTATCTTACATTTGAATACTAAACGGATTTTGACTTATGAAACGATTCTTGCTGATTATAGTGTCATTACTGGTGATTATAACTATCGTTGGATTTTTGATTCCTTCCAATAAAACCTATTCTGTAAAAATAAATTCCCCAATACCTTTTGATGGTATTTCAAGGGTTATTGTAAATAAAGGTGATTGGAGCAGATGGTGGCCAGGTGAAATGGTAAATGATAGCGCAATCACTTACAAAAAAGCTACGTTTAATATCAAAACAATATTGCTGAATGGTTTTGAACTAACGGGCAGTTTAGATAATCAACCCATCAATTTTTCATTTCAATCAATCGCTACTTATAATGCAGAAACGGCTATTACAATGACAGCTACGGTTTCGCTTTCAAATAACCCTTTTAGTAAAGTATTTCAAAAAATATGGGCAGGTGGAACAGCAAAAATTATGAATGAACTGTTCAACAATATAAGTATAGCCTTATCTGATGTAAAGAAAGTATACGGGTATGACATAAAACTGGGGAAAGTACCCAACTCATCTTATGTATCTACCAGCAAGTATTTCGATCACCAGCCTGGTATGGAAGAGGTATATGCACTGATCAAAGAAATTGAAGACTATGTAATTGCTGAAAATGGTAAAGTTGTCAATGATCCGATTTTAAACATTTCAAAAGAAGGTGAAAGCAAATACATGGTAATGGTTGCATTGGCGACAGACAGGGATCTGCCAACCAAAGGAAAATTTCTGTTGAAACAAATGATGCTTGGCAATATTGTTGTTTCGCAGGTAAAAGGTGGCCCTTCAGCGATTCAAAAATGCAGACAAGCCGTTCAGTACTATGTAAATGATTATAGAAAAGTATCTCCGGCCATTTCCTTTGAGCGATTACTCACCAATAGGGTTACGGAAAAAGACAGCACCAAATGGCTCACTACCATTAATTACCCTGTTTTTCAGTAGACCGGTTTTGTAATACAACTACTGCATCATTATTTCTGGCAAGAATATAAGCCTTACTATTTCTAATTAAAATAGGTTTAGCTTTTCGTACCTGTCCGGTAATTAATGCGGATTTCACATTACTCGCTACCAATCCTTTTCCTTTTACGTATTGCAACAGCGTACTAAAGTCTGCATCCTGCCGGCCGATTTCAACATTGTTTTCGTAATAATTGCCCATTGTTAACCAGTATGGACTGCCATTGTTTTCAACCTTGATCACTGACCTTAATTGACTGAACTGGGTTTCTTGTGGTAATGCCTGCGCACTAAATTTAAGTTCGCCTTCATTCAATAATAACAGGTGTTCAAAACAATTTGTTTCAAGTTGATAAGCTTTCTCAAACTTTTGGGGTGCAAATAATTGTTTCAGTTCGGCTTTGGCAAAATCGGCAGCGTATAAATATTTTTTCCTGAGTACTGGTATCGATTTTTCCAGTTGCAGCTTACTCGATAAAGGCATTTCCGTTCCATTAACGAAATAGGTCATAATCTGTTCTACCCTACCATTATCGTCGAAATCGTTCATATACATTCTCACAGGGTATTTTTCTGAGGCTGTTATGCGACTGTTCAAACCAAAATTTCCTGCTATCAGGTCTATATCACCATCCTGGTCTATATCATCCGCGTAGATCGACTGCCACCAACCTTTCTTGGTAGTAATCATTTTCCGTTCGAAGCTGTTTTGTTTTTTCAAAAACAATTCAATACCTCCCCACTGGTAAGCGACGAGCAAATCTTTTTGCTGGTCCTTGTCCATATCTATCCATTGTGCGTCTGTTATCAGTCCTGGTTGTACAAGTGCAGGCGCATAAGCCTGTGTGATATCCCTGAAGTTACCATAACCATCATTCAGCATTAAATAAGATCTTGGTGTCATTCCATAGGCCCATGGCACTGATCTTCCTGCAAAGAATAAATCAACAAACCCATCTCCATTAATATCGTTCGCAATTACTTTACTCTGTGTATTTACAATTTCTGCAAAAGCATTCTCTTTTTTCCGCAGGTTACCCCTGCCATCATTTAAGTATAATAAAGGTCTGAGGTGTTCATCATTCTCATAATACTCATTACCTCCTGTTGCAATTACCAGATCTATGGCTTTGTCGTTGTTTACATCAACCCATATCGCGTCCACATCTTCCCACATTGAATCTGCTGCCAGAGCAGGTTGGTTCATTCTGGTAAAATTCCCAGATACTGTTTGGGTATAAACAGCATTCTTATTTCCTTTTGAAGCACCTATGAAAACATCTTCAAGTCCATCACCATTAATATCAGCAACGGCTAAAGCCGGACCTTCCGTGGAAACCATATGTGGTATCAATGGCTCCCTGTCGAATTCATTAAAGACATTTTCCTGGTGCTTATAATTAATCCCGGTTGTAGTAGTTATGTCTTCAAGCAAATTTTGTTTAGTATCGCCTGTCTTAGCAAATCGTTGTGCAAAATCAAATACTGGAAGTCCCTTTTTATAAGAAAGCTTCACCATGTTTTCATTTGCAAGTTGCACAGGTTGCCAGGTTCTGTCGGGCCAGATCACTAATGCAGAATCAACCTGTATATTTTTTAACCCAGCCTGCAAAGGCAATAACATACTCGATTGAAAACCATGCACCGGATATTGCTCATAAGTATATAACTGGTCTTTTGCGTAAAGTAATAATTTGGCGCCCAGTGCATTTACATTATTTGAATCTCCTTTCAGTTGAACCTTTACAAAATTCTTCTCCTGACCAGTTGTATTGGTTTTGTTTTCATAAACAAGTACCGGATCATTGATATTGTTTACCACCAGATCAAGGTCTCCATCATTATCCAGATCAGCATAAACGGAGCCATTTGAGAATGTTGGAAGATTGTTTTGAATACTATCCGTCAGATTCTGGAACTTAAGGTTTCCGGTATTACGGAAAAACTGATTGGGTATTTTAATCTCAGGAAACTTACTGATCAAAGAAAGATCCTTATCCTGAATGGTATTCTGTTTTAATTTTTGTTGTAGTTCATCACCGGAAACATAATTCACATAATCAATATCGTTCATCCTTTTAGGAATACCGTTTGATACAAACAGGTCCTTCAAACCATCATTGTCAAAATCCATCCATAAAGAAGCCCAGCTCCAATCGGTTGCGTGTACACCTGCATATTGACCAACTTCACTAAACATGCCATTCTTTCTATTGTATTGCAGGTTGTTCCGTGCATATTGGTAGGTATAGCCGTATTGCAGTTTTTGCTGAAAGATATTATAATCATCTTCCGCCAAAGAACGTTTTAGCATATAGGGATCATAAGGAAGCATATCCATGGATATTATTTCAGGATAGGCATCATTGTTTACATCTGCAACATCAACACCCATACTAAACTGACTGGTATGCATCAGTTGCTTACTGCCCTGTTCAGCGAATGTTCCATTTTGTTGGTTGATATAGAGGTAATCATTCTCATGAAAATCATTACCTACATAAATGTCGGGCCAGCCATCGAGGTTGATGTCTGCAACAGTAACCCCTAAACCGTAACCTATTTTACTACCATTAATGCCCGCTTCTTTGGTAACATTTGAAAATCCGATCCTTTTCTTTCCATCCTTTCCTATCTGCTGGTTGTTGCGATAAAGTCTTTGTCCGGCAAGCGAATCATAAGTATGCTCAAAGAGCCCTCTTGGTGCATAATTACCGTCATGATTCACGGAATGATTTAAGAGAAACATATCCAGGTCACCATCAGCATCGTAATCTAAAAAAGCTGCTTGTGTGCTAAACCCGGAAAAATCAAGTCCATAATCAGCCGCTTTATCTTCGTATACCGGCACTCCGTTGGTGATACCCTGACAAACAAGTAGCTGATTTTTTCCTTTTAAGGTTTTATAATTGCCGACATTACAAACATAGATATCGAGTAACCCATCGTTATTAATATCTACAACCGAAACACCAGTGCTCCAGTTACCATCGGAGGGTATTTTTGATTCTGCGGTAACATCCTTAAAATTAAGCTTACCAGTATTGAGGTAGAGTGCATTGGGCTGTTGGTTGGCCGCAAAAAACAAATCGATTAAGCCATCGTTGTTAAAATCACCAGCACCTACACCTGCACCATTATAAAAATACATGTAGGAAAACAGGTTGAATGAAGGTGTAGGCTGCACTTTGTTACTGAAGTGTAAGCCTGTTTGTTCATGTGTTAACGGAACAAATAGTGAAGCCGTTTTTTTCTGTGAACAGCCAGCCATTAAAATCACCAACAGGCCAATACTATAATTAAGCGTTCTTAGTTTCATGCGATTATTTTGCAGGCTTGTTTGGCGTT
Source organism: uncultured Sediminibacterium sp. (assembly GCA_964611995.1). GTDB lineage: Bacteria > Bacteroidota > Bacteroidia > Chitinophagales > Chitinophagaceae > Sediminibacterium. Next base: position 7,700 of record CAZTCS010000023.1, on the reverse strand, counting down.
TGATTTGCTATTGTATTGATATGATAATACAATGGCGTATCATTATTCCGGATAAACAATAACCCCTTTTTATTTTTCTGGTTTACTATGGCCATATCTCTTACCTGACCTTTTACGGTTAAACCCGATGCCAGACAAGACAATGCTTCAAAGCCGTTTCCACCTTTATTAATTAATACCTGGCCATAAGATGCATCGATACTGCAGAATTGAGGAAGCAGATCGAAGAAATTTCCTGCTACTACAATATCATTTTTCCCATCCTGGTTGATATCGGTGATTACCGCAGCTTCGATTGAGGAAAGCTGGGCCATATATGGTAATGACTGTAATTTGAAGTTCCCTTTACCATCGTTGATGGCGATTGAGTTGGCTGCATTATTTACGACCAAGGTAGCCGCGCCTTTTAAACCGTCATTGAAAACTTGTTCAATGGTTTTATTGGCATACTCCGAATGTTTAAGATTCGTTTTTTTGAGGGATGGAATCTGATCGGTAATTTCTTTTTTCATGAATACCGGCACTTCCTTGCCGTTAAGTGTATGGCTGAAAATTTTATCGATAGTACCATTCTGATCAAAATCTTTTATCCAAAGTTTTACGGGATTGGTGAGATCAGGACGTAAATAAAAATTCTGTCCGAGGTTTCCCAAAACCAGATCGGGAAATCCATCACCGTTTAGGTCACCAACAGTTACAGATTGCCACCAGCCCAATGCATCTTCCAACCCAGAATTTTGTGGTTTGAATTGACCATTACTAAATGAATAAACTTTTGGTGACATCCACTCACCCACTATCAATAATTCCTGTTTTTTATCCGCATTCAGATCAACCCATGTTGCTCCGGTGATCATTCCCAATGAGGTAAGAAATGGTGCGGCTTTTTCTGTTACATCAGTAAACCTTCCACCGCCTTCGTTATGAAACAGAAAACTGCGTGGCGATGCTCCATAATTTTGTGGTTCGCTTCGGCTACCGATAAATATGTCTGGCTTACCATCCTGGTCATAATCCAATGATATAGCAACACCTGTATTGGTATGGCTGATGGGGAAACTACCTGACTTCAGCGTAAAGTTGGCTTTACCGTCGTTCAGGTATAATTGGTGCTGGTATTTTTCAGAAGAGGCCGGAGCAAAATTTCCGCCACCTCCAACAAAAAGATCCAGATCACCATCCTGATCCGCATCAAAGAAAAATGCGGCGGTAACATCATTAAAAGTAAACCTTTCAAAATCGGGCGTAGTCTTCTTTGCAAACCCCTTTGCCGTTTGCAGGTATAGTTGCGAAGCTTGTCCAACAGCACCTCCGATAAATACATCATCCATTCCATCTCCATTCACATCTCCCACAGCAGTTTTCGGCCCTTGTTTTGATAACATAAAAGGAATATTTCTTTCCTGATAGAAATCAACATGTTCATCTTCCTTATGTGATTCGAAAGTAGTTTGTACTGGACTTAATAAAGGGCTTTGCGGTTTTTCATAATCGAAAGCATTATTTCTTGCGCTACTGCTGTCGTATTGAATGGTGATGATTTCTTTAACGGCTGGATTTAAAACTGTTGTAAGTTTTTTATTTGGCCAAAGTACCTGAATAGAATCGGCATGCCTTGTACCTAACCCAATGGTTTGTTTGTATTCTACAGATGATTGAAAACCTTTGCTGGGTATTAATTCTCTGGTAATTACCTGATCACCCGCAAATACTTTGATGGTGCTACCAACGGCGAATGGGTTTTGTTGCTGATACTTTAATTGTACCGCAAGGTATTCATAAGAAGTGTCGTTTCTGCTATTGTTACGGTAAACCAACGCATCCTGATTTACATTGTTGATTACCAGGTCAAGGTCGCCATCGTTATCGAGGTCGGCATAAGATGCACCATTGGAGAAAGTGGGTAAATCAAGTCCCCATTTTTTTCCTGCATCGGTAAAACGGAGATTGCCTTCATTTTTAAATGCTTTATTGGGTATAGGTACCGAAGGCATTTTATCGATCACATTATTTACTTCTTCTTTTTTTCCTTTCATCACCATCTGGTTCACTACATCATTGGCGAAGAAGTCGATGAAGTCTTGATCGGTTACATCTCTGTATATCCCGTTGCAAACAATGATATCTGAATAGCCATCATTATCTACATCAAACATCAAAGCGCCCCAACTCCAGTCACTTGCTGCTACACCACTGTAAAAACCTGTTTCCATGAATTTCCCATCTCCATTGTTTACCTGTAAAGCATTTTGGGTGAATTGATTGTAGAAGCCCTGGTCTTGTTTTAGTTTATAAGTATCGTAGCCTTCAAAGGAAGTATTTGTTTTAAGGCGATAATCATCGCCGGGTAGCATATCGGTAGTGAAGATATCTGGTTTACCATCGTTGTTGATATCCTGTAAATCAGCACCCATCGAAGAGAAGCTGATATGCTGCGTGCGGTTTTCTATTTCATCCTTGAATGTGCCATTGCGCTGATTGATGTACAGGTAATCTTTTTCGAAGAAATCGTTCGACACATAAACGTCCGGATAACCATCGAGGTTTATATCACCCACAGTAACACCTAATCCAAAGCTGATGATACTTCCGTAGATGCCAGCTTCTTTTGTTACTTCTTTGTAAACACCATTATCGTTGCGGAATAAATGGTCGCCACCTCCTTTTAAAAATTCTGCATAAGGTGCTTCTGCTTCCGGAATATTACGCATGTTGGCGTAATTGAGTGTATTAACCGGAATAGGACTATTATTCACCAAAAAGCAATCAAGGTCGCCATCGAGGTCGTAATCGAAAAAGGATGCATGGGTTGAATAGCCGTCGTTGTCTAAATTGTATTTTGCTGCCTGCTCTGTAAAAGTGAGGTCTTTGTTGTTGATGTATAATTTATTTTTCCGCAGTGCTTTGTTGAGCATATTACCGGCATTGCATACATAAATATCGAGCCATCCATCTGCATTGATGTCTACAAACACCACTCCGGTACTCCATTCATTATTATAGGTAATACCTGCTTTTGTGGTGATGTCTTCAAATTTTAAATCTCCCTTATTCAGGTATAATTTATTGGTGCCCTGGTTAGCGGTAAAAAACACTTCAGGTAATCCATCGTTATTGAGATCGCCTGTAGCTACTCCACCGCCGTTATAGAAGTTACGGTATTTGAATACATTAAATGATTCAGACTCTGTGAGTGTATTCCTGAATTGAATATTAGAGTCGGTAACACGTGTGAAGACGGTGTCTTCTTTGGTTTCTGAGCAGGCTGCAAAGCTGGCTAAACAAGCAATCAACAACCATTTTCTTTTCTGCATCATCATATGCTAAAATAACAAATAATAGTGGCGGAAATGCGTATATATATGTTATAAAAAAAGCCGGTCAGAAAAAATCTGACCGGCTTAAAATTAATGGTCGCACATCTATTAATAACCGAAATTCTGCTTCAGGTTAGGGTTAGAAGCCAATGCGGTAGTAGGTATTGGATATACCACTTTGTAAGCATCAGAAGCGTTTGGTCTTTCTTCAACTGGAGCGTTGAATGCACCGAAACGAATCATATCTGTTCTTCTGTGACCTTCGAGGTAAAGTTCACGACCTCTTTCAGCCAGTAAAGCAGATAAGTTAACTGACGCAAGTGCTGAAGCACCTCTCGCAGCACGAATGCTGTTTACGATAGTCAGCGGAGTTTCGCCATTAGCACCTGTTGTACCACCTCTTAATAAAGCTTCTGCTTTCATCAGACGTACATCAGAGAAGCGTAAGAAAGGAAACTCATTCGCACTGCTCCATCCGCCATCATTGATAGTTGAAGGATCAAGTGGAAATTTATTTACACGGATACCGCTTGCTTCACCGTTGAAGAAGATAGAAGCGTTACGGGTAAATACCAATGGGTTACCACTTCTATCGTACAGGTTACCAATTGGATTACCAATTGATCCTGGTTCTTTAGGATTGGTTGGGTTAACCGGACCACGTGCCTGACCTACAATGAAACCAGCGTTAGAACCAACAAGGTTTGTATAGCCAGCCAGTGCAGTTGATTTACGAACGTCAACATCTTCAAAGCTATCATAGAACTGAGACAGTGTTACGAAACCGTTCCAGCTTGATGGACGTTGGTTGTAGTGCCAGCTCTGGCAAGTCTGCCAAACAAGGTTAGCACCGTTACCTGCTCTCGCATCACCACCTGATTTACGTACAAAGATGTTTTCAGATGATTGAGTACCGTTGTCCCATTTAAAGTTATCCCAGTAGTTAGCATCGATTGCAAAGCTTGCATTTGCTGCAACTAAGTTACAATACTCGATCACTTTATTCATATCAGCAGCTGCGAATGAATAAGGACCAGCTGGTGATGTAGGAGCTTGTTTGTAAACAGCTTTGTTCAGGTAAGCTTTAGCCAATAAAGCATAAGCTGCTTCTTTGGTAACCTGACCACGCAATGCTGGAGTAAAAGTTGGTAAAGCCGCAACTGAAGCTTCCAGTTCTGTGGTAATCGCATCAATCGCTGCTGATCTTGTCATAACATCAGGAATCACATTTGCTGCAGCTGTTGCAGGGCGTGTTTGAACCTGACCATAAATATCACAAACCAGTAAGCGGAAGAATGAACGCAGGAACTGTCCTTCAGCTTTAGTTAAGCCTGATGCTGTTTCAGCAACCAGTGTTGTTTGGAACAAAGCACCGTTCAAGCCATTCCAGGTATCGTTGATCTGGTTATGATCAGGACCCCAGGTGTGCAGGTGCAGACGGCGCCATGTACCGAAGTCATCCCAGTCGGTACCACGTGTTGGGCCCATGATTTCATCGGTAGAGTGTTCCTGTAAACCGAACCAGTTACCCTGGCCACCGGTTAATTGGTTTAATTGTTCGTACACCGCAGCGATAGACGGAGCAGTAGGTGCTCCACCGGCTGTGTTTGGTGCGATTGAGTTTGGTGCTTCCAGCTTTGGATCAAGCTTGGAGCATGATATGCTAAGTACAGTTACAGCGGTAAGCACCGGTATAAATCTACTTTTGATTATATTTTTCATTACTTCAGTTTTTATTGATTAAAATCCAACATTAAGACCTACTGTGATAACCCTTGGTCTTGGATATTGCGTATAGTCAAATCCACGTGAAGGGATACCATTGATGTTCTTATCTACGTTCACCTCAGGATCGATACCAGAGTAACCTGTAATCAATGCTAGGTTCTGACCAGATGCAAAGATTGACATTGATTTGAAGAGACTGCTTTTCTTCAGGTTAAATGCATAGCTCAGGTTTACGTTAGCAAGACGGATGAAATCTCCTTTCTCCAGGAAGCGTGTAGAAACAGAACCCGGGTTGAATGGATTTTCTGGTCCGTTACCGATAACATTTGTAACGTTACGGCCATTACGTAAACTTCCTTTCAGGAACAACGCGTTAGCAGTATTGTTATACACTTTGAAACCAGTAATTGCATTCAGGAATACACTCAGGTTCCATCTGCCTAAAGAGAAATTGTTGGTTAAACCGGCAAAAAACTTAGGTAACGCAGTTCCAACCAGTTGGTTTGAAGCACCAGCAGCATAACGAGCGTTTCCATTACCATCAAAGCCATTAAATACTGGCATTGACCAGGTAAAGATTGGTGAACCGTTGGTCAGTGTTTGTGCGAATGCACCAGTCAGACCTTGTCCACTTACACCACCTGTATTAATCGGTGTTGGTAAACCTTCGATATTGTTGCTAACAGTAGTCATGTTATAGTTGATATCCCAGCTAAATTTCTTACCCTGGATAGCACGATAGTTAACACTTGCTTCCCAACCTTTGTTGATTACTTTACCATCTAAATTAATCCACCAGTTCGCAGTTGGTGCGAAACCACCCGGAGTTGGTGCGAAGAACAACATGTTCTTACGGTTATTGTTATAGTAATCTACGGTAACAGATAATCTTCTGTCTTTGGTAGTGAAATCAACTCCTACACCAGTAGTAGCAACTTCTTCCCATTTCAGGTTAGGGTTACCCTGCTGAATGAAACGGGTTACAGGACCAGCACCTACATCAAATGTTTGCTGTAAGTTAAGTGCCGCATAAGAACCCAGGTTATCCTGGCTACCCAGTTTACCATAGTTAGCTCTGAAGCTCAGGTCGCTTAGGAAGCCACCAAATAATTTCTGTGCCCAACCTTCTTCTAATACTCTCCATTTGAAAGCAAATGCAGGGAATGTAGCGTAACGGTTGTTAGAACCGAATTTAGAAGATCCGTCAGATCTTACTGTTACTGTAAAGAAGTATTTGTCTTTATAAGTATAGTTCAAACGACCAAATACTGATTGTAATTCGTTCTTATCAAAGTTGGGAACAAAGTTTGCATAGTTGTTAAAGGCTGAGAAGTCTTTTACAAATACATCTTTAGGACCTACAACAGGTGTTTTTACACCCCATCCAAAAGAACCGTTGTAACGGTTTTGGAAGCTCTGGTAAGAATAACCAGCAATAGCATTGATAGCATGCTTATCGTTGATGGTTTTGTCATAAGTAAGATAATGTTCAACCAGTTGAGATTTGGTCTCCAGATTTTGTCTGGTTGTACGACCATTACCCTGGATCTGGTTACCATAATCTTTACCAAAAATATTTACGGTACCACCATATGCACCAGTACCCAAACGTGGGTCAGCAAATGAAGTACGCTGAGATTTAGAATTATCTAAACCTAATACTACTTTATAGCTCAGGTCTTTGGTAATCTGATAGCTGGCTGAGAAGTTACCCAGGAAACGATTGATATAATCGTTGTCGGTAAAATAAGCCAACATCTGAGTTGGGTTACGCTGATCACCTGTCTGGTAGAAACTACCATCTGGATTGTAAACAGGGTTTGTTGGGTTGTACTGAAGTGCAGCACCCAATAAGCTACCCTGGTAACCGGCATTATTAGAAAGCGGCGCGTAAGAGTTTTCTGTTCTAGACATTGTCATGTTAGCTTCGAGCTTCAATTTGTCTTTCAACATTTTTTGGCTCAGGTTAGCACGACCAGTCAATCTTTTTAATCCGGTATTTTTTACAATACCTTCCTGATTATCATAAGAACCACTTAAACGGGCAGTAGTACCACCGCTGCTCATAGACCAGCTAAGGTTATGGTTCTGAGAAATAGCAGTTCTGAAAATTTCATCCTGCCAGTCTGTGTTAGCTCCTTTATCGATCAAAGCAACTGCAGCACCAGCAGCAATTGGATCAGCACCACCATCGATATTCGCTTTTTTAGCAGCAAGCAGGAAATCCTGTGGCTTCATCAGGTCGTAACGACGGGCAGTAGAAGCGATAGTAGTAGATGCTCCATAAGAGAATACACCACCTTTACCACCTTTACCTTGTTTGGTTGTGATAAGGATTACACCATTTGCACCTCTTGAACCATAGATAGCAGCAGCCGATGCATCTTTCAGCACGGTAATACTTTCAATATCTGTTGGGTTCAAAAAGATCAGCGGGTTTTTGGCAGAAGTTCCACCTTCAACACCACTGTTGTTGGTACCCAGTGTACCACCCTGAATCAGGGGCACACCATCAATTACATACAAAGGTTCCTGTGCACCACTGATAGAACCAGTACCCCTGATGTTGATAGTCGCTGCGGCACCTGGCTCACCAGTTGATGGTGTTACAAGTACACCGGCAGTACGACCCTGCAACAATTGTTCAGGAGAAGC